>NZ_LZMB01000262.1 GCF_001673555.1 Mycobacterium sp. 1165178.9 | reverse complement strand
GATCCGATAGCACACCGTGGGTGGCCGCGATGATCACGTCACCGGCGCCCTCGTCGCGCAGCAACTTGACCGCGCCGGCAATGGTGCCACCGGTGTCGATCATGTCGTCGATCAGGACACAGGTCCGCCCCTGCACCTCACCGACGACGCGGTTGGACACCACCTGGTTGGGCACCCGCGGGTCGCGGGTCTTGTGAATGAAGGCCAGCGGGACGCCGCCCAGTGCGTCGGCCCATTTCTCGGCGATGCGCACCCGCCCGGAGTCGGGCGAGACGACCACCATGTTGCCGTCGGGGTAGTTGTCACGGATGTAGCCGGTCAGCAGGTTCTGGCCGCGCATGTGATCGACGGGCCCATCGAAGAAGCCCTGGATCTGATCGGTGTGCAGGTCGACGGTGACGATCCGGTCCGCGCCGGCGGTCTTGAGCAGATCGGCGACCAGGCGGGCCGAGATTGGCTCGCGGCCCCGGTGCTTCTTGTCCTGCCGGGCATAGGGATAGAACGGCATGACCGCGGTGATCCGCTTGGCGCTCCCCCGCTTGAGGGCGTCGATCATGATCAGCTGTTCCATCAACCAGTTGTTGACCGGGTCGGGGGCCGACTGCAGGACGAAAGCGTCACACCCACGCACCGATTCGTGGAACCGCACGAAGATCTCGCCGTTGGCGAACTCCCGCGCGGTCTGTGCGGTGACGTGGACGTCGAGCTCTTTGGCCACCTGCTCGGCCAGCTCCGGATGCGCGCGGCCGGAGAAGAGCATCAAATTTTTGCGGTTATCGGTCCAGTCGTGGCTCAACGCACTGCCCTCGCCAAATCGGGGTGGGGGATGGAAGGCCCCATCGTACGAAGCGAATGGTACGGAACTGTGGCCGGGTTGCCAGCTAGCAAATTCACGGTGTCGGTTCGGCTTCTGGCGTTTGGCCGGCTGTAGGGACCGGGGGGGTGCTCTGACCGGCGGCTTTCTCGGCGGCCTCGGCCGCCTGCGCGGCCGGACTGCCCGGGCGCTTGCGGCGCACCCACCCTTCGATGTTGCGTTGCGGACCCGCGGATACCGCCAGCGTTCCCGGCGGGACGTCGTTGCGCACCACCGTGCCGGCTCCGGTGTAGGCGCCGTCGCCGACGGTCACCGGCGCCACGAACATGGTGTCCGACCCGGTGCGCACGTGCGAGCCGATGGTGGTCCGCCGCTTGGATTCGCCGTCGTAGTTGACGAACACGCTGGACGCGCCGATGTTGCTGTGCTCGCCGATGTCCGCGTCTCCGACGTAGGTCAGATGCGGCACTTTGGAGCCGGTGCCGATGGTGGCGTTCTTGGTCTCGACGAACGCGCCGAGCTTGCCGTCGTCGCCCAGCACCGTGCCGGGGCGCAGGTAGGTGAACGGCCCGACGGTCGCGCCGGCACCGATCGACGACGCGGTGCCATGGGTGCGCACCACCGAGGCGCCGTCGCCCACGCTGACATCGGTCAGCGTGGTGTCCGGGCCGACGACGCAGTGGCTGCCGACCTGAGTGCGGCCGAGCAGCTGTGTCCCCGGCTGAATGACGGTGTCGCGCCCGATGCTGACGTCGACGTCGATCCAGGTGGTGCCCGGGTCGACGATGGTGACGCCCGCCATCTGATGGTCTGCGATGATGCGGCGGTTCAGTTCGGCGCCCAGCTGCGCGAGTTGGACGCGGTTGTTGACGCCGGCCACCAGCGCGCTGTCGTCGACGTGGCGGGCGTGGATGGCCAGGCCGTCGCCGCGCAGGATGGCGATGACGTCGGTCAGGTAGAGCTCCTGCTGGGCATTGTTGGAGCTCAACCGGTTCAGTGCGGAGCGCAGCGCCGCGGTGTCGAAGGCGTAGACACCGGCGTTGACCTCACGGATCTCGCGTTGCGAGGGCGTGGCGTCGGCGTGTTCCACGATCGCCATGACCTCGTTGTCCTGGGTGCGCAGGATGCGGCCGTAGCCGCTGGGGTCGCTCACCGTGGTGGTCAGCACGGTCACCGCGGCCGGCGCCGCGCTGTGGGTGGCGATCAAATCGGCCAAAGTGTCGGCGTCCAGCAGCGGGGTGTCGCCCGAGGTGACGACGACGACCCCGGCGTAGTCGGGGGGCAGCGCGGACAGGCCGCACAGTACTGCGTCGCCCGTGCCGCGGGGGCGCTCTTGCAGCGCCACATCCACGGGACGCCCGAGGGCGTCGGCCCAGTCGGCCACGAGAGGGGCGATGCGCTCGTGATCATGGCCCAGGACGACGGCGAGGTGCTGGGGAGCGACCTTGGTGATCGTGTGCAGGAGATGGGACAGCATGCTGCGCCCACCAACGGTGTGCAGGACTTTTGGGGTGTCCGACCGCATCCGGGTGCCGGGCCCGGCCGCCAGCACCAGGACCGCGGTATCACCAGGAGACGACATCAACCCTCCTTGCGTTTGTCCCGCACGCGCTGCGCGCGGAAGCGCCGACACGCCGTCAAGCGTGTCACTTCATCTGCGGTGAAGGCAAAAAACGATGGGATTTCGCAACTAGCAGTTGAAGCTCCGTCGCCAGGACTCGAACCTGAACTTTCTGAACCAAAATCAGAGGTGCTGCCGATTACACCACGACGGATCGCTAACCCATGGCGAGCGGCGGGTTGATTCCGACCGCGCCAAGAAGACTTTAGTCTGACGACGATGCGGGCCGCTTGTCGGCTGTTGACCGATACGCTGATTGACGTGGCCGTGCTGGACAAGGAACCGGACAAAGAGACGCGGGCGCCGCGCGCGCGGATGACCGGCACCGAGCGCCGCCAGCAGCTCGTCGGCATCGCGCGCACGCTGTTCGCCGAACGCGGATACGAAGGCACGTCGATCGAGGAGATCGCGCTGCGCGCCAACGTGTCCAAACCGGTCGTCTACGAGCACTTCGGCGGCAAGGAAGGGCTGTACGCCGTGGTGGTCGACCGCGAGATGTCCGCACTGCTCGACGGCATCACCTCGTCGCTGACCAATAACCGGTCCCGGGTGCGCGTCGAGCGGGTCGCACTGGCGCTGCTCACCTACGTCGAACAGCGCACCGACGGCTTCCGGATCATGATTCGCGACTCGCCGGCCGCGATCAGCTCGGGCACCTATTCCAGCCTGCTCAATGACGCCGTCAACCAGGTCAGCTCCATCCTGGCCGGCGACTTCTCCCGTCGTGGCCTGGATCCAGGGCTCGCGCCGCTGTACGCCCAGGCCCTCGTCGGCTCCGTGTCGATGACGGCGCAGTGGTGGCTCGACACGCGGGAGCCCAAGAAGGAAGTCGTCGCCGCCCACCTGGTCAACCTGATGTGGAACGGGCTGACCCACCTCGAGGCCGACCCTCGGCTGCAGGACGAGTAGCGGGCTAGCCGCAGTCCCGAGCCAGCAGGTCGGCAACGGTCTCCCGGCGAACCAGTTCGCGGGCTCGCCCGTCCTTGACCGCTACCACCGCGGGACGACCGACCATGTTGTAGTTCGACGCCATGCTGTGGTGGTAGGCGCCTGTGCACGGCACGGCCAGGAGGTCGCCGGGGTGCAGGTCGGCGGGCAGTTCGATATCGCGGATGAGTTCGTCGCCCGCCTCGCAGTGCCGGCCGACGACCGTGACCCGCTGCTTGAGTCTTAGCGAATGCCGGTTGGCCAGCGCGGCCGTGTATTGCGCGCCGTACAGCGACACCCGCGGGTTGTCGCTCATGCCGCCGTCGACCGCGACAAAGGTGCGTCCACCCGGCTGGGTTTTGATCGAGCACACCCGGTACAGCGTCACGCCGGCCCGGCCGCAGATGGCCCGCCCGGGTTCCACCACGATCTGGGGCCGCGGGAAATGCTCGGCGGCGCAGGCTTCGTCGAGCGCGTTCTCGATGGCGTCGGCCAGCTGCGAGAGGTTGAGCTCGCGGTCGCCGGGCACATAGGGGATGGCGTGCCCGCCGCCGATGTTGAGCTCGGTGAGGATGACGCCGTGCCTGGTCCGGATGTCGGCCATCGCGGCGATCATCCGGCGGATGGCTTCGCCGTAGAGGACGGGGTCGGTGACCTGCGAGCCGATATGGCAATGCAGGCCGACCAGGTCGAGTATCGGGTGCGCGAGCACCCGCTGGGCCGCGACGTCGGCGCGGTCACCGTGCAGCGTGAACCCGAACTTCTGGTCGCTGATGCCGGTGGTGACGGCCCGGTGGCCGTGGATGTCGATGTCCGGGGTCACCCGGATGAGGACCGGCTGGCGCCGTCGCGCCAGCCCGGCGAGGTAGGCGATTTCCATGCCGCAATCCAGCACGATGCGTCCCACCCCGACGCACACCGCTTCGCGCAGTTCCTCCGGCGATTTAGCGTTGCCGTGCATGACGATGCGTGCCGGGTCGACCCCACCGGCAAGGGCGACGGCCAGCTCGCCGGTGGAGCAGACGTCGAGGCCGAGGCCCTCTTCGCGCGCCCAGCGGGCCACCGCGGTGGTCAGTAACGACTTTCCGGCGTAGACGACCTCGACGCCGCGCAGCGTCTTGCGGTAGCGGCGGGCGCGATGCCGGAAGTCGGTTTCGTCGATGACATAGGCCGGGGTGTGAAACTCGTCGGCGATATCGGCCAGCGGTACACCGCCGACGCACAGCCTGCCCTCCTCGTCGGGGTGGGCGGTGACGGGCCAGATCGCGGGATCGAAACGCGGGGGAGCCGCCTGACCGAGAGACGGCAGGATATCCAGCAATGTCATGAATTCAACGTGCGCCGCCGAATAACTCCGCGGTGCCTTCCTTACGATCCCTTGACGGCGGCGAGCTCGATATTGACGAGGTTCGGTGTGTCCGGCCCTGTCGCTGAGGGCCCCTAGAATGGAATTCATCATGACCGCACCGGGGGCTGCTCGCCCAGAAACCCCGATCGCGGGGCTCGTTGAATTGGCGCTCACCGCGCCGACCTTCCAGCAGCTGATCGACACCGCGGCCGCCTCGCCGGCCGAATTGAGCCTGGTGGGTCCAGCCAGCGCACGGCTATTCGTCGCCAGCGCGCTGGCGCGGTTGGGTCCTCTGCTGGTAGTCACCGCGACCGGGCGCGAAGCCGACGACTTGACCGCCGAACTGCGCGGCGTCTTCGGCGATGCCGTCGCGGTCTTTCCGTCGTGGGAAACCCTGCCGCACGAGCGACTTTCGCCCGGCGTCGACACCGTCGGCGCCCGGTTGACGGTATTGCGCCGGCTGGCCCATCCCGACGATGCGCGGCTGGGTCCGCCCCTGCAGGTGGTGGTGACCGCGGTGCGCTCGCTGCTGCAGCCGATGACGCCGCAGCTGGGGCTGGTGGAG
Organism: Mycobacterium sp. 1165178.9; assembly: GCF_001673555.1. Classification (GTDB taxonomy): domain Bacteria; phylum Actinomycetota; class Actinomycetes; order Mycobacteriales; family Mycobacteriaceae; genus Mycobacterium. The sequence continues at coordinate 8,288 of NZ_LZMB01000262.1, read as the reverse complement.
CCGGTCACGTTGAGCGTCGGTGCGGAAATCGAATTCGAGGGCGTGATCACCCGGCTCGCCGAGCTGGCCTACACCCGGGTGGACATGGTCGGCCGGCGCGGCGAATTCGCCGTGCGCGGAGGCATTCTCGACGTCTTTCCGCCGACCGCCGAGCATCCGGTGCGCATCGAGTTCTGGGGCGACGAAGTCAGCGAGATGCGGATGTTCTCGGTGGCCGATCAGCGCTCGATCCCGGAGATCGAGGTGGACACCCTCATCGCTGTGGCCTGCCGTGAACTGCTGCTGACCGATGAGGTGCGCGAGCGCGCCGCCGAGCTGGCCGCGCGGCACCGCACCACCGAGCCCGCCATCACGGGCAGCGTCAACGACATGCTGGCCAAGATCGCCGAGGGCATCGCGGTCGACGGCATGGAGGCGCTGCTGCCGGTGCTTCGGCCCGGCGAGCACGTGCTGCTGACCGACCAATTGGCCCAGCGCACACCGGTCTTGCTCTGCGATCCGGAAAAGGTCCGCACCCGGGCAGCCGACCTGATCAAGACCGGCAGCGAATTCCTCGAAGCGTCCTGGTCGGTGGCCGCGCTGGGCACCGACGCGCCGGTCGACGTGGCGCAGTTCGGTGGATCAGGTTTCGCCGAACTCGATGACGTGCGGGCCGCCGCGGCCCGCGGGGGGCATCCGTGGTGGACGCTGAGCCAGCTGTCCGACGAGTCGGCCGTAGAGCTCGAGATCCGGTCGGCGCCGTCGGCCCGCGGGCACCAGCACGACATCGACGGCATATTCGCGATGCTGCGAGCGCACGTCAGCACGGGCGGCTACGCCGCCGTCGTCGCACCCGGCACCGGGACCGCGCACCGCGTGGTGGAACGGCTGGCCGAATGCGACACCCCCGCCGCCATGCTCGAATCGGGTGCCGCGCCCAAGGCCGGCGTGGTCGGTGTGCTCAAGGGACCGCTGCACGACGGCGTCATCATCCCGGGCGCCACGTTGGTGGTGATCACCGAGACGGATTTGACCGGCAGCCGGGTGGCGGCCGTCGAGGGCAAGCGCCTGGCGGCCAAGCGGCGCAACACCGTTGACCCGTTGGCGCTCACCGCAGGCGATCTGGTGGTGCACGACCAGCACGGCATCGGCCGGTTCGTGGAGATGGTCGAGCGCACCGTCGGCGGCGCCCGGCGCGAGTATCTGGTGCTCGAATACGCCTCGAGCAAAAGGGGCGGCGGATCCGACAAGCTGTATGTGCCGATGGATTCGCTGGACCAGCTGTCGCGGTACGTCGGCGGGCAGGCGCCCGCGCTGAGCAAGCTGGGCGGCAGCGACTGGACCAACACCAAGACCAAGGCCCGCCGCGCCGTGCGCGAGATCGCCGGTGAGCTGGTGTCGCTGTACGCCAAGCGGCAGGCCAGCCCCGGGCACGCGTTCGGTCCGGACACCCCCTGGCAGGCCGAGATGGAGGACGCGTTCGGCTACACCGAGACGGTTGACCAGCTGACCGCGATCACCGAGGTCAAGGGGGATATGGAAAAGCCGATCCCGATGGACCGGGTGATCTGCGGCGACGTCGGCTACGGCAAGACCGAGATCGCGGTGCGGGCGGCGTTCAAGGCGGTCCAAGACGGAAAGCAGGTGGCCGTGCTGGTGCCCACCACCTTGCTGGCCGACCAGCATCTGCAGACCTTCAGCGACCGGATGACCGGATTCCCGGTGACCGTCAAGGGCCTGTCCCGGTTCACCGACGCGACCGAATCCAAGGCCGTCATCGAGGGCATGGCCGACGGATCAGTGGACGTGGTGATCGGCACGCACCGGCTGCTGCAGACCGGGGTGCGCTGGAAGGACCTCGGCCTGGTCGTGGTCGACGAGGAGCAGCGGTTCGGCGTCGAGCACAAGGAGCACATCAAGTCGCTGCGCACCCACGTCGACGTGTTGACCATGAGCGCCACCCCCATCCCGCGGACGCTGGAGATGAGCCTGGCCGGGATCCGCGAGATGTCGACCATCCTGACGCCGCCCGAAGAGCGCTATCCCGTGCTGACCTACGTCGGCCCGCAGGACGACAAGCAGGTCGCGGCCGCCCTGCGGCGCGAGCTGCTGCGCGACGGGCAGGTCTTCTACGTGCACAACCGGGTCAGCTCGATCGACCGGACGGCGGCCCGGATCCGGGAGTTGGTGCCCGAGGCGCGGGTGGTCGTCGCGCACGGGCAGATGCCCGAAGAACGGCTCGAGCGCACGGTGCAGGGGTTCTGGAACCGCGAGTACGACATCCTGGTGTGCACCACGATCGTGGAGACCGGGCTGGACATCTCGAACGCCAACACGCTGATCGTCGAGCGGGCCGACACCTTCGGCCTCTCGCAGCTGCACCAGCTGCGCGGCCGGGTCGGTCGCAGCCGAGAGCGTGGCTACGCCTACTTCCTTTATCCGCCGCACGCGCCGCTGACCGAGACGGCCTACGACCGGCTGGCCACCATCGCGCAGAACAACGAGCTGGGCGCGGGCATGGCCGTCGCGATGAAGGACCTCGAAATCCGCGGCGCCGGCAACGTGTTGGGCGTCGAGCAGTCCGGGCACGTCGCCGGGGTGGGCTTCGACCTCTACGTCCGGCTGGTGGGGGAGGCGGTGGAGGCCTACCGGGCTGCCGCCGACGGCCAGACCGTCACCACGGCCGAGGAGCCCAAGGACGTGCGGATCGACCTGCCGGTCGACGCGCACCTGCCGCCGGACTACATCGCCAGTGATCGGCTGCGCCTGGAGGGGTATCGGCGGCTGGCCGCGGCGTCCTCCGACGGCGAGATCGACGCGGTTGTCGAGGAACTCGTCGACCGGTACGGGGCGCTGCCCGAGCCGGCCCGGCGGCTGGTGGCGGTGGCGCGGCTGCGGCTGCTGTGTCGCGATGCCGGCGTCACCGAGGTGTCGGCCGTGTCGGCGTCGACCGTGCGGCTCTCGCCGATGACGCTGCCGGACTCCGCTCAGGTGCGGCTCAAGCGGATGTATCCGGCCGCCAGCTACCGCGCCACGACGTCGACCGTGCAGGTTCCCATTCCGCGAGCAGGCGGGGTCGGCGCGCCGCGACTGCGCGATGTCGAGCTGGTGCAGATGGTGGCCAACCTGGTGACGGCACTGCAGGGCAAACCGCAAACAGACATTGGTATAACGAGTGAACTGCCCGCATCGATGGCAAGTGAGGAGCGACGGGCGCGATGATCGTCGTCTTGTTCGACCCCCGCAGACCGTCGCTGGTGCCGGTCGAAGCCATCGAGCACCTGTCCGGCGAGGTGCAATACACCGAAGAGATGCCCGTCGCGGTGCCCTGGTCGCTGCCCGCGGCGCGGCCGGCGCACTCCGGCGACGACGCCCCGGTGCTGCTGTCGTCGGACCGCGACCATCCGGCCGTCGTCGCACGGTTGGCGGCCGGTGCCCGGCTGATCGCGGCGCCCGAGACCCCGCGTGGTGAACGGCTGATCGATGCCGTGGCGATGATGGACAAACTGCGCACCGCCGGGCCGTGGGAAAGCGAGCAAACGCACGACTCCCTACGCAGATTCCTGCTGGAGGAGACCTACGAACTGCTGGACGCGGTCGGCAGGGGCAATGCCGAGGCGTTGCGCGAAGAGCTCGGCGACGTGCTGCTGCAGGTGCTGTTCCACGCCCGCATCGCCGAGGACGCGTCGGAGTTCCCCTTCACCATCGACGACGTCGCCGCCACCCTGATGCGTAAACTGGGCAATCGGGTACCGGGAGTGCTTGCCGGGCAATCTATTTCGCTTGAAGAACAATTGGCCCAGTGGGAAGAGCGCAAGGCTGCCGAAAAGCCGCGGAAATCGGTGATGGACGACGTGCACACCGGACAGCCCGCATTGGCGCTGGCCCAGAAGGTCATTGCGCGTGCCGGCAAAGCGGGCCTGCCCGCCGAGCTGATCCCCGAGGCGATCAGCTCGATTTCAGTGTCGGCCGACGTCGATGCCGAAAGTGCCCTGCGCGCGGCCGTTCTGGACTTCGTCGAGACGGTCCGCGAAGTCGAGCGGACGATCTCGGCCGCACGCCGCGGCACCGATGTCCCCGAGGAGTTCGACGTAGCCCCGCTCGGCGAGATATCCGAGGAGGAGTGGCGTGAGCACTGGCCGGCCGTTGCGGCGGCACTCGACGATCAACGGTCGGCGGCCGAGACCGACGGCGAGCCCGACTCCGACTTGGTCGAGGTGGAAGCAAGCGCCGACGCGGCGGCCCGAGACGCCTGAGGCAACCGCAGCGCGGTTACCGCGGCGGCGCCGCGCCTGATTTTTCAACTCTTTCGCCCGTCGGTGCGAGCGATCGCCGGAATGTTTGCCGGATTTGTCATCGGCCGCTCGGTAATATCGCCGATGAGGTTGCGAATCCCCGTGGTCGGCGTCGGTCTGGTCGCGCTAGCCAAGGCGACCAGCAGCTAACCGGTCATTAGCTGAAACCGGCGATACGTCGGTGCGCCGAGGCCCGGGGCAACCGGGTAGTTGCCGAACGCATGGGACGATGGTGTGGCGGAAGTTGGTGCAGGCGAGTGTGGGGAGCTCAGGAAAGCATGGTGTCGCCGAGGCGTTGGATGCGCGCGGCCGCCGTGATCGGCGCAACCTCGATCGTGCTGGCGTCTAGCTGTACCTGGCAGCTCAGCCTGTTCATTCCCGACGGCGTCCCGCCTCCGGCCGGGGATGCGGTGCCCGCGGTGGACACCCATGCCAGCGGCCGGCCCGCGGATCAGTTGCGGGAGTGGGCGGTGCAGCGGTCGGCGGGGCTGGAGATCCCGGTGATCGCGCTCGAGGCATACGCCTACGCCGCCCGGGTCGCCGAGGTCGAAAACCCGAAATGCCACATCGCCTGGACCACTCTGGCCGGCATCGGCCAGGTCGAGAGCCACCATGGCACGTACCGCGGCGCGCGGCTGGCCCCCAACGGCGATGTGAGCCCCCCGATCCGGGGTGTCCGCCTCGACGGCAGCGGCGGCACGCTGCGCATCGTCGACACCGAGGAAGCCGTCACTGACGGTGACGGCGTGACGCGCGCCATGGGGCCGATGCAGTTCATCCCGGAGACGTGGCGGCTCTATGGTGTCGACGCTCACAACGACGGCCGCGTCAGCCCGGACAACATCGACGACGCCGCGCTCGCCGCGGCCGGTTATCTGTGTTGGCGCGGAAAGGATCTCGGAACGCCCCGCGGCTGGATCACCGCGCTGCGCGCCTATAACAACTCCGGTGTGTACGCCCGGGCGGTCCGCGATTGGGCGACCGCTTACGCGAAAGGTCACCCGCTGTAGCAGGATGTATCGCTGACCGGCGAAAGCACGCACCGGCGACGACGCAAGGAGAACTCAGTGCCGATTATCGAGCAGGTCGGGGCCCGCGAGATCCTCGATTCCCGCGGTAACCCGACAGTCGAGGTCGAGATAGCCCTGATCGACGGGACCTTTGCCCGCGCGGCGGTGCCGTCCGGCGCGTCGACGGGTGAGCACGAGGCCGTGGAGCTGCGCGACGGCGGCGAGCGTTACGGCGGTAAGGGCGTGCAGAAAGCGGTGCAGGCCGTGCTGGACGAGATCGGTCCGGCGGTGATCGGCCTGAACGCGGACGATCAGCGGCTGGTGGACCAGGCGCTGCTGGATCTGGATGGCACGCCCGACAAGTCGAGACTGGGCGGCAACGCGATCCTGGGCGTGTCGCTGGCCGTGGCCAAGGCTGCCGCCGACTCCGCCGAGCTGCCGTTGTTCCGTTACCTCGGCGGCCCGAACGCGCACATCCTGCCGGTGCCGATGATGAACATCCTCAACGGCGGAGCCCACGCCGACACCGCCGTCGACATCCAGGAGTTCATGGTGGCACCGATCGGTGCGCCCAGCTTCGCCGAAGCGTTGCGGTGGGGCACCGAGGTGTATCACGCGCTGAAGTCGGTGCTCAAGAAGGAGGGGCTGAGCACGGGATTGGGCGACGAGGGCGGGTTCGCCCCCGACGTCGCGGGCACCACCGCGGCCCTGGATCTGATCAGCCGGGCCATCGAGTCGGTCGGTTTCAAGCCCGGCGACGACGTGGCGCTGGCGCTCGACGCGGCCGCGACCGAGTTTTTCACCGACGGGACCGGCTACAAGTTCGAAGGCGCCACCCGTACCGCCGAGCAGATGGCGGAGTTCTACGCCGGACTGCTCGGCTCGTATCCGCTGGTGTCCATCGAAGACCCGCTGTCAGAAGACGATTGGGACGGCTGGGCGACGTTGACCGCGTCGATCGGCGACCGGGTGCAGCTGGTCGGCGACGACATCTTCGTCACCAATCCCGAGCGGCTAGAAGAGGGCATCGACAAGGGCGTCGCAAACGCGTTGCTGGTCAAGGTGAATCAGATCGGCACGCTGACCGAGACGCTGGACGCCGTCGCGCTGGCCCACCACAGCGGTTACCGCACCATGATGAGCCACCGCAGCGGCGAGACCGAGGACACCACGATCGCCGACCTGGCGGTGGCCGTCGGCAGCGGGCAGATCAAGACCGGTGCGCCGGCCCGCAGCGAGCGCGTCGCAAAGTACAACCAGCTGCTGCGGATCGAGGAGGCGCTTGGTGACGCCGCCCGCTACGCCGGTGACCTGGCCTTCCCTCGGTACGCCGTGGAGGCGAAATAGCTTGACGTTCAACGGCTGACATGGCTGACGCGAAACGGCCCGACTCGAAGCGGCGCTCCCCGGCATCCCGCCCGGGGAAGGCCGGCGATTCGGGTCGGGGCCGTCGCACGGCCAAGCCGTCCTCCAAGCCGACTTCGCGGACGTCGCCCACGGCGAACCAGACGGGCCGGACGCCTACGCGAACACAACAAGAGCATGTCGTCGAACCCATCACGCGCCAAGCCGCCGAATCCGTTGAGCAGCGCTCCGAGCAACGGCTGGGTTTCACCGCGCGCCGCGCGGCGGTGCTGGCGGCTGTGGTTTGCGTGCTGACTTTGACCATCGCCGGACCGGTGCGCACCTACTTTGCGCAGCGCACCGAAATGAATCAGCTGGCTGCCACCGAGGCGGCGCTGCGCAGCCAGGTCGCGGAGTTAGAGCAGCGGAAGGCCAAACTCGCTGACCCGGCCTACATAGCGGCGCAAGCCCGCGAGCGGCTGGGCTTCGTCAAGCCCGGAGACATCCCGTTCCAGGTGCAGCTTCCGCCGTCGGCGGCCGAGCCAGAGCAGCCGGGATCCCCGTCGGCGAAACCGGGCAACGGTGATCCCTGGTACACGTCGCTGTGGCACACCATCGCCGACGCCCCGCACCTGCCGCCGGCCAATTCGCCTGCGCCCCCGCCCCCTCCGGCCGAACCGGGATCGCCCGAACCGGTGCCCGCACCGAATCCCACGGGTCCCGGTGGCTGATCGTGCAGACCTGGAAGCGGTGGCGCGCCAGCTCGGGCGCGAGCCGCGCGGGGTACTCGAAATCGCCTACCGTTGTCCCAATGGTGAACCCGGCGTGGTGAAGACTGCGCCGAAACTGCCTGATGGCACGCCGTTCCCGACCTTGTACTACCTGACCCATCCGGCGCTGACGGCCGCCGCCAGCAGGCTGGAGACCACGGGATTGATGCGCGAGATGACCGAGCGGCTGGCCCAGGACGCGGAATTGGCGGCCGCCTACCGACGTGCGCACGAGTCGTATCTGGCCGAACGAGACGCCATCGAATCACTAGGGACCACGTTCTCCGGCGGCGGAATGCCGGACCGGGTCAAGTGTCTACACGTCCTGATCGCCCATTCGCTGGCCAAGGGCCCCGGCGTCAATCCGTTCGGCGACGAGGCGCTGGCGATCCTGGCCGACGAGCCCGCAATGGCCGGCATTTTGGTGGTAGGGCAATGGTGAACGGCAGGCTCGCGGGAATCGATTGCGGTACCAATTCAATTCGCTTACTGATCGCCGACTTGGACGGGGGCCGGCTGCGCGATGTGCACCGGGAGACGCGGATCGTGCGGCTGGGGCAGGGTGTCGATGCGACCGGCGAGTTCGCGGTGGATGCGATAGCACGGACCCGCGCGGCGCTCACCGATTACGCGGCCTTGATCGACGAACACGGCGCGCGGCGCGTGCGAATGGTGGCGACGTCCGCCGCCCGCGATGTCGCCAACCGCGATGCCTTCTTTGCGATGACCGCCGACGTGTTGGGCACGGTACTGCCCGGAGCGGTGGCGGAGGTGATTACCGGCGCCGAAGAGGCCGAGCTCTCGTTCCGTGGGGCGGTCGGCGAGTTGGACAGTGCGGCAGGCCCTTTCGTCGTCGTCGACCTGGGCGGCGGTTCCACCGAGATCGTGGT
>NZ_LZMB01000261.1 GCF_001673555.1 Mycobacterium sp. 1165178.9 | reverse complement strand
ACCACCGGCGCCAACTGCGCCCGCGCCGCATACAACGCCGCGGTATACCCAGCAGGACCCGAACCAATAACGATCACGTCATGCACAGTGTCGGCGGTCATGAAAGCCTTTCCAGCGATTCGTCTTGGATCTGTGTAAACGCCAGCGTAGGCACGGCTGTTCCCGGATATGTCGCACCAGCTATGGCACCACATTAAGGGCGGGGGACCTGGGTGCTGGCCAGTAGGCCGGTATCGGCGGCGCTGCAATTGGGGGAGACCGCAAAGACGGCCAGGATGTGTGGGCTGTCGCCGGGTACCACCAGAACGACGCCGGGGCGGGCGTTGATCTCCACCGGGCGCGCACCCAGGATCTGCGTGGACGCCGGATAACCGAGGCCGGTGAGGCAAGAGGCGCGCCGCGCGGGGTCGTTGAGCGTTCCGTAGTCGGGGCCGCGGTCGAGCAGGCCGAAGATCTCGCTCTGGGAAAGTGGGACCTCCATCGGGGGTGTCGACAGCGTGATGTGCTGGACGTCGCCGGGGGTGTCTGGGACTGGTTCGGGAGCATGCAGGAGCGCAACGGTTCCGAAACCGATCGCGGAGAGTACCGCGCACACGCCCGCGGCCGCCGCGATGGCGCGGGCCGGACGGATGTGTGGGCGGGCGGAGTGGACGGCCGGCCCCTCCGCATCCCCGGAAGCGGGCTCCGCGGAGCACAGCGCCGCTGAAATCCGGTCAGTGACCTGCGGGGGCGGGTCGGGCGCGGAGCCCGGATCGGAACCGACGGCGGCGACGTCGCCGCGGACCCGATTCAGCGCACCCAGCACGGCGGCGGCATGCGGGTCGGCACGGACTTGACTGCGGACGCGGGCGGCGGCCTCGTCCTCGAGCAGGCCGGCCTGTAGGTCGGCGAGCAGTTCGACCGTGAGCGGTGGGTCCGATCCCGCGTTGCCGTCGCCCGCCGCATCGTCGTCCGCTGCATCGTCGTCCGCTGCGTTCATCGGACACAGTGTCCGTCATGCACGCGGCTATGGCCACGCATAGCGCCGCGCGGCCGGCTCCATGTCGAGCGGTCAGGGCTGGCCGGCTGCGTCTGGCAGGGCGTGCGTGCCGGCGTTGAGGTAGCCGAGCAGCTCGGCGAGCCGAACCCGGCCGCGAGCACACCGGCTCTTGATCGTCCCTTCGGCGACGCCGAGTAGGCGGGCGGTATCGGCCACCGAGTAACCCTGCATGTCGACGGCCACCACCGCGGCCCGTTGCTCGATGGGAAGCCGCATCAGGGCGCGCTGCACCGCCAACTTGGTCTCGACCTGAGCCGTGCGATCGGCCACCGGATAGATGTCTTCCAACGGCACGGTCGGGTGCGCTTTGGTGCGGCGCAGCCGGTCGAGACAGGCGTTGACAACGATGCGGTGTAGCCAGCTTCCGACGGCTGCGTCGTGTCGGAATGCGCCCGCGCCGCGGTGCGCGGACAGCATGGCATCCTGCAGGGCGTCTTCCGCGTCCTCGGCGGTGCGGGTGGTCAGCCGGGCAAGCCGGTGCAGGTGCCGCTGGTGACGGTGGAAGAGCTCGCCGAAGGCGTGACGGTCGCCGGCCACGTGGGCTGCCAGGAGTTCGGCGTCACTGCGCTCGTGCTTGGCGTTTCTCCCGAGGCCCACGGCCGGACATTAACCAATTGCCTATGGCGCGGCACTTCACTTCGAAGGGCTCATGTGAGTGGCCCGGTGGGCCGAGGATCAGGACGCGGCCTGGACTGTGATCTCCGAAAAACCGGCTTGGCTCTTGCCGCTGGTGGATCCCAGTGTGGAGATCCACACCAGCAGATTGGACGTCGGCGAGCCCGCCTTGACCGGGATCACGTTGTGCCCCGGCTTGAGCGTGAAGCCCGGGGCCAGCACGGTGGTGTCGTTGAGGCTGGACGGCGACGGTGAGGATGCCGCACGGATCTCGACCTTGGTCCCGCTGCTGGGGGTATCGATGCTGACTTGGCCGACCACGGTGGGGCTGGGCAGCTGCAACATCAGCCCCTCGCCCTGCTTGAAGCTGGGGAAAGGCACAGCGTCGGTGTACACCTCGGTGGCCCAGGCCGTCGAGGGATCGCCGTCGATGGCCTGCCCGGCGGTTCCCGCGTTGTCGGCGTCGCCGTCGGGGGAGAAGACCGTCGCTTTGGTGGGCTTGACGACGCTGCCCGCGGCCGCCGGCGGCGCGCTCGACGACGCCGGCGCGGACGACGAGGTGGAGGGCCCGTTCAGCCCGAGCTCGTCCTTATTGAGGCCACCGCCGACGTTGCCGAAGATCTTGCTCACGATCGACGCCAGTACCAGCAGGGCCACCACGATGACGGCCAGGGCCGCGCCGACCCCGATGAGCAGGTTGCGCCGCCGCCGGGCGAAGGCCGCGTGCTCCTGACCGGGTGAGATCGGAGCC
>NZ_LZMB01000260.1 GCF_001673555.1 Mycobacterium sp. 1165178.9 | reverse complement strand
GCTTCGAGCTCGGCCAGTGTGGTGGTGACGATGATGGATGCCGGTAAGCCGTTGTGCTGACCGAGCTTTCCGCTGGCGAGGATGGCGCGTAGGGCGGCGTTGAGGCCGTCGTGGTTGCGCTGCCCGGCGCTGCGGGTGTCGCGGTGAATCGCTTCTTCTGAGGGGGCGCCGTCCACGACGGGTGTGTCGTCGTCGGGGTTGCACATGCCGGGGGCGGCCAGCTTGGCCAGCACCGCCTCCCAGCCGGCTCTGGCTTCCGGTGTCAGCCACCCGCTCAGGCGCGACATCCCGTCGGCCTGCTGATTGCCGAGCACCAGCCCGCGCAAGCGCGCCCGGTCCTCGTCCGTGTAGGTGCCGTCGGGATGCAGACAATCCATCAGGCGCCGGGCCAGTTTGGCGAACTGGTCGGGCCGGAACTCGGCGGCCTTACCCGCCAGGTGTTTTTCGGCGTGCACACAGGTCTCGAGGTCGACGGACTCGGGCAATTGGTGGAAAAACCGCCGAATCATCGCCACATGATCGGCCCCGATCGCCCCGTCGCGCTGCGCCGCCGCGGTCGCGGGCAACACCGGCGCCAAGGGCTCCCCGGTCAGCGCCCGGCGCGGGCCCAGGTCGGCCGCCTCGGCGATGCGCCGTGCGGCTTCGGCCCGGGTGATGTGCAGCCGATCGGCCAGCGCCCAGGACAACTTGCCACCCAACTCGGCCGGATCCGATTGCGCGGCCACCTGATTGATCAGTTGGTGGCTGGGCGTTTG
>NZ_LZMB01000259.1 GCF_001673555.1 Mycobacterium sp. 1165178.9 | reverse complement strand
CCGGGATCTGGCTCGGGTGGATGCACACAGTCCCGCCGAAGCCCAGCGCGACGGCGTCCTCGGCCAGTTCCCGCAATAGTGAAATACCACCACAACCGATTGTTTTGTGAGCTACACCACAAGCGGTGGGAGCAGGTGCGGCGAAGTGTGCTCATGTGTCGTTTGTGACTCATGAGCACACTTTGCTCTGACCATTACCCAAGCAAACTACGTCTGGCGTTTGCCGACGGAACGCCGCCGGGGCGCCCGCCGCGGGCCGGATTAGGCTGGCGCTGCCCGCGGAAATCGAGCGGGCGTAACAGCGAATCGAGGCGGACCGCAATGATCTTCATCGTCGTCAAGTTCGAGACGAAGCCCGAATGGACCGACCGCTGGCAAGGACTCGTCGCATCGTTCACAGCGGCGACCCGGGCCGAGGAAGGCAATCTGTGGTTCGAATGGTCGCGCAGCCTGGACAACCCTGCGGAGTACGTCTTGCTGGAGGCGTTCCGCGACGACGAGGCGGGCGGCATCCACGTCAACAGCGACCACTTCAAGCGCTTCATGCAGGAGCTCCCGCAGGCGCTGAAGTCCACGCCTAAGATCATCAACCAGACCATCGATGCCACGGGCTGGTCGGAGATGGGCGAATTGACGGTCGACTAGTTCCGGCTAGCCGACCGCAATCTCGATCTCGCCGCCCAGGGCGTAACCCGGTGTCAGTGGAAGCTTGTCACCGCTCCAGAACGAGCCCGGGTCGAAGAAGTTCGAGTACTTCTCCGTGGAGAGCAAGCCCATTTCTTCGTAGGTGATTGCCACCGTCTCCGCGCAGTACGCCGCTTCCAGGCCGAGCCGCTGGCGCTCCTTGCGCCGCTCGGTTGATTCTCGAACCTTCTTGTCCACCAGCGGGATTCCCCGCACCCAGTCGTAGGCGTTGGGTAGCCGGCCACGCAACCACCGGCCGGTCAGGCGCATGGTGGTAGGAAACGCCGTGCCGTCCATCCGGGCGATAACACGCAGCAGCCTGTTCTCTTGTTCGCGATTGGCCGGCGGAGTGAGCTGGCGTAACCAGCACCGCTGGTGGTAGCGCTGCGACCACTGCAGCACGGACTGCGCGAGATCGTTGAGTTGCACGCCACGATGATTCGTCCCCGTCCACAGGTCGACGAGCTTGTCACCCAGTTCGGCGTGCCATATCAACGGCGGCAAGTCGTCGATGGCCACCGTCATGCCGACGTGGTTCACCGGGCTGTTGGTCAACGTCTGGATGGCGCGGTCTGGCCCCGAACCGCCGCGAAACAGCCACAGATCACCGGTCCGGGTCTCTTCGAGCGCTTGGTCCAAAGTGAGCATCTTCGTGTAAGCCCGTTCGCCGCTGCAGCTTTCGCCAATGTCGTCGCCATTATGAGCCCGGCGGTACGGGACACTCAATGCGTCACCGTATGTTGCGGGCACACAAGTCAATCACAACCGGGGCATAACGACTCGGCGGCGCATAGCCTGGTGTCATGCGCAATCTGTGGAAGTGGGTGGGATTGGCCGGTGCGGCGGGCGTGGTCGCCGGGGGCGTGCTGGTGGTTCGCGACCAACGCAAACGACGTGCATACACCTCGGACGAAGTCCGTGACCGCCTGCATCAGCGATTGGCCCAATACAACGGGGAATCCGCCTAGTCCGAATCTGGATCGGCCGGAGCCTCAACGGCAAACAACCGGTAGGTGCCCGACAATCCCTTCAGCTCCACATTGCGCCCGCCGTCGAACCCGATGCCATCGGAATCGGAAAGCGCGTCCCGCACCGGCTGACTCACCAGAATCTGGCCGCCGACCGCCTGCGCGGCAACCCGTGCCGCCATTGCGACGTTGCGGCCGAAGAGATCATCGCCACGGCGCACCGAGCGCCCCATGTGGATGCCGATCCGCACGCGAATCTCCTCACGCCGCTTGCGATTAGCGTCCTTTCGCAACGCGTTCTGCAGGTCGATACCGCAGCGGACCGCTTCCTCGGCGCGAGCGAACGCGATCATGAACCCGTCACCCTGACTCTTGACCACATGACCGGACCGTCGCCGCACGAGATCCGAGACCAGCTTGTCGTGCGAACTGATCAGCTTGACCCACGCGCGGTCGCCGATCCGCTCGTTGAGTTTGGTGGACTCCTCGATGTCGGAGAACATGATGACAACCCGGCCGTCCGGGGTGACGCGGGCGAGGTCGGGCCGTTCGACTTCGGCCCAGTCCGCGAGGTCCTCGATGCTGCTGCGGACGGCCGCGCCGAAGCCTTCCTTGCGCATCAGGTTGGCGGTGTTCCACACCCTTTTGACGGCCTCGCGGCCCCCCGACAGCAGCTGATTGCGGGTGTCGGTCCGCTGCTTCAACTCCTCGAGCTCCTGCTGACTACGCACCAACAACCGCCACACCACGATCAGCGCGACACCCTCGATCGCGGCGATCCCGGCCAGGACGTAGACCGTGAGGTGTAGCGGGTCAGGCATGCCGTCCATCCTGTCAAGGCCGCGATGCACCCAGGTTGTCGGCCCTATCGGCTGTGTCTAGTGTTGACTCCGCCAGCCGCGGGTAGTGATCTCAAAGGGGCCGATCAGGTGACTTCCGGGAGGAGCGGTATTGGCCGAGGACGACAGTAACCCGTCTGACCTGCTGGTGATCTTCGGAATCACCGGCGACCTGGCGCGCAAAATGACGTTCCGCGCGCTGTATCGCCTCGAGCGCCGTGACATGCTGAACCACCCCATCGTGGGTGTGGCCAGCGACGACATCACCATCGAGCAGCTGCGGGATCGGGCGCGCGACGCCATCAAGGCATCCGGCGAGGAGTTCGACGAAGCCGTGTTCGACCGGATGGCGGACCGGCTGTCTTACCTGCACGGCGACGTCACCGACGCCGGTCTCTACAAAGAACTCGCCAAGAAGATCCCTTCGGACTGCCATCCGCTCTACTACCTCGAAATGCCGCCGGCCCTGTTCGCGCCCATCGTGGAGAACCTGGCGAAAGCCGACCTGCTGGAGCGCGCCCGGGTGGCGGTGGAGAAGCCGTTCGGCCACGACCTGGACTCGGCACGCGACCTCAACAAGCGGCTGCGCGCGGTGCTCGATGAAGACCAAATCCTGCGCGTGGACCACTTTTTGGGCAAACAACCCGTCGAAGAACTGCAATACCTGCGGTTCGCCAACCAAGGGCTCGCCAAGCTGTGGGACCGCGACAGCATCTCCGAGATCCACATCACCATGGCCGAGGACTTCGGCATCGAAGACCGCGGCAAGTTCTATGACGCGGTGGGCACGCTGCGCGACGTCGTGCAAAACCACCTGCTGCAGGTGCTTGCCCTGGTCGCCATGGAGCCCCCCGTCGGAGCGGGCGCCGACGACCTGAACGACAAGAAGGCCGAGGTTTTCCGTGCGATGCCGGCGCTGGATCCGGAACGTTGCGTCCGCGGGCAGTACCGCGGTTACACCGATGTCGCCGGTGTGGCAAAGGATTCCACCACCGAGACCTACATCGCGCTGCGAACCGAGATCGACAATTGGCGCTGGGCAGGGGTGCCGATCTTCCTGCGGGCCGGAAAGGCGTTGCCGGAGAAGGTGACCGAGGTCCGGATGTTCCTGCACCACGTCCCCGGATTTTCGTTCCTGCCCAACCGCCGACCGCCCGAGTGCAACCAGATCGTGCTGCGCATCGACCCCGATCCCGGGATGCGGCTGCAGCTGTCCGCCCAGGTCGGCGATTCATGGCACGACGTTCACCTGGATTCGTCGTTCGCCGAGGATCTCGGCGAACCGGTCCGACCCTATGAGCGATTGCTTTACGCCGCGTTCAACGGAGACCGTCAATTGTTCGCCCGCGAAGATGCCATCGAAGAGACGTGGCGAATCGTGCAGCCCGTGCTCGACAAGCCGGGCCGCATCCACCATTACGACCGGGGCTCGTGGGGACCCGAGGCCGCACAGGCGCTGGTGCGGGGTCACCACAGCTGGCACGAGCCGTGGCTACCGCGTAGCAAGCCCACCGAACAGTAAAGGAGACATCCACGATGCAGCTTGGGATGATCGGCCTCGGCCGGATGGGCGCGAACATCGTCCGCCGCGTCGCCAAGGGCGGACACGAATGCGTGGTCTATGACCACAACCCCGACGCGGTCAAGGCGATGGCGGGGGAGGACAAGACCACCGGGGTGGGCTCGCTGCAGGAGCTCGCCGAGAAGCTGACGGCGCCGCGGGTCGTCTGGGTCATGGTGCCGGCCGGCACCATCACGACCGGTGTCATCGAGGAACTGGCCAAGACGCTGGAGTCGGGTGACATCGTCATCGACGGTGGCAACTCCTACTACCGCGACGATATTCGCCACGCGAAAACCCTGTCGGAGAATGGCATTCACTTTCTCGACTGCGGCACCAGCGGCGGCGTCTGGGGCCGTGAACGCGGCTACTGCCTGATGATCGGCGGCGACGACGAGGCCTTCCTGCACGCCGAGCCGATCTTCGCCACCGTCGCACCGGGCGTCGACGCCGCGGCCCGCACGCCGGGTCGCGATGGCGAGGTCGCTCGCTCGGAGCAGGGCTACCTCCACTGCGGGCCGGCCGGTGCCGGGCACTTCGTGAAGATGGTGCACAACGGCATCGAGTACGGCATGATGGCCTCGCTCGCCGAGGGGTTGAACATTCTGCGCAATGCCGACATCGGTAACCACGTGCAGGAGGGTGACGCCGAAACCGCGCCGCTGGAGCACCCCGAGTTCTACCAGTACGACTTCGACATTCCGGAGGTCGCCGAGGTGTGGCGGCGCGGCAGCGTAATCGGCTCTTGGTTGCTGGACCTGACGGCGATCGCGCTGCACGATTCGCCCGACCTCAAGGAGTTCTCCGGACGGGTCTCCGACTCCGGGGAGGGCCGGTGGACCGCCATCGCGGCGATCGACGAGGGCGTCCCCTCGCCGGTGCTGACGACCGCGCTGCAGTCCCGCTTCGCCTCGCGTTCACTGGATGACTTCGCCAACAAGGCGCTCTCGGCGATGCGCAAGCAGTTCGGCGGGCACGCGGAGAAGCCGGCGAATTAGCGGCGATCGCGAGCGCGGCGGCGCCGGGCGAAGCGGGTCGCCGCCATCAACTAGCGGGTCAGCGGCGATTGACGAATGCGACCACCGCGTCGCTGAACGCGTCGTTGTCGTCGCCGGCCGCGGTGTGCCCGGCGTTGGACAGCTCGACGAACTCGGCGCGCGGCACGGTGGCCAGGAAGTGGCGAACGCCCTCGGGGCTCACCACGTCGGACAGCTTGCCGCGGATCAGCAAGACGGGGATCGTCAGGTTCTTGGCGGCCTGCTCGAAGCTCTCGGTGCGCAGTTGGGGATCGTCGCCGGGCTTGGTCATGAACGCGGGGTCCCAGTGCCAATACCAGCGGCCGTCGCGCAGGCGCAGGTTCTTTTTCAGTCCCTCGGGGCTGCGCGGCTTGCTTCGGTAGGGCAGGTAGGCTGCGACGGCGTCGGCGGCCTGCTCCAGCGAGTCGAAGCCGTCGAGGCCGCTGAACATGAAGTCGCGAATGCGGGCGCTGCCGCCCTTTTCGAATCGGGGGACCACGTCGACGAGCACCAGCCGGGTCACCTTCGCCGGACCGGCCCGGTGAGCTGCGAGGATGCCGGTCAGCCCGCCCATGCTGGCCCCGATGATCGTCACCGGCCGGCCGATCGCGTCCAACACGCGCATGACGTCGGTCGTCAGCGTCTCGATTTCGTAGTCGGCGTCGGGAGAGCGTGCGCTGTCTCCGTGTCCCCGCGAATCCAGCGCCACCACATGCAGCCCCTCGTCGGCCAGCGTCTGGCCGGTGTTTTTCCAGGAAAAACGGTTCTGGCCGCCCCCGTGCAGCATCAGAATGCTCGGTCGCCCGGCGCCGTCGGAGCCACGATTCCATTCGTCCGCGACCAGGGTGATCTTGTCCGCGCCGGCAAACTCAACCGTCTCGGGACCGCTGCTGACGGTACTCATGCGATCTGACGTTACATAGGCCGGTTAAGCACTGTTCCGCGGGTGGACGACGCGGTGAGTTTTCGTCGGTGGCGTGGTCTATCAAGGCAGAGACCAACGAGCCGTCAAGGAGGCCCCGGATATGCCATCGATCACCCCGTCGCTGTGGTTCGACGACAACCTCGAGGAAGCGGCCAGGTTCTACACCTCGGTGTTCCCCAACTCGCACATCGAGGGCTTCAACCAGACCACTGACGCCGGACCGGGCGAGCCCGGCAGGGTCCTGTCCGGCAGCTTCGTGCTGGACGGCGCCCGGTTCATCGGGATCAACGGCGGTCCGCACTTCCAGTTCACAGAAGCGGTGTCGTTCACGATCCACTGCAAGGACCAGGACGAGGTCGACTACTACTGGGACCGGCTGACCGACGGCGGCGAGGAATCGCAATGCGGCTGGCTCAAAGACCGCTTCGGACTCAGCTGGCAAATCGTCCCGGACCGGCTCTACGAACTGATCGGCGATCCCGATCGCACGCGGGCGGCGGCCGCTACCAACGCGATGTATGGCATGCGCAAGATCATCGTCGCCGACCTGGAGCGAGCCGCTGCGCTGTAACAGTGAAAACCGCTCGCGCAGCGTCGGTTTGACCCCGTATCCACCAGGGTCGGTGCGTCGTGTGGCCGCACAGGTTAGGTTGATCCCTGCGGAGACGTCGAGCGGGGAGTGGACATGGCTGAACCAGGCTGGATCGACGTGACCGGCTCTGCGGGAGACCTCAAGGCGCTCACCTGGGGGCCGGAAGACGGTCCCATCGCGCTGTGTCTGCACGGCTTTCCCGACACGCCGTACGGCTGGCGCAAAATCGCCCCCCGGCTCGCCGAGGCGGGTTGGCGGGTCGTCGCGCCGTTCATGCGCGGATACGCACCGTCGTCGATCCCGGTCGACGGCAGCTATCAGGTGGGTGCGCTGATGGACGACGCCCTGCGCGTGCGCAAGGCGGCGGGCGGCACCGAGAGCGACGTGATCATCGGCCACGACTGGGGTGCGATCGCCGGCACCGGCCTGGCCGCCATGCCCGACGGCCCGTTTACCAAGGCGGTGATCATGTCGGTCCCGCCGTCGGCGGCATTCCGGCGCCGCGGTGGTGGCGCGGCCGAGCGCGGCCGGCTGGCCGCCCATCTGGCTCGGCAGGTGTTTCGCAGCTGGTACATCATGTACTTCCAACTGCCCTTGCTGCCCGAGCGTTCCGCGTCCTGGGTGTTGCCGCTGCTGTGGCGGCGGTGGTCGCCCGGATATCGCGCCGATGAGGATTTGCGTCATGTCGACGCCGCGATCGGAGCGCCGGCGAGCTGGCGCGCGGCGCTGGGACCCTACCGCGCCACCATTCGCAACACCCGGCCGTCGGCACAGTATGCCCAACTGAACCAGTTGTGGACCGAAGAACCGGTGCTGCCGTGCCTGTACCTGCATGGGCGCGACGACGGTTGCATGACACCGGCTTTCGCGCGCTGGGCCGAAAAGGTGCTGCCCGCCGGCAGCGAGGTCGGCATCGTCGAACACGCCGGCCACTTCCTGCAACTCGAACAACCCGACAAGGTCGCCGACCTGGTGCTCGGGTTCATCGGCTCACCCGGCTGACACCGTGGCTCGGTCCGGGTCGGGTCACCGGATGGCTGCCGTCGACGCGCAGTTCTACTGGATGTCGGCCAAGATCCCCAGCGATGAGTTCCTGCTCTATGCATTCGACGGTGAGCCAGCGGATTACACGGATACCGTCGTGCAACTCCGCCGGCGGGCCGACACCGAACCCGCGCTGACGATGCGGGTGCGGGACCGTGGTCCGTTGCGCTATCCGCGGTGGGTACCGGTGAGTGTGGCCGCGCAGCAGGTGGTGCGCCATGAGCTCGCCGAGCACAGCTGGGACGGCATCCTGGGCGCCGTCGCCGGCCTTGCCGACGACCAACTCGACGTTCGCCGGATGGCCTGGCGGCTGCACGTCTTCACCCCGGTGTGGGGCATCCCGGGCGTCGGCGGACCGGGAACCGTCGCGGTGCTGCAGGTCGCGCACGCGCTGGCCGACGGCGCCCGCTCCGCGGCGATGGCGGCGTGGCTGTTCGGCCGGCCGGCCCCCGTGCCTGAGCTTCCTAAGCCACGGCCGGGCGTTCTGCCCTGGCGCGCCGCCCAGGCGGCTCGCACCCATCGCCGGCTGGAACGCGACATCCGCGCGGGCCTGCTGGCCCCCGGCGCCGGGTCGCGTCCGGTGCTGCCGACGAATGCGAAACCCGACGGTCCCCGTGTGGTACGCACGTTGGTGCGACACCGTTCGCAGCTGCCCGGTCCAACGGTCACCGTCGGCGTGCTCAGCGCTGTATCACAGGCCTTAAGCAATCTTCTTGATGGGCAATGCGATTCGCTGGGGGCGGAGGTGCCGATGGCGAAGCCCGGTAATCCGCCGGCACACAACCACTTCGGCAACGTCGTGGTGGGACTGTACCCCGAGCTCGGGCAGGACGCGCGCGCCGAGCGGATCGCGGCCGATTTGGCCAACGGCCGGCGCCGCTTCCAGCACCCGGCTACCCGGGCCGCCGATCGCGCGTTCGCGGCGGTGCCGGCCGGGCTGTTACGTTGGGGCATCGGGCAGTTCGATGTGCAAGAGCGCGCGACGCAGGTGTCCGGCAACACCGTGGTGTCCAGCGTCAACCGGGGGGCGGCCGATTTGAGCTTCGGCGGTGCCCCGGTGGTGCTGACGGCGGGATACCCGGCGCTGTCGCCGATGATGGGACTGACGCACGGGGTGCATGGAATCGGCGACACCATCGCGATCAGCGTGCACGCCTCGGCCTCGGCCGTGCCCGATATCGATGCCTACGTGGCGCTGCTCGACGCGGCGCTGTAGCTATTGCGCATCGCCGGATCTGGCCGCTTCTTCGCGTGTCATACCGCTGGCGACGATCAGCTCTTCGTGCAGCTCGAACCACACCGTGTGGTAGGAGTCGATCAACGGCCGCGTCAGCCACATCGTCTCGCCCGCCCTCACTTTGTCCAGTGCCGCAGCCAGTTTCGCCGCGTAGGCGCTCAGTCGCGGCAGTTGTACGGCGGCCGCCGCGATGATCGGCATCGTGCGTGCGTGCACGTCATCGAGCCGGGCCAACACCGCGGCGTCGTAGCCGGCGTCGTCATGGGCATTGGGAACGCCGTCCGGCCCGCCCTTGAGCTGCCAATCGGTCACGATGCGTTTGAAATCGGCGTTGACGGCGCGGAAGTCGTCGTAGGCGGCGGCGATCGCTGCCGGATCGGTGTCCTCGCGCTCCTCGGCGAGCAACGTCGCAAGCCTGTCGCTGCCGCTACTGGTGATCCGCAACATCGCGCCTTCGGCCAGCAGTCCCGCGGCGGTCAACCGCTCGACGACGGGGGCGATGTCGCCAAGCTCCGCACCCAGCGTCGCGGCCAGGTCGGCAGGATTCACGCGGCCCTTTAACCGAACCGCTTGCAACACAGCCAGTTCGGTCACTACACGGACCCCGGCGCCAGGCGCAGCGCGGTGAGCATCACGATCAAGGGCGTCGCCGAAACCACGTCGGCGTGCCCGCTGTCCAGCATGGCGCGCACCGCGGCCTCGGAGGTGTCGTCCAAACGCACGTGCTCACCGGCTGAGTGCGCACGCAGCGGGCTGATGCGTCGTGCGATGTCGGCCAGCTCGCGCAGTTCCGGGGTATCGTCTTCGGACCACGCGGCCAGGCTCAGATTGCCTTCGCGCACTTCGCCTTCGGCGCCGTCGACGGTGATGTCCTTGCCCGCTAGCGCCGCGGCGACTCCGTGGCCGCAGCCCACCACGGCAACCCGCCCCAATTCGCGGCTGACCACCGCCGCATGGCTGGAGGCGCCGCCGACCTCGGTGACGACGCCCTGCGCGGCCAGCATGCCCGACACGTCTTCGGGCCGCGTGTGGTCGCGTACCAGGATCACCCGCTCGCCGCGGTCGACGGCCTTTAGCGCCTCGTCGACATCGGTGTAGGCCTTGCCTGAGGCCACTCCGGGGCATGCCGGCAGCCCCTTAGCTAAAAGCGATGCTGTCAAACGTATTTCGGGTTGGATGGCGGGTTGCAGCAGGCTCTGGACGTGCGCCGGCGTGACCCGCCGCAACGTCTCCGCATCGTCGATGAGTCCCTCGTGCCGCAGCTGCAGCGCCGAGCGCACGGCCGCCTGCGCCGAGCGCTCGGCCGCCCGGGTCTGCAACAACCACAGCGTGCCGTCCTCGACGGTGAATTCGATCTCCTGTATGTCGGAATCCATCCGCTCCAAGGTGCGGGCGGCATCGATCAGTTGGTCGTAGACGGCCGGCTGCTCGTCGCGCAACGCGTCGATCGGTTCGACGTCGACCGAGCCCGAGACCACGTCGTCGCCCTGGCCGCCGGGCAGCCATTCGCCGAACGGCTGGTTGTCGCCGGTGATCGGATTGCGTGAAAAGAACGCCCCGGCACCGGAATTGGGTCCGCGGTTACCGAACACCATCGCCTGCACGACCACGGCGGTGCCGTGCTGATCGCCGATTCCGTAGTGGGCGCGATAGGCGACCGCGCGTGGTGAATTCCACGAGGCGAACACCGCCTCGATCCCGGCGCGCAACTGCGCGTACGGGTCCGACGGCACCGACTGTTGTTCGCCGACACCCACAATGCGCCGATACATTTCGGAGAACCGCCGGCGGGTGTCGCGGGCGAACGCCGGGCTACCGCCCGCCGCGAGCGCCTGCTCGACGGCGTCGTTGATGCCGAGGTCCAGGATCGTGTCCATCATGCCGGGCATGGATTGGGTGGCCCCTGAGCGCACGCTGACCAATAGTGGGTGCGGGCCGTGCCCGAACGTGCGAGAGGTCTGTGCCTGCAACCAGTGCATCCGGTCGAGCACGTCGTCCCAGATGGCGTCCATGGTCGGCGCGGGATCGGCGAGGTACCGCAGTCCCACCTCGGTGGTGATGCAGAACGCGGGCGGCACCGGCAGGTTGTGCCGGCGCATCGCCTCGATGCCGTGGCCCTTGTTGCCCAGCAGCTCCCGCGGATGGCTCGATGTGCCGTCCAGCAACACCACGGAGTGCTCGATAGGCGCAGACCCACGGCTGCTTGACGCTCTGCGGTGGGCGCCGCTACCTCGTGCGGTGCCAGCCGTGGTGCACCCCCTTGCTGGTGTGGCTACTGATAGGGCCGACGTCGGAACGCCCGCTATGTTCCCACACGGACCGGCGGATTAAGCCACGTAGCTGCTCGGCGGCTCTTGTCTTGCCACCCGGCCCATGATCTAGGTTTACAGTTATGAGTTCATATGACACGTTCCATGACGTCGGAGTACTGATCCTGCGGCTGGTGTTGGGCGTGACTCTGGCCGCGCATGGCTACAACAAGTTCTTCGGCGGCGGCCGCATCCCGGGGACCGCCCGCTGGTTCGAGAGCATCGGCATGAAGCCCGGCAAATTTCACGCCACCGTGGCGGCGACCACGGAAATGGCCGCTGGCCTCGGCCTGGCCGCCGGGTTTCTGACCCCGATCCCGGCGGCGGGCTTCGTCTCGCTGATGCTGGTCGCGGCCTGGACGGTGCACCGCGCCAACGGCTTCTTCATAGTCAAGGAGGGCTGGGAGTACAACCTGGTGCTGGCGCTCAGCGCCGTGGGCGTGGCCACGCTGGGTGCGGGCAGGTTCAGCCTTGATCACCTGGTCTTCGGGAAGAACTGGATGGATGGCTGGCACGGGCTGGCGATCTCGCTGGTGCTCGGCTTGGCCGGGGCCATCGGCCAGCTGGTGATCTTCTACCGTCCGCCGGCCAGGCAAGCCGGTTGATCTCGCCGCTGACGTCGAGAGCCGTGGTGATGCGCTGCAGCTCAGAGCGCCTATATAGAGGCGCCGTGCACGGCTATGAGTTAGAATCACCGCCGTAGCTCCGTGCGGAGCAAAGGAGACAACCGTGGTCGCCCTGCGTTCCCGACTAGCCCGCGCCGGCGGCGTTACCGCCTTGACCGGTCTGATCGCCGCTGGCTTAGCCACGACGGCGGCGGCCGACCCCGCCAATAATCCGGCAGATGTGCAGACGCTGATGAGCCACCTCTCGGGCGGCTACACCCCCACCGACTGCCACCCCGCCGGCGCGCACTCCGCCGTGGCGGTGGCCGCCGTCAACTGCGATAACTACAGTCACGATCCCGGCGGCCCCTGGAACGCAGATTACCTGCTGTACGCCAACACCGACGATTTGAACGCCGACTTCCAGCGCAGCCTCACGGAGGCCCCGCAGACTCCGGCTCAACCGTTCCCGGATGGCACGAAGGGGCCCACCGAGTGGAATCGCGGCGGGCACACTGGATCGGTGGTGTTTCTCGGCTCCGACCGAGATGACGGCGTCTATCTGGTCTGGACCGACATCCCCGCGCGGATGCTCGTGGTCGCCGAGCAGGGCATCGCCCCAGAGAGCACCCAAGCCGCCCTGTACGACTGGTGGCAGGCCGGGGGCGTTCGCTGATTCGAGTTCGCGGGATTGTGGAGGTGGTCGAATGGTCGGGGAGGAAACAGCTGCTCGGAGTGCGCCACAGCACCATAAAGCCGCGCTGCCGCTCTATACATCCAGCAGGGAAAAATTAGGATTGGGTGCCATGGCGAATCGGACGGGCAGAGCCGCAGTGTGCGTTGGTGCCGCCGCCCTCGCGCTGGGACTCGGCGGTCTCGGCGTTGCGGGTATTCCGCGTACCAACGCCGCCCCCGCGCCGATCGAGGTCGGCCCTGCGCCGAGTGCGGCCCCGACGCCCGCATCGCCGGACGGCGTTTGCTGCAACGACGCCGTCCAACCCCAAGCAAGCGGCACGGACTGCATAATCGGCCTGAACTGTGGCCAAATTCGGCCTCGTCCTCGCCGGACGGCGCCGGCGCCCCTTCCTCCGCCTCCTCCGGAGCAATAATCGCGGTGGGCCCAACCCGCGCTCCGCTTGAGCGTGCGAGCTTTACGTCGCATTGTCGCAATCCTCGGCCAGCAACTTTTCGGGGTGATGAAACGTGTTCACCTGGGGCTGGCCGCGGTCGAGGTGTGGTGGCGGGATCCATTCGGTGTCGCCGTTGGCGCGTTTTCGGGTGGACCAGCCCTTCTCCGCGAGTGGGTGATGACCACCGCACGCGAACGTCAGTTCGTCCATGTCGGTGCTGGGTCGCGTGGCATAACTGGTGACGTGGTGGACTTCGCAGTAGTAGCCAGACACGTCGCAACCCGGATGAGAACACCCACGGTCTTTGGCGTAAAGGACAATTCGCTGTCCGGGCGAGGCCAGCCGCTTGGTGTGATACAGCGCCAGCGATTTGCCCTTATCGAAGATCGCGAGATAGTGATGAGCGTGGCGGCCCAGCCGGATCACGTCCGACATCGGTAGCAGGGTGCCGCCCCCGGTGAGGCCTTTGCCGGTGGTCGCTTCGAGCTCGGCCAGTGTGGTGGTGACGATGATGGATGCCGGTAAGCCGTTGTGCTGACCGAGCTTTCCGCTGGC
>NZ_LZMB01000258.1 GCF_001673555.1 Mycobacterium sp. 1165178.9 | reverse complement strand
CCCCGACACGGGCATTCCAGACCTGACGCACGAAGACCAACTGGCCGAATGGCGTCAACGCCTCGACGATATGGGCGACACCACCGCCACCTTCGAATGGGCGTTTCGCTGGCTGGCGGCCCACCGTCCGGAACCGTCGGCGGCGGTATTGGTACACGGCGACTTTCGCATGGGCAACCTCATCGTCGACGGGTCGAACCTCGCCGCGGAACTGGACGACGAACAATCCGAGCAGTGTGCACGCGGCGGACCGGTTGAATCGCAGCGCCAGGATCAGCGCCACCCCCATCATCGTTTGGGTGGCGGTCAGCAGCACCTCCTCCACCTGGCGGGAGTCCAGGTGCAGGGAGAACTCGCCCCCGCCCAGCAGGTGGGCGAGCGGCAGTGACCCGATCAGCAGGGTCCATTGGTTGACCTTGGAGGAGATCAGCGTGGCGATGGCCGCCGTGCCCTTGCCCCGGGCGGCGAAGATGGTCGCGATGATGAACTCCGGTGCTTCGGAGGCCAGGGGAGCCAGCCACTGCACCAACAGGAAGCGGTTGATGCCGAGTTCGGTGCCGGCGGAGACCAGGTTGTCGGCAAACGGCTTGGCGCACAGCAGGATCACCCCGCCCGAAACCAAGAACAGGCCGATTACGGCGACGCGGCGCCGACCATCGGGCAGGCCGCCCAGCGCGGCGGCGGTGCCGATCAGATCGGGCTCTTCGACCTCGCCGTGGCTGATCTTGTAGAGGTAGAAGCCGAACCACGCCAGCAACGCCAGTCCCAGCCCGAGATGGATCTGACCGCTCGCCGGGATCACGAACGCGAGGACGCCGGCGATCAACAGGAATCCGAGTTCGACCCGGTTTGCTGGCTCCAGCGTCAAACCGGTGGACTTCGCCGACCCGGACTTGCGCGCGACCATGATGCTCACCAGCACCACGACGGGCCAACCCAGACCCATCAACAACCGGTTGGACCCGGTCATGTTGGCGGCGGCGTATTGCGTGTAGTCCGCGTTGTGGCCGGACACGTAGGCGTAATAGAGGTCGACGGCGTATTCGGGCAGCACCGCGATCAGGGCGAGCAGGGCCGTCGCCAACCCGCCGGAGACATCGATCTGCGCCGCCTCGGCAGCCCAGGCCAGCAAGAAGCTGGCCGACACCACCGCTGCGCCGAAGATCAGCAGGGCGAGCACCGCACCGGTGTGCAGTCCGGCGATGCGGACGACCACAGCCGGGACGACGAACGCGCCGGTGATCACTCCGGAACGGGCCAGGGTGCGGCGCCGCCAGTGTGTCGTCGTCGAGACGGCGGCTGCGGGCCTGTCTATGGCGAGCATCGTCATCCTTCGCACTGGCGATCGGGTGGTCACTTCGGCACGGTTGCCGTGGCGAACCGGTTACCCAAAGTACGCGTGGCCTACACGGTCAGCAACGCTGCGGGTCCGCTGTGAGAACGGCGCACACCAACCCATATTTGCTGCACAGGGAACTACCGGAGCCAGAGTTAGGCTGCCCTGATTTGGAACTTTGGCAAACCTCTCTGCCGATCACTACGACGCACAGCGAACTACGGCGGTTCCGGTCGTTTCCCCTAAGCGTCCGGGCCCATGGCCGCGGCGGCGGCTTGGGCGAACAGCTCAACTGCCTGATTGCGGTTCAGCGATGCCAGTAGCTGTGCGGCGGCGCGCATAGTGTCGCCCACCATCAGGGTGGGGCCGTTGCCGAGGTTTTCGAAGGCCTCGGCGATCACGTCGGACACGGCCGCCGCGTCCGACGGAACCTCGTCGGGGGAGCCGATCTGGCCGCGGCTGTATTCGAGTTCGCGCAATGCCGGTGTGTTGGTCTTGCCCAGAATGAGGCCCAGGACGTCGACGCCCTTGTCGTGCAATTCGGCCCACAGCGCCTCGGCGAAGACCATGTCGAACGCCTTCGAGGCGCCGTAGGCGACCATGTTCGGCCCGCCGGCCAGCCCGGCGCCCGATCCAAAAATGACGATGCCGCCGCCGCCACGCTCCACCATCGCGGGCGCGAAATGGTGACACAACTGCATGGGCACCATGCAGTTGCGTTGCACCATCGCCTCGGCGGCTTCGATCGGATTGGCAAGGAACGGTTGGAAATTCGGGTCGGCCCCGGCGCAGTACACGAGCATTCCGATCTCCAGGTCACCGGTAGCCGCGGCCACCGCTGCTGCCGCGCCGGGCTGCGCGAGATCGATTGCGACGGTGCGGGTTTGCGCCGACGTCTTGCCCTCGATGTCGGCCGCGACGCGGTCGAGAACGGCTTGCCTGCGGGCCAGCAGTACCACGTTGACACCGCGCTCGGCGAGGCCTTCGGCGAACGCCGCGCCCACGCCGTCGGAGGCGCCGGCGACCAGCGCCCATGGCCCGTAATTCGTCGCGAATGTCATCTACCCGCCTCCGACCGTGGCGATGCGGACCTGGGTATAGCGCCGGCGGGCGATGCGCCACCCCGCCGGGGTGCGGACCATGTCGTCGTCGTAGAACCCGATCGCGTTGACGCCAGAGTTGTTGTCGCCGGCCATGATCAGGCCGTCTATGTAGGTGCGTGCCGTGGCTTTGTCACCGTCGAGGGTGATGGCCTGGTTGGTCAGGCGGTGCAGCGTGTGTCCCGCCAGAGCGTGCACCTGCTCCATGAAGTCGGCGACTGCGTCGACGCCGTTCCAGGTGCCGATCTCCCCGTAGTCCAGTTGGCAGTCGTCGGTGAAGACGGTGCGAAACAGCGGCCAGTCGCGCCGGTCGATCCCCGTGGCATAGCGCACCAGCAGTTCGGAGATGTCTTGGCGGTCATCGCGTTCGCTCACGAGCGGTCTCCATTCGGGCGGACGACGATCCGGGGCGGACCTTCGGACCTGCGGGCCTGATCGAGGGCCTCGGGCACGTCGTCGAGGCCGATGATCTTGCCGACGCTCGGCAGCGGGTCCAGGCGGCCGGCCGCGATGGCGTCGAGCGTGCCGTACCAGTCCTGCGGGTGTGGACCACCGCCGAACTGGATCGTCACACCTTGGCGGGTGGCGGTGGTGATGTCGAGGGTGTCGCCGGTGTACCAGCCACCCGCGCAATAGATGCGGGTGCCCATTTCGGCGGATTCGACCAATTTCTGGATCAGTCCGGACGCGCCGACGCACTCGAATACGACCGCCGGGCCGGGCAATCCGCGTTGCGCGCGCAC
>NZ_LZMB01000257.1 GCF_001673555.1 Mycobacterium sp. 1165178.9 | reverse complement strand
CGCCCCGTGTCATCCGCCGTCCAAGTATCGTGACGTAGCCGATGTGCTCGGAGTCACGGGCGCCAGGGATGCGACGCTAGGACGGAAAGGACGCCAGATGCAGGGACTGGTACTGCAGCTGACGCGCGCCGGCTTTTTGATGCTGCTGTGGGTTTTCATCTGGTCCGTGCTGCGAATCCTTCGGACCGACATCTATGCGCCCACCGGTGCTGTCATGGTGCGCCGGGGTTTGGCGCTGCGCAGCACGCTGCTGCCGTCACGCCAGCGCCGGCATGCGGCCCGCTATCTGGTAGTCACGGAAGGCGCGCTGGCGGGCGGACGCATCACCCTCAGCGGACAGCCGGTGTTGATCGGAAGGGCTGACGACTCGACGCTGGTGCTCACCGACGACTACGCCTCGACGCGGCACGCTCGGCTGTCTCAGCGCGGCTCGGAGTGGTACGTCGAGGATCTAGGATCGACCAACGGCACTTACCTTGACAGGGCGAAGGTGACGACTGCGGTACGAGTTCCAATCGGAACGCCGATTCGAATCGGCAAAACGGCGATTGAGTTGCGCCCGTGATCCGGGCCTACGACGGTGCTGCCGGCGTCGGGATCCTGGGGGCACCGCCCGCGTGCGGGGGAGAGTGCCGCCCGTGACCTTGGTCCTGCGATATGCCGCGCGTAGTGATCGCGGCCTGGTACGCGCCAACAACGAAGACTCCGTCTACGCCGGCGCGCGACTGCTCGCGCTGGCCGACGGCATGGGGGGTCACGCCGCGGGCGAGGTGGCATCCCAATTGGTGATCGCGGCGCTCGCCCACTTGGATGACGACGAGCCCGGCGGCGATCTGCTGGCCAAGCTCGACAACGCGGTGCGCTCCGGCAATGCGGCCATCGCCGCCCAGGTGGAGGCCGAGCCCGAGCTCGAGGGGATGGGCACCACCCTCACCGCGATCCTGTTCGCGGGCGACCGCATCGGGATGGTGCACATCGGCGATTCGCGCGGCTACTTGTTGCGCGACGGGGAGCTGACCCAAATAACCAAGGACGACACGTTCGTCCAGACCTTGGTCGACGAAGGCCGGATCACCCGGGAAGAGGCGCACAGCCACCCGCAGCGGTCGTTGATCATGCGGGCGCTGACGGGTCACGAGGTCGAGCCGACGTTGACCATGCGCGAGGCGCGTGCCGGTGACCGCTACCTGCTGTGCTCGGACGGGTTATCGGATCCGGTGAGCGACGAGACCATCCTGGAGGCCCTGCAGATACCCGACGTCGCCGAGGCCGCCTACCGCCTCATCGAGTTGGCCCTGCGTGGCGGTGGCCCGGACAACGTGACGGTCGTGGTCGCCGACGTGGTCGACTATGACTACGGGCAGACCCAGCCGATCCTCGCCGGCGCGGTGTCGGGCGACGAGGATCAAATGACCCTGCCCAACACCTCCGCCGGTCGCGCTTCGGCGATTCGCCCCCGCGATGAGTCCGCCAAACGCGTTGCCCCGCAACCGGAAACACCGCATCGGCCGCGCTGGCCGCGGCGGAAGATGTTCTTTGCCGGTGGCCTGGCGGTGCTCTTGGTGTTGGCGGGCCTCGGCGTCGGATGGTGGGTCATCCAGCGCAACTATTACGTCGCCGAGTACAACGGCCGCGTCTCCATCGTTCGGGGAATCCAGGGCACCCTGCTGGGCATCCAGTTGCAGCGGCCCTATCTGGTGGGCTGCCTCAACACCCGCAACGAGCTCTCCCTAGTCAGCTATGGGCAATCCGACGGCCATGCCAACTGCCAGCTGATGACGCTGCAAGACCTGCGCCGCCCGGGACAAGTCCAGGTTGAAACCGGACTGCCAGGCGGCAGCCTGGACCAGGCCGAGTCGCAGCTGAGGCAACTGTTGGCCGAATATCTGTTGCCAATCTGTCCGCCCCCGCGAGCCACTTCTCCGCCCGGCTCACCAGGCACCCGCGGCGAACCACCAGAATCCGGCACCACAGCACCACCAGCACCACCGAACACCAGCTCTCCAAGCGCCAGTCCCTCACCGAGCACGAGCGCCAACGGCCCCGCAAATTCGCCGCCGGCAGGTCCGACGACCACGTCGCAGACAGTGACCGCGCTTCCGGGGCCGCCACCTCAACCAGGCATCGATTGCCGGACGGTGGCATGACGACACAACTTCAGCCGCCGGTCGCGGTCACACCCCCGTTGCCTACCCGGCGCAATGCCGAGTTGTTGCTCCTGGGCTTCGCCGCACTGATCACCGTCGCCGCGCTGCTGATAGTCGAAGCCAACCAATCGCGCGATCTGCACTGGACCGCGATCAGCTACGGATTGGTCTTCCTCGTCGTCTTCGGGTCGGCGCACATGGCCATCAGGCGGTTCGCGCCCTACACCGATCCGCTACTGCTGCCGATCGTGGCACTACTCAATGGCCTTGGCCTGGTGATGATTCACCGGTTGGATCTGGTCACCAATCAGCTCAGCGGCCGGCACCACCCCAGCGCGACCCAGCAGATGCTGTGGACCCTGATCGGCGTCGTGACCTTTTCCCTGGTGGTCACGTTCTTGAAAGACCATCGGCAGCTTGCGCGCTACGGCTACATATGCGGACTGGTCGGTCTGATCTTTCTGGTGATTCCCGCCCTGTTGCCGGCATCGCTGTCCGAACAGAACGGCGCAAAGATCTGGATTCGCTTGCCCGGCTTCTCAATTCAACCAGCCGAGTTCTCCAAGATTCTGCTGCTGATCTTCTTCTCCGCGGTGCTGATAGCCAAGCGCGGCTTATTCACCAGCGTGGGCAAGCATTTCATGGGTT
The DNA here is from genome assembly GCF_001673555.1 of Mycobacterium sp. 1165178.9. Taxonomy (GTDB): domain Bacteria; phylum Actinomycetota; class Actinomycetes; order Mycobacteriales; family Mycobacteriaceae; genus Mycobacterium. Next base: position 1,548 of record NZ_LZMB01000257.1, on the reverse strand, counting down.
TGACGCTGCCCCGGCCCCGAGACCTTGCGCCCCTGCTGGCGGCGTGGGTGATCTCGGTCGGCGTGATGGCATTCGAAAAAGACCTTGGCACTTCGCTGTTGCTGTACACGTCGTTTCTGGTAGTTGTCTACCTCGCTACGCAACGCTTCAGTTGGGTGGGGATCGGGCTGGTGCTGTTCGCCGCGGGAAGTGTTGTCGCGTATTACATTTTCGCGCACGTCCGGGTTCGGGTGCAGATGTGGTGGGACCCGTTCTCCGACCCCGACGGCAGCGGCTACCAGATTGTTCAGTCGCTTTTCAGTTTTGCCACCGGCGGGATCTTCGGGACCGGCCTCGGTAACGGTCAGCCCGATACGGTGCCGGCCGCCTCGACCGATTTCATCATCGCCGCGTTCGGCGAAGAGCTGGGGCTGGTGGGCCTGGCCAGCATCCTGATGCTCTACACCATCGTCATCGTCCGCGGTATGCGCACGGCAATCGCCACCCGCGACAGCTTCGGCAAGCTGCTGGCCGCGGGCCTGGCGTCCACGCTGGCCCTTCAGCTGTTCATCGTCGTCGGCGGGGTAACCCAGCTCATTCCGCTGACGGGGCTCACGACTCCGTGGATGTCCTACGGCGGCTCGTCCTTGCTGGCGAACTATGTGCTGCTGGCCATACTGGCGCGCATTTCGCACAGCGCCCGTCGTCCCCTGCGCACCCGCGCCCGCAAGTCGTCGATCGCGGCGGCCAGCACCGAGGTGATCGAGAAAGTATGAACGCCTCGCTGCGCCGGATCTCGGTGACCGTGATGGCGTTGATCGTGTTGCTGCTGATCAACGCCACGATGACGCAGGTCTTCGCTGCGGACTCACTGCGTGCCGATCCGCGCAATCAGCGGGTTCTGCTCGACGAGTATTCACGCCAGCGCGGCCAGATTGTGGCGGGCGGCCAGCTGTTGGCGTATTCGGCCGCCACCGACAACCGCTACCGCTTCCTGCGCGTGTATCCCAACCCGGCGGAGTACGCCCCCGTGACCGGCTTCTATTCGTTGCGCTACTCCAGCACCGGTCTGGAACGCGCCGAGGATCCGCTGTTGAACGGGTCCGACGAGCGGCTGTTCGGCCGCCGGCTGGCCGACTTCTTCACCGGTCGCGACCCGCGCGGCGCAAATGTCGACACCACGATCAAGCCGCGGGTCCAGCGGGCCGCCTGGGATGCGATGCAGCAGGACTGCGGCGGGCCGCCATGCAAGGGTGCCGTCGTCGCCCTCGAACCGGCGACCGGCAAGATTTTGGCGATGGTGTCATCGCCGTCCTACGACGCCAACCTGCTGTCGTCGCACGATCCCGAAGTCCAGGCGCAGGCGTGGCAGAAGCTGCGTGACGACCCCAACAACCCGCTGACCAACCGCGCGATCTCCGAGACATACCCGCCGGGGTCCACCTTCAAGGTCATCACCACGGCGGCCGCGCTGCAGGCCGGCGCCTCCGACACCGAGCAGCTGACCGCCGCACCCTCCATTCCATTGCCCAACAGCACCGCAAGTTTGGAGAACTACGGTGGGGAGCC
>NZ_LZMB01000256.1 GCF_001673555.1 Mycobacterium sp. 1165178.9 | reverse complement strand
CGCGTAGCGCCGCCGCCAGCAAACGGTCAATACCCCCGCTTCGGGCCGACAAGGGGCTTATCCTTAGCGACTGGGGGGCCCGAGACGGTGGTGCTCATGTGACGACGGCGGAAGCAGCGTGTTCGGCGTGCGGCATAACCCTGCGCGCCACCGCGAAGTTCTGCGACGAGTGCGGCTCACCGACGGCGGTTTCGGCCAAGCCGGCCGAGTACAAGCAGGTGACGGTGCTGTTCGCCGACGTCGTGCATTCGATGGATATCGCCGCTGCGGTGGGCGCCGAACGACTACGCGAGATCATGGGCGAACTCGTCGAGCGCGCAGCGGCGGTGGTACAACGATTCGGCGGCAGGGTCGACAAGTTCACCGGCGACGGCATCATGGCCGTGTTCGGTGCACCAGTCGCGTTGGAGGACCACGCTTTTCGCGCATGTCTGGCGGCACTGGGGATCCAGGATGAGGCCCGGCACATTGCGGGCGAGCTCACGCTCAGGGACGACGTCGACCTGAGGCTGC
>NZ_LZMB01000255.1 GCF_001673555.1 Mycobacterium sp. 1165178.9 | reverse complement strand
CCGGCCTAAGAGCGGCCCAACCCGAACTGACGATCTCGTCGAGATTCAGCAGCTGCTCGGGCGCTACGCGGTCACCAGGAACCGGTCGTTGTCGACCAGCATCTGGATGGCCTCGTCGTCCATCAGGAAGCCGTGTTCGATGCAGTCGATGCCGCACGCGACCGCGTGCTTGACCGCTTCCGCCCCGTGGGTGTGCGCGGCGACGCGCAGCCCGCGCCGGTGCGCCTCGTCGACGATCGCGCGCAGTTCCTCGTCCGAATAGTGTTGCGCCCCGGCCTCACCGGTCAACGACATGACGCCGCCGGAAACGCACACCTTGATCAATTCGGCGCCGTGCTTGATCTGGTAGCGCACCGCCTTGCGGATCTCGTCGATCCCGTTGGCGATGCCCTCTTCGACCGTGAGCTCGAGTGCGCCCGGCATGAAGGCCGCGAACATCGTCGGGTCCAGGTGCCCGCCGGTCGGCGTGATGGCGTGGCCCGCCGGGACGATTCGGGGCCCCTCGATCCAGCCCGCGTCGATGGCCTTACCCAGGGCGACGTCGAGGAGGTAACCGCCGGTCTTCACGAACAAGCCGAGGTTGCGCACCGTGGTGAAACCGGCGCGCAGCGTGCGTCGGGCGTTACCGACCGCGCGCAGCACCCGCGTGGGCGGGTCGTCCTGCACCTGGGACAGCCCGGGCGTCTCGCCGCGTCCGCCCATCAGGAGGTTGACCTCCATGTCCATCAGGCCCGGCAACAGGATCTGGTCACCGAGATCGATGACGGTGGCATCCGCGCCCCCAGGGCCCGAATCCCTGACACCGACGATCCGATCGTCATCGATCGTCAGGGTGCCGGGTCGAACGATCTCACCGGCGTCGACATCGAGCAGCCCTGCGGCCTTGAGGGTCAGCACCGCCTAGATCACCGGTTCCCGGATCACTTCAACCCACGCCGCGCCGCTGTCGGGAACGCGCGGTTGTTTCCACGCCTCGATGGGGAATGACACCATGACCAGTGATTGCATCATGTGCATCAATGTCTTTGCGTCGTCGGGCAGGTCGTCGAGCGGGAACTTGTCGACGTACTCGATGACGTCGTTCAGCAACGGGAACGCGGCGTCGTAGAACTCCTGCAGCTGAGGCATCGTCGAGGCCAGCCGCTTGGCGTAGCGCTCGGGCTCGGTGGCCAGGTCCCAATCCAAATAGGGCTCCAGGGCCGCGAATTCAGACGGTAACGCCATTGCGTTGGTGCTCCTTCACGTAGTCAGCGGTCGTCTTGTGCAGATGACGGATCAACACTTCCTGGTCGCAGAGCAGGAACTCCTTGACGGCGCGGGTGCCGATCATCGTCTGGGTCGCTTCCAGCGTGTTGGCGTCCTGCAGCGCGTACTCCTTGAAGGTCACCGCGGCCAACTCCTGGGCCAACCGTTCCCGCGCATTGCGCGGCGGAACGAAATACAACGTGGACTCGAAGATGTGCTTGTCCACAGCGGTAGGCCAGTAGTGATAGGTCAGGAACCAGCCCGGCTCCCAGATCAGCAGCATGAAGTTCGGGTAGAAGAGCCACGAGTCGATGCCCCACTGCGGCACCCTCTTCACGTTGACACCCGGTGGCAGCTCCAGCTTTTCGATGATCTCCGGTTTGTCCCACGGACCGAACAACCCGCTGCGCAACACCTGGTCCATCGGCTTGACCATCGACATGTCCGGGGGCGGTGCCTGACCGCCCCACGTCGACTGCAGGTTGTGCGGTCCGGCCAACTCGTAGTGCAGCGCCTCGTAGCCGACCTTCTGGATCTTGGCGGCTTCTTCCTTGGTGTACTGCCCCTGGTGCAGGATCGGGGCGTGGTAGAACTCGACGAACGCGTCGATGAACAACTTCCAGTTGCTGCCGACCTCGGCCCGATAGGAGTAGGTCTCCGTCATCTCGCCGAAGGGGTAGCCCTCGATGCTCTTGGCCAGCGGCCCGAGGTAGTCGATGAGCGGCGCCGCGTTGTCATCGAAGTTGATGAAGATGAAGCCCTCCCACACCTCGCACCGGACGGGTGCCAGGCCGAAGTTGCTCTTGTCGAGGTTGAAGAACTCCTCTTCCTGTTGGACGAAAGTCAGGTCACCGTCGAGGTTGTAGCGCCAGGCGTGGTACTTGCAGGTGAACTGCCGGCAGGTGCCGGAGGTCTCCTCGTTGGGAAAGTCGTTCCACACCAGCTTGTTTCCACGGTGGCGGCAGACGTTGTGGTACGCCTTGACCGACCCGTCCTTGGTCTTGGTGATGATCACCGAGGTGCCTTTGCCGGCCGACGGCAGTTCCCTGGTGAAGTAGCTGCCCGTGCGGGGGAGGCGCTCGACACGGCCGACGTTCAGCCACGTCTTTCTGAAGACGGCGTCGCGCTCGGCCTCAAAGAACGCCGGATCGATCGAGTCGGTGTAGTCAACCGGCGCCGTGCCGAGGTCGGGGTAGTTTTCTGTCCAACTGCCGGCGGCTGGCTTGGGGAAGTGCGGCAACGTTCTTGCTCCTCTTATTCGACGTTGTTAGCGGCCGTGGTGGCGTGTTCGAGCTGGATGCCAAAAGTGTTGAAGGCCATGGCCAGCAGCGCATAGCAGCCGACCGTGAATACGTAATCCATGCGTTGCTGGTCGTTGAGGCGCTCGCCCAGTGCCGCCCAAGTCTGGTCGGACAACTCCGACTTCTCATCGAGTTCATCGACGCCGATGATCACGGCCTTATCGAACGCGTCGAAGTCCGCGGCGCTACCATTGCCGAATTGCTGCACCGCCGTGATCTGGTCGTCGGTGATCCCTTCGTCCTTGGCCATCCTGACGTGGTGGGACCACTCGTAGGCGCACCGGCGACGGTGGGCCACCCGCAGGATGGCCAGTTCGCGGATGCGAGCGGGCAGCGTGGATGACGTCAACAGGTGGACATTGAATCGAAGAAACGCCTTGGCGAGCGCCGGGTGGTGAGCCAGCGTGGAAAGCGCGTTGTTGGTGTCCGCTCCGCGCATCGCCGAAAGTGCCTGCT
>NZ_LZMB01000254.1 GCF_001673555.1 Mycobacterium sp. 1165178.9 | reverse complement strand
CCATCCAACTCGAGGACCAGCTGTTCCCCAAACGCTGCGGTCACCTCCCGGATAAGCAGCTCGTCGACGCGGCGGTGTTCGAACAGACGCTGGCGGCGGCACTGGACGCCAGATCGGACGCGAACCTGCTGGTGGTGGCCCGCACCGACGCGCGCGGTCCGCTCGGCCTGGACGTCGCGATCGAGCGCGCCAACCGGTACGCGCAGGCGGGCGCCGACATCATCTTTGTGGAGGCGCCGCAGGACATCGGCGAAATCGAGCGCATCGCACACGAAGTGGACGCTCCCCTGCTGATCAACCTGGTGCTCGGCGGCCTGACACCGCCGCAGTCGGCGTCACGGCTGCAGGAGTTGGGATACGCGATCGCCATCCACCCCAGCAATCTCTTGATACAAACGACGTTCGCCATGCTGCAGAGCCTGTGCGAACTCAACGGCACCGACCTCGCCGCCCAGCTACCGACCTCTCCGGCCGACTTCTTCAACCTGGTTGGCATGGCGGAATGGCGCGCGCTCGACGATAAGTACGCACACACCGAGGACCGCACATGGGTATGACCATCATCGAAAAGATCTTCGCCGCGAAGGCTGGGCTAGGCTCGGTCGCACCGGGTGACACCGTCGTGGTAGACGTCGACATGACCGTACTGATCGACCTGCAGTTCGCCACCATGTGGATCCAGCCCAACCGGATTCACGACGCCGACAAGCTCGCGGTCATCATGGATCACGCCGTGCCCGCCCCGACCATCAAGGACGCCGAGGGGGGCAACCACGCCCGCAAATTCGTCGCCGACTTCGGCATCGAACGTTTCTACGATGTCGGTCGGCACGGCATCTGCCATCAGGTGATCGCGGAGAACGGGCTGGCTCGCCCGGGAGAAGTGCTGGCCTGCACCGACTCTCACACCTGTGCGGCCGGCGCATACAACGCCGCGGCCCGCGGACTTGGTCCCGCCGAGATCTACTCGATCATGTGCACCGGTTCCACCTGGTTTCAGGTCGCGCCGACGGTTCGCTATGAACTCGAGGGTGCCAAACCGGACGTGGTGAGCGGCAAGGACATCTTCCTGTACATCGCCAATGAGTACGGCGATGCGCCCAATCAGAACCTCGAATTCGGCGGCCCCGGCCTGGCCGGCATTCCCATGCACGATCGGCGGACCATCGCGACGCAGGGCGCCGAGGTGTCGGCCGACTTCAGCACGTTCGAGCCCGACGACGTGTTGGCGTCGTTTCTCGAAGAACGCGGGGTCACCGGATTCAACGCCGTCGCACCGGATTCCGACGCCCACTACCATGCCCTCCGGCATGTCGACCTGACCGCGCTGGAACCCTATGTGGCCCGGCCGGGCACCGTCAGCCACAACGGCTCACCGGTATCGCGACTGGGCAGGCAGAAAATCGACCAGGCCTTCATCGGCTCCTGCGCCAACGGCCAACTCGAGGACCTGCAGATCGCCGCGCAGGTGTTGCGCGGCAAGGCCGTCGCGCCGGGCGTGCGGCTGCTGGTGACGCCCGCCTCGCAATCCGTGTACCGCGAGGCCATGCGGCGCGGCTACCTCCAGGACCTCGCCGACGCCGGCGCCGTCGTCACCAACTCAACCTGCGGAGCCTGTTTCGGCTACCACATGGGGGTGGTGGGGCCCGGTGAGGTGTGCATCACGGCCAGTACCCGCAACTTCACCGGACGCATGGGCAGCACCGAGGCCGAAATCTTCATGGCCTCGCCGGCCACGGTCGCGGCGTCCGCGGTCACCGGCTACATCACCGATCCGAGGAGTGTGACCGCATGACGCTACGTTTCAGCGGCAAGGTATGGGTGTTCGGGGACAACCTGAACACCGACGCCATGTATCCAGCCTTCGCCATGAAGATGGAACCGGCCGAGGCCGCCAAGCACGTCTTCTACGAGGCGCGGCCCGGCTGGACCGACGAAGTGTCCCAGGGCGATATCGTGTTGGCCGGCAGGAACTTCGGGCTCGGTTCTTCGCGACCAGTGGCAGCGCTGTTCGTCGAGCTCGGCGTCGCCGGACTGGTCGCCGAGGAATTCAACTCGCTGTTTTTTCGCAACGCCGTGAACTCCGGGCTGCCGGCGATCACCGTCCCCGACGCCACCTCGGCGTTCAGCGACGGCGATACCGGAACGTTCGACCTCGCCGACGGCAGCTGGCGCAATGACACCACCGGCGCGTCCGGCTCGGTTCCGCGCCTGCCCGACCTCATCCTCGACATCATCGAGAGCGGCGGTGTGTTGCCCCGGCTCGCCCAACAGGGCTACCTGCCCCGTGAATTGGGCGACCTGCTGCGCTCACCCGCGGTGGCGATGCGCGGCGCCGGCAGCGGCGCATGATCGAGCGACTGGGCACGATGCTCCGCGGTGTGCGCGCGGGCGCCCACCGAAGTCCGCTCGCCGATGGCGCATTCGACGTGCCCACCACCATCACGGTGACCAGCGCCGCGTTCGACGACGGCGGCGCCATGCCGGCGTCCAGCGCGGGGAAGGGCGTCGGTGACAACACGTCGCCGCCGTTGCGCTGGGCGGGTCCACCAACCGGGACGCGTCAACTGGTGTTGGTTATCGACGACATCGACGTTCCGCTCCCTCGGCCCCTTGTGCACACCGCCGCGGTGATCGAACCGAACGTAGAGGGCGTGGCCGCGGGCGCGCTTCAGCCGGGATGCCCGGGGATCCGCTTCCTGCGGGCCGACCTGGGCCACCACGGCTACGCCGGACCGCGACCGATTCCCGGGCATGGTCCACACCGCTACCGCTTTCACGTGTTCGCGCTCGACGCCGTGCTTCCGGAAACCGTGACCAACGCCAAGGGCCTGCTGGTCGCGATGCGCGGGCACGTGCTGGCGCGGGGCACGCTGACCGGAACCTACGAGCGCTAGCTTTCCGGCATCAGGGCCATAACGTCGCGGAGCGTCATTCCGCTTGTTGCGGTTGCAATATCCCCCCGGGTGAGCGCCGATGCGGCGGATTGCACTGCCGCGGCGGCATGGGTGTAGAGCGCGGAGCCTGTGCTGATGCGCTTGACTCCAGCTGCCGATAATTGCGCCACCGTCGGTGTCTCCGACTTGGTACCTACGACGATATTGACCGGCTTCGGGGCGACCGCTTGCACAATCGCCGTGACGGCCGCCATGTCAGGCGGGTATGGCGCGTACAGGACGTCGGCACCGACCTCTGCGAACGCCGTGAGCCGGCGGATAGTGTCATCGAGGTCGTCCCTGCCATGCAAGAAATTGTCGGTTCGTCCGGTAAGCAGGATGCGACCCCTCGCGGCCTGCGCGGCCGCCCGTACTCGCGCAACGGCGTCATCGAATTCACGGATGGGACTGGCCGGGTCGCCGGAGGTGTCCTCCACCCCGATGCCGGCCAGGCCGCTGCCGATCGCGCCGCGTACCGTCGCCGCCACGTCTTCGGGCGTCGCGCCGTAGCCGTCCTCGAAGTCGCCGTTCACCGGCAAGCCGCTGACCTCCATCAGTAATTTGGCGTGCGCCAGATGCTCGGCCGCGCTGACGGTGTGGCGTCCGTCCTGGCGTCCCAGCGCGGCGGCCAGCGCCGCCGACGAGGTGCCCAGCGCAGCGAAACCGGCGTCCTTGAAGATCAATGCAGACAGTCCGTCCCATGCATTGGGCATCACGAATGCTTCCGGCTGCTGGTGCAAGGCGAGAAACCGCTCATAATGTCCAGCTCGAGTCATGACACTCTCCTGTCTGTGTTCGCCACTGCGAACGTTGGATCCCAATTCTCGCCTGCGCTCTGCGATTTGGCGCTCATCGGAGTCTCAGCAACAACTTTCGCATTAATTCCCGGTTGTAGTCGGGAAAAGCCAGTGGGCCCATATCTCCCACGAGGACGAGGGTCATGTCGCAGACACTAAGACACCTATCGTTGAGAAACAGGCCAGATGATACGACGACCGAGCTACGGCCAACGCCGCCGATACCGATGCCTACCTTGATCGTTGCAGGCCAGAACGCCTCCGCCAGGAAGTGCACCACGTTTTGAGAGGTCACTAGCCGCAAAGCACGGTTCGTCGGATCGTATGTCCCAGGGACATATTGCTCGTTGATTCGCGCTCGCGCATCTTCGTGTAGGGCTTCCAATGCCAAATGGTTGAGATGCCCGTTGACATCCATGTCACCGTAACGAGCTTCTTTCGTCTCGACCAGTGGGTACACGCTGAGCGCACAGCGAAGCGGGTGCGGCCGACTCGTCGTCGTCAGCCAGTCCGGGGAAACGGCATATTCATAGTGCACAACAATTCACACTCTCGACGTTCGACGGGTGTTCTCGCGGGTTTCGGACAACGCGGGCATGGATGATACCGTGGTCCATTCCAGACACGACGGTGCCAAATCTCGCGAGTTTGCCTAGCAGCCAATAGTTGTCGGCCAGCGCAGAAACACAAAGGCCTTCGTGTTGTCCGCAAAGATCGATCAGGGATTCAAGCATCATCGTACCGATGCCCCGCGTCTGATAGCGATCCTCCACCAAAAAGCCCAACTCTCTGATGTCATCCGAAACCAACGCGGCACTGGCGAAACCGACCACATCGCCAGGTTGGCTATCAAGGACCGCGACAACCGCGAAATGCTCGTTACCGCCGGCCAGCAGAGACCGCAGATAGCGCTGCGGGAAGATCGCGCTTGGTGCGAGCCACCGGGAGTAGCGGGTTGCCCGGCTACAACGGCCATGCATCGCAACCAGCGCGGCGCGATCGGTCACACAAACTTTGCGGACCCACACCAACGGTCGTCGACCGGCTACCGCACTGGATGGGGCCGCGAAGAGATCGGCGCTTTCACGTACCATCAGAGACACGACAATCCTTTTGATACCAGGCCTGTTCGGCGTATCGGCGTCGTGCTGCGGCGCCAACCAAAGTATTGAAGCGTCGCAAACAACAGCGTGTAGGCGGCGGTCGCCATCGTGAAACTCGCGCCGGCGGCCGTAAAGGGGACGACATCCGCGACCACCAGGGCGGCGGCCCCCACCGTATACAGCATGTTGGCAACGACGACACACATGCCGGCGCGGCGCACAGATGGCAGCCGGGATAGGCCCAGCACTATAACCCCGTAGCCGACGAAGAAGGCGGGTACGCCGTACTCGAACACTTCTGGTGCACCTACGAACTCGGCGATCCAGCCGGTTAGCCCTGCTACACCGAAGAAGCCGCTTATGACTGCGTCGGCACACATTGCGGACCGCAACAGCACGTCGCGGCGATCCGCTCGGCTCATCGTGTTGGCTGACATCGGTTCCCTTCTCGGATGGTTCGGCGCGGCATAGCCACGCGCACTTAGCCTTTGAAGTAGACGATCTGATGCGAAGTGGCCAGTAGCACGCCATCGCGGCTCCACAGTTGTGCGCTTTGGTCGAAGTAACCGCGGGAAAAGCGATTGGCCCGGGCTGTACCCAGGATGTAGTCCCCGGAGAGCGCCTCAAGCTGGCACTCGTCGGCATGGAAATACGTAGTGAGCGACACCGTTCCGGCAGGAACGGGCCCGCCGCGGCGCAGGAAAGCCCGCGGACAAAAAATGTCGCATAACGCCGCGATGGCCGGGTAGTCTATTCGGCGTTTTGCATTGTCGCGCATCCACATTGTAGTTACCGCGGACGGACTGATCGCTGCACCCTTGCCCGGAAAGGGGCCCTCGGCGAACCTGAGGTCAAACAGTCGTGCCCAGCCCACAAAGTCGCCCTGAGCCCTGTCGGGGGAAAGCCGCTCTGGCGGCGGCGCAACCGGAGGGCGAGCTACGGTATCTTCCCAACTGTCGCGCCGGATTCCGAACAGCGCGGTTGCGGTCGTCTTGACTTGGCCGGCTTGCCTTAGATCAAGCGTCCAATGTTGAGTAGTGCGATTGGTGCGCACAGCACAAACCGAGATGTCGAAGTCGCCGTCGGAAATGGGGGCGGCAAAGTTGACGGTCAACGCCAGAGGCTCACCTATGCGGCTCGGGTGTGTCTGGACGGCTTGCACCAGAACAGCAGCGGTGATTCCGCCGAATGGGCCTACCATGGACGCCCAATTCGGATGAGTACGTCCACGCCTCACGTTGCCCTCGCCGGCCTCTAGCTGAAGAGCCATGTCAAACGGGTGAGTCAGGGTCATCTTGATCCGCCTCGCATGTCTGCCGCTAGGTGCGCACGGCAATCGTCGACAGCAAGTCGGCAAGCCGAGCCGGCCGATCCACCATCGAAAACGTGCGTGCCCCCTCGATCACCTCGAGCCGCGAGTTGGGAATCGTGGCGGCCAGCCGTTTGCCATCCTCGACCTCAAAGAACACGTCGTCTGCCGACCACGCGATGAGGGCGGGCTTGTCGAACTCGGGCAACCGCGCAGCGACGCCTGTGGTGACTTCCGTGCGGAACGAAAGGGTCAGCTGGCGCAGATCCTCTGTGACGGCTGAGGCGCGAAGCGCCGAACTCACCCAATTCCGGGCGAGATCGTCGATGTCCTTGTGCGCCAAGCCGCCATACGCGCGCTTGCGTACGTTGGGTAGGCGCATTGCCTGTAGTGCTATCCGGAACAGCATTTTGGACTTCGCCGCCGCGATCATCGGCTGCAGGATCGGCGGCGGAAAGTGTTCGAACGCATCGCAACTCGTCAATACGATGGCACCGATCCGCTCAGGGTGATGCACAGCGGCCAGTTGCGTTACCACACCACCGGAGTCGTTACCGACCAGCACCACATCTTCCAGGCCGAGCGCTGAAAGTACTTGGGCGACGATGTCGGCGACACCGGCGATGGATCGGTCGGCCGTGGGGCGCAGCGGCTGTGGATGCGCACCCATTGGCCAGGTTGGGGCGATGCACCGTAACCCGAGCACGGCAAGTTGCGCACTTACCTCGCGCCATACATCGCCCGCCATCAGGTAGCCGTGCACGAATACCACCGGCCGACCGTTCTTTGGCCCGCATTCTTCGTAATAAATTGTTCCGGAACGGATTTCGATCTCAGGCATTGCAACTCCTGTATTGGCCGACACTTGTCACAACCGGTGCCGGATGGCTTTGACCAACCCAGCGGTTGGTTGACGGACTTCCGCTAGCGTATCCAGGCGTGGTAGAACAATCGAGAAATTGTCCTAGATACAAGGCGGACGAGTCGTGCCCACCAGCCGCTACTCCGAGATTGTGGATCGATTGACCGCTGAGATCCTCGACGGTCGGCTGGCCCCCGGTACCCGCCTGCCGACTCACCGTGATCTCGCACGCCGCCACGGCATCGCGTTGGCTACCGCAACGCGGGTGTACGCCCACCTTGCACGGGCCGGCCTCGTCGCGGGCGAACCTGGGCGCGGCACTTTCGTTCGCGACCAGGGTGGCTACGGCGGGTTGGATGGGCGTCGAATTCCGTTGGCAGCCCGCATTGCCGACTTATCATTCAATCAGCCGCTGGCCGACGATCAGGCCGAGCAGCTCCGGGAGGCACTGCGACAACTGGCTGCGACGGGTGACCTGCAGTCGCTGCTCATCCAGCATGCTCCCGGGGGACGGACCGTGGAGAAAGCCGCGGTCGCTACCTATGTCCTCGACCGCGGGATCGACATGCCGCCCAACAACATTGTGCTGGCCGCCGGATCCCAGCACGGTCTTGACGTTGCGCTGCGCGTGCTGACGCGACCAGGGTCGGTCATTGCTGTCGACGAGCTGACTTATCCCGGGATCAAGCTTCAAGCCGACGACCGCGCGCTGGAATTGGCACCCTTCTCATCCGACCCCGACGGTCCAGATCTCGACGCCCTGGCGAAGCTGTGCTCCCGCCGACGAGTCGCCGCCATCTACACGATCCCAACGCTGCACAACCCGCTCGGCTATACGATGTCGCACCCTCAGCGCGCTCGCCTGGTGGACATTGCGCGGCAGCACGACTGCGCAGTGATCGAGGACGGAACCTATGCCTTTCTCGAACCGCACTGCGGCCCAACCCTGTACACGTTGGCGCCGGAACGCACACTGCATGTCGCAAGCCTCTCGAAAAACCTTGCTACCGGCCTACGGTTCGGGTTCGTCGTCGTGCCAGACGACTACATCACCGCCGCTAAACAAGCGGTGCGAACATCAAGCTGGGGCACCCCGAGTCTGGTGTCGGCACTCGTGGCGGGTTGGCTGAGTGACGGTACCGTCACTCGACTCGAAAAGAGGCGCCGTACCGATGCACGGGAACGACAGCAGATTGCTCATCGCGCTTTGATGGGCCTCGACTATCACGGCCCCGCTTCGTGTTACTACGGCTGGCTGCGGCTGCCGGAAAGCGTACGCGGTGATGCCATCGCACACGAGCTGGCGAATAACGGCATTCTCGTATCGACCGCCGAGGCCTTCTGTGTCACGCAACATCCCCCGAATGCCCTGCGACTCGCATTGGGCACGCCACCGCATGCGGAGCTCGCCGACGCACTGGCTCGAGTTCGCGAGGTCGTGCTCGCAGCACAGTGGTGATCGTGTACGGCAGCCGGCTTCGGCCTGGCCGGCGACCATCTGGGTAGGCCGGGCATCGCCGCGCTGCAATCCGTTGCGCTGTCTTCGTGCGCGACCCGACCCCACTGACCTGCGGTTGGCAGTGTTTGGCAGCGGCTGGCGTCGATCTGGCAGCGGTTTGCGAGCAGCGTCGGTGGTGATCGCATCAGCCATCGAGAAAGGAACATCATGTCCGCTACCACGATCGACCGCGCGGGTACCCGGGACGGCTTGCTTCGCCTGGCCATGCGCGCCGACGCCGCCATCAGCGCGCTGGTCGGCCTGGCCGGTATCCCGGTGGCCGGCTGGCTCGCCGACCTGTCGGGCACCACGAAAGCGTTCGAGTACGGCATGGCCGCATTCTTGATCGCGTACGGCGTGGTGGTGTTCGGGCTGGCCACCTTGCCGTCGGTGCGGCGCGCCGGCATGGCCGTCATCATCGCGAACGTGGCATACACCGTGGCCGCGATAGTTCTCGTGCTCGCGGACGTCTTCCCGTTGACGGCGACCGGCGTGGTGTTGAACCTGGCGGCCGGCGTATACACGCTGGTGTTCGCCGAGTTGCAGTACCAGGGCTGGCGCCGCGCAAAGGCCTGAGGCCCAATTGCTCAGGGCCCGCTCGGTGCTCCCGGGCGGGCCCGCGAGTGTGCGAACTAGTCCTCGGGGACTTCGCGTTCGATCTCGTCGAGCCAGATGCGCGCCGACATATCGGACGGGGCCCGCCAATCCCCCCGCGGCGACAGCGAACCACCGTGCGACACCTTGGGCCCGTTAGGCAAGGCAGAGCGCTTGAACTGGCTGAACGAGTAGAACCGCTGCACGAAAACTTGCAGCCAGTGCCGAATTTCCTTCAGCGAGTACGACGGCCGTTTGTCCTCGGGGAAGCCGGGCGGCCAGATGCCGTGTTCGGGATCGCTCCACGCATGCCAGGCCAGGAAGGCGATTTTCGACGGCCGGAATCCGAAACGCAGCACGTGGAACAGCGAAAAGTCCTGCAGCGCAAACGGACCCACTTTCGCCTCGCTGCTCTGCAGCTCTTCCTCCTCGCCGCTGGGAACCAGCTCCGGGGTGATCTCGGTGTCGAGCACCGACTGCAACACCTCGCTGACCTCCGGCTCGAACTGTTCCGACGAGATCACCCAGCGGATCAGGTGCTGAACCAGCGTTTTGGGCACGCCGCCATTGACGTTGTAATGCGACATCTGATCGCCGACACCGTATGTCGACCAGCCCAACCCGAGCTCGGACAGGTCGCCGGTGCCCAGCACGATCCCGCCACGCTGGTTGGCCAGCCGGAACAGGTAGTCGGTGCGCAAACCTGCCTGAACGTTTTCAAAGGTGACGTCATACACCTTCTCGCCCCGGGCGAACGGGTGATCCATCTCCTTGAGCATCAGTTCCGCGGTCTCTCGAATGTCGATCTCGGCGAACGTCACACCCAGGGTGCGGCACAGCTCGGCCGCGTTGCGCTTGGTGCGGTCCCCGGTCGCGAAGCCGGGCAGGGTGAACGCCAAGATGTCAGCGCGCGGACGTTGTTCGCGATCCATCGCGCGGGCGGCGACGATCAGCGCATGCGTGGAGTCCAACCCACCGGAGATCCCGATGACGACCTTTGGGAAATCCAGCGCACGCAGCCGCTGTTCGAGACCGGCGACCTGAATGTTGTAACCCTCGAAGCAATCCTGTTCCAGCCGTTCCGGATCGGCGGGAACGAAGGGGAAACGCTCGACCTCGCGGCGCAGGCCGATGTCGCCGCCCGGTGGGTCCAGCCGGAACTGTATGCGCCGGTAGGTGTCCGTCGTCGTCCGGTGGTGGCGCCGGTTGTCGTCGAAGGTGCCCATCCGGAGCCGTTCCGAGCGAAGCAATTCGATGTCGACGTCGGCGACGCTTGACCGCTCCCCTTTGGGAAAACGCTCGGACTGAGCCAGCATCACGCCGTTTTCGAACACCATGGTCTGGCCGTCCCACGCCAGGTCCGTGGTCGATTCGCCTTCCCCGGCAGCCGAATACACGTAGGCGGCCAGGCATCGCGACGAGGCCGACCGGGCCAGCAGGCAGCGGTCCTCGGCGCGGCCGATCGTGATCGGACTGCCGGACAGGTTGGCCAGCACCGTCGCGCCCGCGAGCGCGGCCTCCGCGCTGGGCGGGATCGGCACGAACATGTCCTCACAAATCTCCACGTGCAGCACCAAGCCGGGCACGTCGGAAGCCTCGAAGAGCAGGTCGGGGCCGAACGGTACCTCGACGTCGGCGACGCGGATGGTGCCGCGCTCGTCGTCCCCCGGTGCGATCTGGCGGCGCTCGTAGAACTCCCGGTAGGTGGGCAGGTAAGACTTCGGCGCCACTCCGAGCACCTCGCCGCGGTGGATGACCACGGCGGCGTTATAGATCCGGTGCCGATGACGCAAGGGGGCACCGATCACCAGCACCGGCAACAACTCGGCCGAAGCCGCGACGATCTCCGCGATGGCCTTTTCGACATCGTCGAGCAGCAGCTCCTGCAGCACGATGTCTTCGATCGAATACCCGGACAGCGTCATTTCCGGAAAGACGGCCAGCGCGACGGCATCGTCGTGACATTCCCTGGCCATCCGCAGGACCGATTCGGCATTCGCGGCCGGATCACCGATGACGGTGTGGTGCGTGCATGCGGCGACGCGCGCGAAGCCCTGGCTATAAGCGTTGTAAAAGTCCATCGCCTTCCATTGTCGTCCCATGCGTGTCAACTCGGAGCTGCCGGGTATCCCCGACGCCATGAGCGACACAGCTGTCCTAGTGGTCGACATGATGAACACGTATCAGCATCCCGACGCTGAGAATCTAATACCCAATGTCGAGAAGATCATCGAGCCTTTGACCGATCTGGTTCGCCGGGCACGTGAACGCGACGACGTCGACCTGATATACGTCAACGACAACTACGGTGATTTCACCGCGCAGTTCTCCGACATCGTCGGCGCCGCATGCGACGGCGCCCGGCCCGATCTTGTGAAGCCGATCCTGCCGAAGGACGAAGGCCGCGTGATGACCAAGGTCCGCCACAGCGCGTTTTATGCGACCGCCCTGGCCTATCTGCTCAACCGGCTGGAGACCAAGCGGTTGATCATCACCGGTCAGGTCACCGAGCAATGCATCCTCTATACGGCCCTGGACGCGTACGTCCGGCACTTCTCCGTGGTGATCCCGACCGATGCCGTCGCACATATCGACCCCGACCTGGGCGAGGCGGCCTGCAAGATGATGGAACAAAACATGTCTGCCGAGCTCACGACCGCGGCGGACTGCCTGGGCTGAATCTCCTACTCTGGATAAGTGACCGTCGGCCGCGCAGAATCGCCTGAACTGGTCACCCTGCTGGCCGGTCGCCGGATCGCGGTGCTGACGGGCGCGGGCATCTCCACCGATTCGGGCATTCCCGACTACCGCGGGCCCAATGCACCGCCGAGCAACCCCATGACGATCCGCCAGTTCACCAGCGATCCGGCGTTTCGGCAGCGCTACTGGGCGCGCAACCACGTCGGTTGGCGGCACATGGACGACACGCTGCCCAACGCGGGCCACCGGGCACTCGCCGCGCTCGAGGCCGCGTCGGTGGTCACCGGCGTCATCACCCAGAACGTCGATCTGCTGCACACGAAGGCCGGGAGCCGAAACGTCATCAACCTGCATGGCACCTACGCGCAGGTGATCTGTCTGGTCTGCGGATCGACCATGACGCGGGCCGCGTTGAGCGAGCGGCTGGAGGCGCTCAACCCCGGCTTCATCGAACGCGCCGAAGCGATCGGTGGGCTGGCGGTGGCTCCCGACGCCGACGCCGTCGTCGCCGACACCGCGTCGTTCCAATATCTGGACTGCGAGCGCTGCGGCGGGATGCTGAAGCCAGACATCGTCTACTTCGGCGAAAGCGTTCCCAAAGACGTTGTGGCACAGGCCTACGGGCTGGTCGAACGGTCCGAGGCGCTGCTGGTCGTCGGCTCGTCGCTGACCGTGTTCTCTGGCTACCGGTTCGTGCGGCACGCCGCCGCGCTGGGGATCCCGGTGGCCATCGTCAACCGTGGCAGTACCCGCGGCGACGACCTGGCCGTCGTCAAGGTCGACGGCGGGTGCTCGGAGTTGCTGGCCCTGCTCGCCGACGAGTTAGCGCCCCTGCCAACGCGTTAGAAAGTGCACGGCATGCTCCGGATGGCGTGCACGAAATTGCCGGCCAAGTAGGCGGGCTCGCCCGCCCGGATGTCGGGCAGCTGACGAAACAGCTCGCCGAAGATGGCCCGTAGCTGGGCGCGAGCCACGTGTGCGCCCAGGCAGAAGTGCAGTCCACCGCCGCCGAAGCCGACGTGTGGATTGGGGTCGCGGCTCAGGTTCAAACGTTCCGGGTGGTCGAACACCTCGGTGTCCCAGTTGCCGGACGGATAGAACATGACCACCTTCTCGCCGGCCAGGACGGTCTGCCCGCCCAGCTCGATATCCGTTGCGGCCGTGCGGCGGAAGGTCATGACCGGCGTCGCCCAGCGGATGAACTCCTCGATGGCCGTCCCGATCCGGCTGTCGAAATCCTCGAGCAGCCAAGCCTTCTCGTCGGCGAAGTCGGTGAGTGCCTTCAGCGTGTGGCTGATGGTCTGCCGGGTGGTGTCGTTGCCCGCCACGGAGAGCAGGACGAAGAACGCCGCCACCTCCGCGTCTTCCAGGCGGTCGCCGTCCACCTCGGCGGTGACCAGGCTGCTGATCAGGTCGTCGCCGGGGTGCGCGCGACGTTGGGAGGCCAGGCTGCCGACGACTTGGTGCAGATACAGCTGGTTCTCTACCAGGACTTCCATCGCTGGGCGTCCGTTGAGGAATTCCGGGTCGGCCCAGGACACCAGGGCGTCGGTGGCGTGCGCCATGCGCTCCCGCTCGGACTCCGGAATCCCCATCATGTCCGACAGGGTGCGGATGGGCAGTTCCTTGGCGCAGTGGTCGACGAAATCCGCGCCGCTGCCGGTGGCTCGCAGTTCTTCGACGATGGTCTTGGCGTTGGCCTTGATCGAGTCTTCGATGCGGCGGACCTGCCGCGGGCTGAGCGCGGCGTGGGCGAGCTTGCGCAACTTGGTGTGCCGCGGAGGGTCCATCGCCAGGAATGACTGCGACGCCTCGAGCAGCTCCACCGGAATGCTCTCGAACATCACGCCCTGGCCGGATAGGAAGACGTCGTTGTTGCGGCTGACCGCGACGATGTCGGAGCGCCGGGTGACCGCCCAGAAGCCGGGATCCGTTGGGTCGGGCATCAGCGACTCTTCGACCGGCGGATGCCAGCTCACCGGGCGTTCGGCCCGCAACACGGCGAAGGAGCGTTCCCGATCCGCCGCGGTGGTGGACCAAAACGCCCGCGAGGACAGATCGATCTCGTCGTAGGCACGACCGGACTTGTCGGTCCCAGACTTCCCCGTCATCACGGCCATTGGTGATCCTCCCTCTCGTATGACCCCGGTCACAGACCCAGGTGACGATATGCCTAGACACCATGTCTAGTCAATATGTCGAGCGGTCGGCTATGCTCGGCGCATGCCGTCACTCACCCGCAAGTCGCAGGGCCACCGCAGCGTGGGGCGCGAACAGCGGCGCGAGCAGATGGAGCGCCGGCTGTTGGACGCCACCGAACGGCTGATGCGCGACGGCGCGAGCTTCACCGAACTCAGCGTGGATCGGCTTTCGGGTGAGGCGGGCATTTCCCGCGCCAGCTTTTACATCTACTTCGAGGACAAGGGTCATCTGCTGCGCCGGCTCGCGGGCCAGGTGTTCGGTGACCTGACCGACGGTGCACGAAGCTGGTGGAGCGTGGCGGGCCGGCATGACCCGGACGATGTGCGCATGGCGATGAGCCGCATCATCGCCACCTACCGCCGGCATCAGGCGGTGCTGGTCGCACTCAATGAAATGGCAGCCTACGACCCACTGACGGGGCAAACGTATCGCGAACTGCTGACCGGCATCTCCGAGCAGTTCACCCACGTCATCGAAGACGGCCAGGCCGACGGCTCGATCCGCCCCGAGCTGGCCCCGCTGACCACCGCCAGCGCGCTGACCTGGATGGTCGAGCGGGCGTGCCATCAGAACCTGCCGACAAAGCCACCCGACTACGACGCCGAACTGGCCGCTACGCTGGCCGAGATTGTCTGGGGCGCACTGTATCTCAAGCCGACCTCGGACCGGTGACCCGAACGGATCCGATGTCGGTTCATGAGGTCAGTCCCAAATGTGCTAGCTAATGCGCTTACACATTCGCGAAGGTCGTGTTGGTCGGCAGACCCGACCCACCCGCGCGACACCGTCCCGAACTCTTACACCGCCACCAGATCGTCTGCGTGCACCGCGGGCCTGCGCAGCTCGCCGGGTAGCTCAGAGGTCGAGCGGCCCATCATGGTGGTCAGTTCCGTCACGTCGTAGGCGACCACACCACGGGCCACCATCACCGCGTCCGGGTCGCGCAATTCGACGACGTCGCCGGCGTAAAACCGCCCGGCCACCGCGGTGATCCCGGCGGCCAGCAGCGAGCGACGCTGCCGCACCACCGCGCGCACGGCGCCATCGTCCAAGGTCAGCGCGCCAGCCGCCTCGGCGGCGTAACGCACCCAGAACCGACGTGCGGACATCCGCACCGGGCGTGCGGCGAACACCGTACCGACCGAGGCGTCGGTGAGCGCAGTCGTGGCGTCCGCGGCGGCGGCCAGCAGCACCGGCACACCGGCATCGGCGGCCAACAGCGCAGAGGACATCTTCGAGGTCATCCCGCCGGTACCCAAATCGCTTCCGGGCCCGGCGTTTACACCGATCAAATCGGCAGAACTCGACACCTCCGGGATGAACCTCGCGCCGGAGGTCTTTCGCGGATCCGAGTCGTAGAGCCCATCGATGTCGGACAGCAAGACCAACGCCTCGGCACCGACCAGGTGAGCCACCAGCGCCGAAAGCCGGTCGTTGTCGCCGAACCGGATTTCGTTGGTGGCCACCGTGTCGTTCTCGTTGACGATCGCCACGGCATGCAGTGCGCGCAACCGATCCAGCGTGCGCTGGGCGTTGGTGTGCTGGGCCCGCATCGAGATATCGTGCGCGCTCAGCAACACCTGCCCGACCGTGCGCCCATAGCGGGCGAATGCGGCACTCCACGAATTCACCAGCGCCACCTGACCGACGCTGGCTGCTGCCTGCTTCGTCGCCAAATCCCTGGGACGGCGGGATAATCCGAGCGGTTCGATGCCCGCGGCGATGGCCCCCGACGACACGATGACGACGTCGGTACCCGCCTTCATCCGCGCCTCGATCGCGTCGGCGAGACCGGCCAGCCGGCCGGCGTCGAACACCCCCGCCGGTGTGGTCAGCGCGTTGGTCCCCACCTTGACCACCACGCTGCGGGCGCTGCGGATGACGTCGCGGTGCTCGCTCACGACTCCTCACCGCGTTCGCGGCGCTGGCGCCGGGCCGCCTTGCGTTCGGCGGCGCCGACGCGATCGGTGCGCTCCAACCGGGCATCGGTGCCTCTCCCCGAGAGCGCAACCTGTTGCCCGGCAGGAGTTTGCGGCTCCCAATCAAAGGTCATGTCCCCGATGGTCACCTCGCAACCGGGCCGAGCACCCAGCCGCAGCAACTCCTCTTCGACACCGAGGCGCGCCAGCCGGTCGGCCAGATACCCGACGGCCTCGTCGTTGTCGAAGTTGGTCTGGCGGATCCACCGTTCGGGGCGCGCGCCGCTGACCACGAAGGCGCCCGGCTGCCCCGGATCGGGCTCAACGCTGAAGCCGCTGTCATCGACGGGGACCGGACGAATCACAGGGCGGCGCGGCACGATCGCCGGCTGTGCGGCCTGGTACTCCGAGATCACTTTCCACAATCCAAAGATCAACGGCTGCAGACCTTCTCGGGCGACGGTGGACACCAGGAACACCGGCCAGCCACGCTCGGCGATCTCGTCACGGACGAACTCGGCAAGCTCGCGCGCTTCGGGGACGTCGATCTTGTTGAGTACCACCGCGCGGGGCCGCTCGGTGAGATCACCCAGCGTCGCATCCCCTTGCAGGGTGGGCGTATACGCGGCGAGTTCGGCCTCCAGCGCATCGATGTCGGAGATCGGGTCACGGCCGGGTTCCGCGGTGGCGCAATCGACGACATGCACCAGCACGGCACATCGCTCGATATGCCGCAGGAAGTCCAGACCCAGGCCGCGGCCTTCGGATGCACCCGGGATCAGGCCGGGCACATCGGCGACGGTGAAGGTGTGCTCGCCCGCCGACACCACGCCGAGGTTGGGCACCAGCGTGGTGAACGGGTAGTCGGCGATCTTGGGCTTGGCCGCCGAGATCGTCGACACCAGCGACGATTTGCCGGCCGACGGGAAGCCGATCAAGCCGGCGTCGGCGACGGTCTTGAGCTCCAGCGTCAGGTCGCGTGTTTGGCCCTGCTCGCCCAGCAACGCGAAGCCGGGAGCCTTGCGCGCCCGCGACGCGAGAGCGGCGTTGCCCAGCCCGCCGCGACCGCCCGCCGCGGCTTCAAAGCGGGTGCCCGCACCGACCAGGTCAGCCAGCAGCCGACCGCTTTCGTCCAGGACGACGGTGCCGTCAGGCACTTTGACTTCCAGGTCGGCGCCGGCGGCGCCGTCACGATTGTTGCCCATCCCCTGCTTGCCCGAGGGCGCGGTGACGTGCGGATGGAAATGGAAGTCGAGCAGGGTGTGTACCTGCGGATCGACGACGAAGACAATGCTGCCGCCGCGGCCGCCGTTGCCGCCGTCGGGGCCGCCGAGCGGCTTGAATTTCTCGCGGTGGACCGAGGCGCAGCCGTTACCTCCAGCACCGGCGCGCGCATGGATGACGACGCGGTCGACGAACCGAGGCATCGTGGGTCCTCTCACCTACCACCGGGCGCCGAAATCACCGGGCTGGGCCCGGAAACACACCTCAGTCGGTGGCTTGTCCGGCCGCCACGATGTTGACGGTCTTGCGGCCGCGCTTGATGCCGAACTCGACGGCACCGGCTTCCTTGGCGAACAACGTGTCGTCCCCGCCGCGACCGACTCCCACGCCCGGGTGGAACTTGGTGCCGCGCTGCCGGACGATGATCTCGCCCGCCTTGACGATCTGGCCGCCGAATCGCTTCACGCCCAGCCGCTGCGCGGCGGAATCGCGACCGTTGCGCGAGCTGGAAGCGCCCTTCTTGTGTGCCATGTCTGTCGCCCTCGCTACTTGATTCCGGTGACCTTCAGGACCGTCAGCTGCTGACGGTGACCCTGACGCTTGTGGTAGCCGGTCTTGTTCCTGAACTTGTGGATGCGGATCTTGGGGCCCTTGGTGTGCTCGAGCACCTCGCCGGTCACCGCGACCTTGGCCAACGCGGCCGCATCGGTGGTCACCTTGGCGCCGTCCACCACCAGGGCAACCGGCAGCGACACGTTCGAGCCCGGCTCGGATTCGAGCTTCTCGACCTTGACCACGTCCCCGACGGCGACCTTGTACTGCTTGCCGCCCGTCTTCACGATTGCGTAGGTCGCCATCGTCGTTCCTGCTCCTTCTTCCAACCGCTGCTCTGCGCGTCGCGCGCGAACCAACCGCGGTGCACGTGGTGGGTCTGGGTTGCGGGCCTGCGCCGATTCCCCGGGAGTCCCGCTGCCGCCGGCCGAAGTTTTCCTCGCCCGACCTGACGACAACTGTCCAAGGGTACGTGACCAGCGGCTACAGGGTCAAACCGGACACGACCGGTGCCGTCGGCGTCGGCCGGGTCAGTCCGCGTGGATCGGCGGTCCGGCCGGCCTCCCCGCAGCGCGTCTGCGCCGGGGGCGTCCCGCGGCGGCCTGGTCGGCTCCCGCGGAGCCCTGCCCGTTGTCGTCGGAATCGTCGTCCTCGGTGTCCAGATCGTCGTCGTCGAGCTCGAGGTCCTCGTCATCGTCGCCGAGGTCCTCCTCGTCGTCGATGTCGTCGTCATCGTCGTCATCGTCGTCATCGTCGTCATCGTCGTCGAGGTCGTCGTCGTCCTCCGAGTCCTCGTCATCGTCCGAGTCGTCCGAGTCCTCGTCGTCGGTGTCGTCGAAGTCCTCCGCTTCGGCGACGTCGTCGGCGCGACCCACCTTCTCCTGATCGAGCTCGTCGATGGTGTCTTCGCTGACCTCGTCGGATTCGTCATCCTCGGACTGCGCGGAGGAGCCGGCGGCCATCGCCTTGAACATCGGATGCTCGCCGGGAGCGTGGGCGGGCACTTTCGCCACCACCTGCTCTTCGGCTTTGTTCTTCTTGCGCCTGCCGCGGCGGCCACCACCACCGGATTCGGACTTGCGCCCGTTCGACGAGGCTGAGTCCACCGGGTCGGTGTGCAGCAGGATCCCACGCCCACCGCAGTTCGAACACGACGTGGAGAAGGCTTCGATCAGGCCGGTGCCCAACCGCTTGCGGGTCAGCTGGACCAAACCGAGCGATGTCACCTCGGACACCTGATGACGGGTGCGGTCGCGGGCGAGCGCCTCCGTCAGCCGCCGCAGCACCAGATCGCGGTTGGACTCCAGCACCATGTCGATGAAGTCGATGACCACGATGCCGCCGATGTCGCGCAGCCGCAGCTGGCGCACGATCTCCTCGGCCGCCTCGAGGTTGTTCTTGGTGACCGTCTGCTCCAGGTTGCCCCCGGACCCGGTGAACTTGCCGGTGTTGACGTCGACCACCGTCATGGCCTCGGTCCGGTCGATCACCAGGGTGCCGCCCGATGGCAGCCACACCTTGCGCTCCATCGCCTTGGCGAGCTGCTCGTCGATGCGATGCACCGCGAACACATCCGGCCCGGCCTGTCCTTCCGGACCGGCGGGCGCCTCGTACTTGGTCAGCTTCGAAACGAGATCGGGGGCAACGGAATTCACGTAGTCGTTGATGGTGGTCCAGGCCTCGTCACCGGAGACGATGAGGCCGGCGAAGTCCTCGTTGAACAGGTCGCGGATGACCTTGACCAGCACGTCGGGCTCTTCGTAGAGGGCCACCGCGGCGCCCCCGGCCTTCTCCTTGATCTCGATCGCCTTGGCCTCGATCTGTTTCCAGCGCTCCTGCAGGCGGGTGACGTCGCTGCGGATGTCCTCTTCTTTGACCCCTTCGGACGCCGTCCGGATGATCACCCCGGCGTCCGACGGCACCACTTCACGCAGAATCTCTTTGAGCCGTTGGCGTTCGGTGTCGGGCAGCTTGCGGCTGATCCCGGTCGATGACGCCCCCGGCACATAGACCAGGTAGCGACCCGCCAGCGACACCTGGGTGGTGAGCCGCGCACCCTTGTGTCCGACCGGGTCCTTGCTGACCTGGACGACGACGTAGTCGCCCGGTTTGAGCGCCTGTTCGATCTTGCGATCGGATCCGCCGAGCCCGGCGGCCTCCCAGTTGACCTCGCCGGCGTAGAGCACACCGTTGCGGCCGCGGCCGATGTCGACGAACGCCGCCTCCATCGACGGAAGCACGTTTTGCACGATTCCCAGGTAGATGTTGCCCACCAGCGACGCCGACGCGGCCGATGTGACGAAGTGCTCGACGACGATGCCGTCCTCGAGCACGGCGATCTGGGTGTAGCGCGCCCCCTGATGCGGCTGCTCTGTGCGAATCCGGTCGCGCACCACCATCATCCGCTCGACGGCCTCGCGGCGAGCCAGGAATTCGGCCTCGGTCAGTACCGGGGGGCGGCGCCGGCCGGCGTCGCGGCCGTCCCGGCGGCGTTGCCGCTTGGCCTCGAGCCGAGTGGAGCCGTTGATGCCCTTGATCTCGTTGTTCGAGCCGGCGGAGTCGTCTCCGCCACTCTTGCCGTTGCGGGGCGACCGCTCGTGCACCACCGTGTTGGGCGGGTCATCCGGCGATGACCCTTCCTCGTTGTCGTCGCCCGATCCGGATTTACGCCTCCGGCGCCGCCGGCGGCGGCGATTGCCGCCGTCCGCCGAACCGTCGTCACCGTTGTCCGAGTCATCGGAGTCATCGGCGTCGTCCGAATCCTGACCGTCGGAGTCCTCGGAGTCGGCGGAGTCCGCTTGACCGCCCCTCTTGCCCCGCGGTTGCGCCTCGTCGTCGTCGCCCTCGTCGCCCTGGCCGTCGGCGCCACCCTGCTCACCGCGCCCACGGCCGCGTCCACGACGGCCGCGACGCCGCCGCCGGTTCGACGGCCGGTCGGCCTGCTCGTCGTCGTCGCTGTCGGAATCGTCGGAGTCCGAGTCGTCGTCGGTTTCGGCGTCTTCCTCGCGGGCGTCGATCGGCTGCGGCGCGACGAACAGCGGCATGTAATGCGGCCGCTCGCCGGCTTTGTCCGGGCTCTCGAGCAGCAGCCTGGATTCGGGTTCGTCGGCGGCGTTCGCTTCGGCGGCCGCCACCGCGTCCTCCCCACTTGCCGGGGGCTGCGCGGACGCCAGCAGGTCCCGTACCCGAACCGCGTCGTCGCGGTCCACGGTGGAATGTGCGCTGCGGATTCGCCCGTCCAGTTCGCTCAGTGCGTCCAGCACCCGCTTGCTGGTGGTCCCCAGCGTTCGGGCCAGCGAATGAACTCTTAAGCGGTCCGGCAGCTCCTCGCGCCGAGTCGATTCTTCTGATGGGTCTGCAGTCGGTGCACCGTCTACCACGTATTCTCCTCAAGCCCCCGGGCGCGTCATTGCGACGCGGCCACGCGAGGGCTTCGCTATGGACCCGGGTCACTTCTCCCGGGCTTGTAATGGTCTCGCCCCGAGCGGCCCAGGATCCCAGACCCACTCGGCGCCGTGCTGAATGACGGCCTGACATGCAGCGAACCAAGGCGACGGGGCTATTGGTCGCGCTTGTCTAAGTCTTCATTCGGGTGTCTGACGCCGGTCCGGCGACGTTCACCCGAGACCAGTATCCCACATCACGCCGCCGCCTCAGCCACACATGATGCAGCCGCTTCGGCGAAGTTGGTCAGGTCCGTTCCGCGCCTGCCGTCGCCGCAGGTCTAAGCCTTGGGAAACCAGAGCGCGATTTCACGCTTCGCGGACTCGACCGAATCCGACCCGTGCACCAGGTTGAACTGGGTTTCCAGCCCGAAATCGCCACGGATGGTGCCGGGGATCGCCTTCTCCACCGGGTCGGTACCGCCCGCGAGCTGCCGAAATGCGGCGATCGCCCGCGGCCCCTCCACGATGGCCGCCACCACCGGTCCCGATGTGATGAACTCCAGCAGCGACTCGAAGAAGGGCTTACCGTCGTGTTCCGCATAGTGCTGTGCGGCGAGGTCGCGGCCGACGGGCCGCAGCTCCAGCGCGGCGATCAGGAGGCCCTTGCGCTCGATCCGGCCGATGATCTCCCCCACCAGCTGCCGCTGCACGGCGTCGGGCTTGATCAGTACCAATGTCCGTTCGGTCACGGCGGACAGCGTACATAATCGGTCGGCGCGGGGTCCGGCGACCGTAACGGCCCCTGCTCGGGCCGTCCACGCCGCCCGGATTGCCGCCCTACCCTTGCCTGCGCCGGACCTCGGCCCGGAAGTAGGCGATCAATCCCCACAGCCCGGTGAACAGCACGCCGATGAAACCCACCCCGGGGTAGACCGCGAAGCCGGCGAGCAGGATCACCTGCACGCCGAGGTTGGCCCAGATCGCCCAGGGCTTGCGCTGCACACCGGCCATCAGGATCAACAGGACGGCCAGTCCGATCAGGTAGACCAGTGACGCCGTCGTCAGGCCGCCGCCGACCGCGCCCACCACCGGGATCGCGAGCAACACCACGATCGCTTCCAGAAACAAGGTCAAGGCCATTACCGCGCCGAAGCTCCGCCACGGGTCGGCCGGTCGCGCCGGGGCCTGCTCCTCGGGGTTCTCGGGCACATCGGTCATTGCGGATCACGACCGAACAGGGTCCGTGCCGCGCCGGCGGTGACCACCGAGCCGGTGATGACGATGCCGGTGCCCGAGAAGGCTTCCGCCGGGCCGTCCGCCGCGGCGTCATCCACCAGCGCCGTCGCGACGTCGATGGCATCGCGCAGGTTTTCCGCGGTGCTCACCCGGTCGGGCCCGAACCGCTCGCGCGCCGCCAAAGCCAGCGACTCGACGTCGACTGCCCGCGGGGATCCGTTGTGCGTCACCACGACAGCGTCGAACACCGGCTGCAGGGCGGCCAGGATCCCGTCGACGTCCTTGTCCGCGAGCACGCTGAGCACCCCGACGAGATAGCGGAAGTCGAATTCACCCGCCAGGGTCTGGGCCAGCGCCTGCGCACCGGCGGGATTGTGCGCGGCGTCGATGAACACCGTGGGTGCGCTGCGCATCCGCTCCAGCCGGCCGGGGCTGGCGACGGCGGCGAAACCGGCACGAACCGCCTCGACGTCGAGCTGACGCTGGGCACCGGCACCGAAAAACGCCTCAACCGCCGCCAGGGCCAACACGGCGTTGTGCGCCTGATGTTCGCCGTGCAGCGGCAAATAGATGTCGGAATACACCCCGCCCAGACCTTGCAGCTGCAGCACCTGCCCGCCGATCGCGACCTGACGGCCCAGGACGGCGAACTCCGAATCCTCCCGGGCCACCGCGGCATCGGATTGGACGGTTTGGGCCAACAGCACTTCCATCGCCTCAGGGGCCTGACGCCCGATGACCGCGACGGTATCGGGCGCGCCCTCGGGCGCGTGCAAGATGATGCCGGCCTTTTCCCCAGCGATGCCGGCGAGATCGTCACCCAGGTATTCGACATGGTCGATGGAGATCGGGGTGATGACCGCTACTGGGGCGTTGATCACGTTGGTGGCATCCCAGCGTCCCCCCATCCCCACCTCGACCACGGCGACATCGACGGGGGCGTCCGCGAACGCGGCGAACGCCATCGCGGTCAGCACCTCGAACTTGCTCATCGCGGGGCCGGCGTCCGCCAGCGACTGCGCATCGACCATCTGCACGAACGGCTCGATCTCGCGATACGTCGCCACGTACTGCGCCGGGCTGATCGGCTTGGAGTCGATCGAGATCCGTTCGACGGCCGATTGCAGGTGCGGGCTGGTGGTGCGGCCGGTGCGCCGGTGCAGCGCGGTGATCAGTGCGTCGATCATCCGCGCCACCGAGGTCTTGCCGTTGGTGCCCGCGATGTGGATGGACGGATAGGCCAGCTGCGGCGAGCCCAGCAGGTCCAGCAGCGCGCTGATCCGGGTCAGACTCGGCTCGATCTTGGTCTCCGGCCAGCGCTGGTCCAGCAGGTGTTCGACCTGCAGCAGCGACGCGATCTCGTCCGGCGTCGGGGCCGGGTCGGGGATCTCGTCGGCAATCTCTGCCAGCGGCCAGTCGGGATCCTGCGGCCACTCGGGCGGCTCAGTCATCGGACACTCATTGCAGCCCGACCAGCCGCGCATTGATTCGCTCGGTTTCCTCCTGGGCCAGGCGCTGACGGTCGCGGATCTTGGTGACGACCTGTTCGGGCGCTTTGGCCAGAAAGTCCGCATTGCCCAATTTGGCTGCGGTGGAGGCCAATTCCTTCTGCGCTGCGGCCAAATCTTTTTCCAACCGGCGACGTTCGGCGGCGACGTCGATGGTGCCGGAGGTGTCGAGCTCGACCACGACGGTGCCGGCGCGCAGCCGCACTTCGACCGACGCCGACGGGCGAAAATCCGGGTCCGCGGCGGTGAGCCAAGCCAGCGTCGTCACCGAGCTCACCTGGGTGCCCAGATCGGATTCGTCGACACCGGCCAGCCGGGCCGGCACCTTCTGGCGGTCCGCCAGGCCTTGATCGCTGCGGAACCGCCGCACTTCGGTGACCAGCTTCTGCATGTCGGTAATGCGCTGTGCGGCAACCTGGTCCAGGCTGATACCGGACGACTGCGGCCAATCGGCGATCACCAGCGACTCGTGTTCGGCATCGTCGCCGGTCAGTGCCTGCCACAGGGCCTCGGTGATGAATGGGATCACCGGGTGCAGCAACCGCAGCAAGGTGTCCAGCGTGGCCGCCAGCACGGCCGTGGTGTGCGTGATCCCTTCGGCCAGTTGCGTCTTGGCCAATTCGACGTACCAGTCGCAGAATTCATCCCAAGCGAAGTGGTAGAGCGCCTCGCAAGCGCGACTGAACTCGTAGCTGTCGAACGCCGAATCGACTTCCGCGCGAACCTCTTCCAGTCGCCCGAGGATCCATCGGTCGGCATCGGTGAGCTCGGCCGGCTCGGGCAGCGGGGCCAGCTTCGCGCCGTTGAGCAACGCGTAGCGAGTGGCGTTGAACAGCTTGGTGCAGAAGTTGCGCGACGCCCGGACGTGGTCCTCACCGATCGCCAGGTCACCGCCGGGACTGGCGCCGCGGGCCAGGGTGAACCGCAGGGCGTCGGCCCCGAAGATCTCGACCCAGTCCAGCGGGTCGATGACGTTGCCCTTGGACTTGCTCATCTTGCGGCCGGACTCGTCGCGGATCAGCCCGTGCAGGAAGACATCGGTGAACGGCACCTGCGGACCGCGGCGGCCGTCCAGGGTGATGGCCTCGTCGTCACCGACAAAGGTGCCGAACATCATCATCCTGGCCACCCAGAAAAACAGGATGTCATAGCCGGTAACGAGAACGCTTGTCGGGTAGAACTTTTCGAGTTCCGGAGTTTTTTCCGGCCAGCCGAGTGTGGAGAACGGCCACAGGCCCGAGGAGAACCAGGTGTCCAGCACGTCGGGGTCCTGCTCCCAGCCTTCCGGTGGTGTCTCGTCGGGACCCACGCAGCGCTGTTCACCGTTGGGGCCATACCAGATCGGGATGCGGTGGCCCCACCACAGCTGGCGCGAGATACACCAGTCATGCATGTCGTCGACCCAGCCGAACCACCGCGGTTCCAGGCTGGCGGGGTGAATCACGGTGTCCCCGTTGCGCACCGCGTCACCCGCAGCCTTGGCAAGCGATTCCACCCGGACCCACCACTGCAGGGACAGGCGCGGTTCGATCGGCTCGCCGCTGCGCTCGGAGTGTCCGACACTGTGTATATACGGCCGCTTCTCCTCGACGATCCGGCCCTCATCGGCCAGCGCCTCGCGCACCGCGACCCTGGCCTGGAATCGG
Organism: Mycobacterium sp. 1165178.9; assembly: GCF_001673555.1. Lineage (GTDB taxonomy): Bacteria > Actinomycetota > Actinomycetes > Mycobacteriales > Mycobacteriaceae > Mycobacterium. The sequence goes on along the minus strand of NZ_LZMB01000254.1, from coordinate 3,871 downwards.
TCCATACCGTCGAATTGCGTGCCGGTGCCGGTGATTTGGCCCCGGGTGTCCATGATCGAAATCATCGGCAGCTGATGCCGCAGGCCGATCTCGAAGTCATTCGGGTCATGCGCGGGCGTGACTTTAACTGCGCCGGTGCCGAATTCGGGATCCACATGCTCGTCGGCGACCACCACCAGCTGGCGATCCACGAAAGGGTGCGGCAGGTTGGTGCCGACCAGGTGTCGGTAGCGCTCGTCGTCGGGATGCACCGCGATCGCGGTGTCGCCGAGCATTGTTTCCATCCGGGTGGTGGCCACGACGATGTGTGGCTGCGAGTCGTCCATCGACCCGTACCGGAACGACACCAGCTCGCCTTCGACTTCTTGATAATCGACCTCGATATCCGAGATCGCGGTCTGCAGCAACGGCGACCAGTTGACCAGCCGCTCGGCCCGATAGATCAGTCCGGCATCGTAGAGACGCTTGAAGATCGCCCGGACCGCTCGCGACAGGCCCTCGTCCATGGTGAAGCGGTCGCGGCTCCAGTCCACGCCGTCGCCCAGCCTTCGCATCTGGCCGCCGATGGCGCCGCCGGACTCGCGCTTCCAGTCCCACACCTTTTCGATGAACAGCTCTCGGCCGAAGTCCTCCTTAATCTTGCCGTCGATCGCGAGCTGCTTTTCGACCACGCTCTGCGTGGCGATGCCGGCGTGGTCCATGCCCGGCTGCCACAGCACCTCGTAACCCTGCATCCGCTTGCGGCGGGTCAGGGCGTCCATCATGGTGTGTTCGAGTGCGTGGCCCATGTGCAGGCTGCCGGTCACGTTCGGCGGCGGCAGCACAATCGAATACCCGGGCTTGGCGCTGTTCGGGTCCGCCACGAAGTATCCCGCGTCCACCCATGTCTGGTAGATCGCGCTTTCGGCCGCAGCCGGATCCCACGACTTGGGCAGGTCGGTGGCGGGGCTGCGGCTGGCGGTCACCCGTCAATTCTAGGGAGCGGTGTTTACTCTCCTGTAAGCGCCCAAATGCGCAGGTGGCGGAGTCTGCTGTTCGGCTGTCAGGGAATCGTGAGCACCTGGCCGGGCTGGATCAAGTCCGGATTGGAGATGCCGCTGGCGTCGGCGATCGCATGGTATCTGTTGCCGTCACCGTAGAACCGCTCGGCAATCGCCCACAAAGTGTCACCGGATTCGACGGTGTAGGTCCGAGCGGCCGGCGCTGGCTCCGGCTCTGGTTCAGCGTCCGCCGCTGCGGCGGGCTCCGCGACGGCTTCCTCGACCGGGGCCTCGGGCTCTTCGGCAGCTTGCTCCGCGGCGGCCTCGGGCGGCGGCGGGTTGTCGGTCTCGGTGTGCGTCGACCATGCCGGTCCGTCGGACGCATAGAGCACCAGGTTGCGGTCGTCTTGAAGTACGAGCTTGACGTCCTTTTTGCCCTTGGTGTCGGTGTGCCAGACCGGTTTGTCCGCGGTGTACAGGACGAAGTTCCCGTCGGGCTGCACTTCGGCGCGCACCACATCCTGGCCGACGGTCGACGTGGACCAGAGGGCCTGGCCGCGCGAGGCGAGCACCAGGTTGCCGTCGTCTTGCAGGGTCAGGGTGTAGGCCCCGTTGTTGGAGGCGAGGGATTCCCCCCGCACCAGCTTCTGACCACCAGTAAGTGTGTCTGACATGGCATTACCTCTCTCGTACTTCTTTGATCAGCGTCCGGCCCGACCGGGGCCGAACGTCGCCTGTGCCCACTACGGGCGGGCCCGTACCTTTCGATTTTTGTCAGCTCCGGACATCCCTCCCTCGACGCAATCAAAACCGCTCGAGAACTGCTGATGAAAACTCGGCGCGAGGTGCGGCGCCGGGTTACTTTTTGCCGCCCAGCAGGCCGCCGAGGATGTCGCCCAGCGCACCGCCCTTGCCGCCCAACACATTTCCGAGGATGCCGCCAAGGGACTTGTCGCCGGCGCCCGCCCCGAGAATGCTGCCCAAGACTTGGCCCAAGGCGCCACCGGAGGAGGCTTGCGTTGTCCGAGGGGTCGTTCCCGGCGACCCCGCACCCGAGTTCAGCTGTTTTCCGATGTATGCCAACACGATCGGGACCAGGACCGGCAACAGTTGCTTTAGCAAGTCGCTATTTCCTGCGCCCCCTTCGGCCAGCGCCGAGGCGACCTGATCGGCGTCGTTGACGCCAAAAATCGTGGCGATCGCCTGGTGCCCGTCCGTCTCGCCGACCTGGTCGACACCCCCACCGGCGTCGAGCAGACCGCTGGCGGCATGACTGGTGGCGGCGGACTCGATCCTGTCGGCCGCCTGCGGATCCTGCGCGTTCTGGTGAAGACCGCTCAGCAGCACCGGCACCAGCGTGTGCACCGCGCTTACGACTTCGCCTTCGTCTACGCCGAGCTTTGTCGCGAGTTCGGACGTCGGAATCTGTGCGTAAAGGTCATCGAGACCGGCCATCGGGGTGCCCGCCTTTGTCGCTGCGAAGTTTCAGGCGCGTCAGTTACGACACTAGACTCACGCGGCCCCCGGCAACACCCCTCGCAGTGGGCGGTCCGACATTCGATCAGTTCAGTCGTTCCGTTTCCAACGACACACCCGCGGCGGGGAATCGGTCCAGCAGCGCGTCGCCCATCGCGGCCGCGGGTGTGAGAACGCCATGCAGATCCGGGAGCTTGTCGCGGTCCACCGCCAGAGCGAGGCCGCACTCCCCCAACAGCACCGACGTCGCCTTGTAGCCGGGGTCGCCACGCTGCTCCATGCGCGCGACGTAACGCGCGCCAGTAGTTGTAGTGGTGAAGGTCTCGATCCGGTAGTAGCCGCGTTGCCGGGCGGCCTCACTCGGGCCGGTCCCGGGCTTGGGCACGATGCGCTCCACGAGTTTGCGCGGCAGCAGCCGGAAATATCTGCTGCCCAATCCGAAGGTCGCCGCGCCGACTCCGCCAACCACAGCGGACGCCACCGGGGCCAGCGGCGACGAGCCCAGGCTCATGCTTTCGCTGTAACGCAACTGGCGTCCGTAGGCCCAGTCCAGCAATGCGTTGCTGCGCCGCACGATTCGGGTGTTATAGGGCGCCATCAAGAACCCCGACGTCCACAACCCGCTCAGCTCGGGCGCGATCTGGCGACCCCGGCGCCACGGCAAATCGGGCTGAGGGCCGATTTCGGGTTCGGCCCCGCGGTCCGTGGTCAACGTGTACGGGTCGGCAAGCTGGCGACGGGCGTCCGGATCGCGCGAGGCGGTATCGAGGACTTCCAGCATCGAGGCGACGGTTCCACCGGACACGCCGCCGGAGAACGACCGGACTACCAGGTCGGTGTCGCCGAGTTCGCCGGCGCCGTCGTCTCGCGCCGCTCGGTAGAGCGCATACACGCTGAGGTCCGAAGGGACCGAGTCGAATCCGCACGCATGCACGATGCGGGCGCCGGTGTCCGCGGCCTGCTTGTGGTACAGGTCAATGCTTTCGCGGACGAACATCGCCTCGCCGGTCAGGTCAGCGTAGTCGGTGCCCGCTGCTGCGCACGCCGCCACCAGCGGCAGCCCGTAGCGGGTGTACGGCCCGACCGTGGTGATGACGACCTGGGCACGGGCCGCCATCTCATTGAGCGTCGAGGGCGACGAGGCATCGGCGTTCAGAATGGGCCAGGACTGCGCGGCGTCGCCCAGCGTGTCGCGGACGGCGCGCAACTTGTCGGCCGATCTGCCGGCGAGCGCGATCCGCCGATCCGGTGCGGAGCTGGCCAGATATTCGGCGGTGAGTTTCCCCACGAAGCCCGTCGCCCCATACAGCACAATGTCGAATTCGCGCGGCGTTGCGGTCACGGGCCCGACGCTACCCGACGACGGGGGGCACGACCCCTGGAGCTAAGAAGTGCCGGGCACGAGGGCCCGGCAC
>NZ_LZMB01000253.1 GCF_001673555.1 Mycobacterium sp. 1165178.9 | reverse complement strand
GGCCGTCCGGCTGGAAATGGCCGCGGTTTATATGCGACTGGTGCGGGGATAGATACAACAGTGGAACTGCTTCGCGGGGCCTTGAGAACGTACGCCTGGGGTTCGCGTACCGCCATCGCCGAATTCACCGAGCGTCCGGTGCCGGCGGCGCATCCGGAGGCCGAGCTGTGGTTTGGGGCGCACCCGGGCGACCCGGCGTGGGTGGAAACCGACAACGGCGAAATCACATTGCTCGAGGCGCTGGTCGACGACCCGGAGGGCCAGCTCGGGCCGACGTCGCGGGCGCGCTTCGGAGACGTGCTCCCGTTCCTGGTCAAGGTGCTGGCCGCCGACGAGCCGTTGTCCCTGCAGGCGCATCCCAGCGCCGCGCAGGCGGCCGAGGGCTATTTGCGCGAGGAGCGGGTCGGCATTCCGCTGACGTCGCCGGTGCGCAACTACCGCGACACATCCCACAAACCCGAGTTGCTGGTGGCGCTGCACCCGTTCGAGGCGCTGGCCGGATTCCGGCAGGTCTCGCGCACCGTCGAGCTGTTGCGGGCCCTGGCCGTCTCCGACCTCGACCCGTTCATCGACCTACTGAACGATCAGTCCGA
>NZ_LZMB01000252.1 GCF_001673555.1 Mycobacterium sp. 1165178.9 | reverse complement strand
GGAAGTCGTTGCGGGACAAGGCAATCGATGTGTCCGGGGGTGCCTATGCACCGTACTCGCGGTTGCGCGTCGGGGCGGCCGCGCTGGTCGATGACGGCCGGGTGGTGACCGGGTGCAATGTGGAGAACGTCTCATATGGCCTTGGTCTCTGTGCCGAATGCGCCGTGGTGTGCGCCCTGTATTCGACCGGCGGCGGCCGGCTGGTCGCGCTGGCGTGCGTGGACGGGCGGGGCTCGGTGCTGATGCCGTGCGGCCGGTGCCGGCAGGTGCTGGCCGAACACGGCGGCCCCGAACTGCTGATCGACCATCCGGGTGGGCCGCGCCGGCTCGGCGACCTGCTGCCCGACGCCTTCGGCCCCGACGACCTGGCCGCGGGGCGCGGGTGACTGAGCCCGCGTTCGACGCGCCCACCGTGATCAAGACCAAGCGTGACGGCGGCCGGTTGTCCGGCGCCGCCATCGACTGGGTCATAAACGCCTACACCGACGGCCGGGTGGCAGAAGAACAGATGGCGGCCCTGCTGATGGCGATCCTGTTGCGGGGCATGGACCGGGGCGAGACGGCCCGCTGGACCGCGGCGATGCTGGCGTCGGGCAATACGCTCGACTTCCGCGACTTGGGCCTGACCACCGTCGACAAGCACTCCACGGGCGGGGTGGGGGACAAGATCACCCTGCCCCTGGTGCCCGTCGTCGCCGCCTGCGGGGCCGCCGTGCCGCAGGCGTCGGGCCGTGGGCTCGGCCATACCGGCGGCACCCTGGACAAGCTCGAATCCATCGCCGGGTTCACCGCCGAGCTGTCCAACCGGCGCGTGCGGGACCAGCTGCGCGAGATCGGCGCGGCCATCTTCGCCGCCGGGGATCTGGCCCCGGCCGATGCCAAGCTCTACGCGCTGCGCGACATCACCGCCACTGTCGAGTCGCTGCCGTTGATCGCCAGCTCGGTGATGAGCAAGAAGCTGGCCGAGGGGGCCGGCGCGCTGGTGCTCGACGTGAAGGTCGGTTCCGGGGCGTTGCTGGACTCCGAGCGGCAGTGCCGCGAGCTGGCGCACACCATGGTCGAACTGGGCGCCGCGCACGGGGTGCCCACCCGCGCGCTGCTGACGGACATGAGCCGCCCGCTGGGCGCGACCGTCGGCAATGCCCTCGAGGTCGCCGAGTCGCTCGAGGTACTGGCCGGGGGCGGCCCGCCCGATGTGATCGAGCTGACGCTGCGGCTCGCCTCCGAGATGCTCGAGCTGGCCGGGATCGAGGACCGCGATCCCGCCGACACCCTGCGCGACGGCACCGCGATGGACCGCTTCCGCCGGCTCGTCGCGGCCCAGGGCGGCGACTTGGCGGTGCCGTTGCCCATCGGTCGGCATGCCGAGAACGTGACGGCCCCGCGAGGCGGCACAATGGGCGATATCGACGCGATGGCAGTGGGGCTGGGGGCATGGCGGCTCGGTGCGGGCAGGTCCCGCCCGGGCGAACGGGTGCAGTCGGGCGCGGGCATCCGCATCCACCGCCGCCCCGGCGAGCCGGTCACCGCCGGTGCGCCGGTGTTCACCCTCTACACCGACACCCCGGAGCGCTTCGATGCCGCGCTCGCCGAGCTGGACGGTGGCTGGAGCATCGCCGGCGATGCGGCCGCGATCCAGTCCCGGCCGCTGATCATCGATCGGATCGTCGCATGACCGCGCCGCTGGGGCTCGAGCAGATCCGGAAGGCCCCCAAGGCCCTGTTGCACGACCACCTCGACGGCGGGCTGCGCCCGTCGACCGTGCTGGAGATCGCCGGGCAGATCGGCTACGACGGGCTGCCCGCCACCGACGTCGACGAGCTGGCGAGGTGGTTTCGCACCCGCTCGCACAGCGGCTCGCTGGAGCGCTACCTGGAGCCGTTCTCGCACACCGTGGCCGTGATGCAGACACCCGAGGCGCTGCATCGGGTCGCCTACGAGTGCGTGGAGGATCTGGCCCAAGACTCGGTGGTGTACGCCGAGATCCGGTTCGCGCCCGAGTTGCACATCGACCGTGGGCTGTCCTTCGATGCGATCGTCGACGCCGTGCTGGCCGGTTTCGCCGATGGCGAGAAGGCGAGCGCGGCGGCGGGGCGCCCGATCGTGGTGCGCCTGTTGGTCACCGCGATGCGCCACGCGGCGGTGTCCCGGGAGATCGCCGAGCTCGCAATCCGATTCCGGGACAAGGGAGTTGT
>NZ_LZMB01000251.1 GCF_001673555.1 Mycobacterium sp. 1165178.9 | reverse complement strand
TACTCCGACGAGAAAGTCAAGGCCGGAACGCTGAATTCGGTTGCGCGCGCGGTGGTTCACGCCGCGAACATGGGGGCCAAAGTGATCAACGTCTCGGTCACCGCATGCCTACCCGCCGCCTCCCCGGCCGATCAGCGAGCGTTGGGTGCGGCGCTGTGGTATGCATCCACCGCGAAGGACGCGGTGATCGTCGCGGCCGCGGGCAACGATGGGGAAGCCGGCTGTAACAACAACCCGACCTATGACCCGTTGGACCCATCGGATCCCCGGGACTGGCATCAGGTCAAGATCGTCTCGGCGCCGTCTTGGTTTTCCGACTACGTCCTGTCGGTAGGTGCCGTCGACGCCAGCGGTGCCCCGCTCGACAAGAGCATGTCGGGCCCCTGGGTCGGTGTGGCCGCGCCGGGAACCCACATCATGGGCCTCTCGCCCCAAGGCGGCGGCCCGGTCAATGCCTATCCGCCGTCGCGACCGGGCGAGAAGAACATGCCGTTCTGGGGAACGAGTTTCTCGGCGGCCTACGTCAGCGGCGTCGCGGCGTTGGTCCGGGCGAAATTCCCCGAACTCAGCGCGCATCAGGTGATCAACCGCATCGTGCAGTCGGCGCACAATCCGCCTGCGGGCGTTGACAATAAGGTCGGGTACGGGCTGGTGGACCCCGTCGCAGCGCTGACCTTCAACATCCCGCCGGGCGAGCGGATGCCCCCGGGCGCCCAAAGCCGGGTCATCACCCCGGCGCCGCCGCCCCCGCCGCCCGACCACCGCGCACGCAACATCGCCATCGGATTCCTGGGCATGGTGGCCGCCGGGGTGCTCGTGTTCGCGATCGCGGCGCGGCTGCGGAGGGCTCGATGAGGCCCGACCTGGCCGGGTTCAGCCGCGGCAGCAATCGGCGGGTGGTCGGCGTG
>NZ_LZMB01000250.1 GCF_001673555.1 Mycobacterium sp. 1165178.9 | reverse complement strand
CGCGACGTAATTGCAGTACCCGAAGTGGCGGCAGCGCTGGTCACATACGCAAGTATGACGCTTTGTAGTTGTTGAACTCCACCCGGGGCGGCATTTGATGTCTGGCGAGTCGCGCCGGCGAGCGCAGGGGACGGCCGACGGCGACGGTTGGGGCTGGTGTGGTCCGCGTGGGACCATCGGCGCGTGGCTTTGTCATCTGAGGCGTCGGGCGCGTCCGCAACATCGTGGCCGGGGGTCCTGTCTCGTCTGACCGCCGGTCGGGACCTGACGCGCGGGCAGGCCGCCTGGGCCATGGACCGCATCATGGCCGGCGACGCCAGCCCCGCTCAGATCGCGGCCTTCGCGGTGGCCATGCAGGTGAAGGTCCCCACCTCGGCCGAAGTCATCGAGCTGGCCGAGGTGATGCTCAACCACGCGCTGCCGATGCCGGCCGGCGCCATCCGCGACGACACGGTCGACATCGTCGGCACCGGTGGCGACGGCGTCAACACCGTGAACCTGTCCACGATGGCGGCCATCGTGGCCGCGGCCGCCGGTGTGCCGGTGGTCAAACACGGCAACCGGGCGGCCTCGTCGTTGTCCGGCGGCGCCGACACGCTCGAGGCGCTCGGCATCCGGATCGACCTCGGGCCCGAAGCGGTCGCACGCAGTCTCGCCGAGGTCGGCATCGCGTTCTGTTTCGCGCCGCTGTTCCACCCGTCCTACCGGCACACGTCCGCGGTGCGCCGCGAGATCGGTGTGCCGACGGTGTTCAATCTCCTTGGGCCGCTTACCAATCCGGCCAGGCCGCGGGCCGGATTGATCGGCTGCGCGTTCGCTGACCTCTCCGAGGTGATGGCCGGTGTGTTCGCCGCCCGCCGGTCCAGTGTGCTGGTGGTGCACGGCGACGACGGACTCGACGAGCTGACGACCACCACCACCAGCACGATCTGGCGAGTGCAGGCCGGCACGGTGGACAAGCTGACCTTCGATCCGGCCGGATTCGGTTTTCCCCGAGCCGATCTCGAGGACCTGCTGGGCGGTGATGCGCAGGCCAACGCGGCCGGGGTGCGTGCGGTGCTGGCCGGTGGCAAGGGCCCGGTGCGCGACGCGGTCGTCCTCAACGCCGCCGGCGCGATCGTCGCCCACGCCGGGTTATCCAGCCGCGCTGAATGGTTGCCGGCGTGGGAGGACGGGTTGGCCCGCGCCTGTAAGGCCATCGATTCCGGTGCGGCCGAACAACTGCTCGCGCGATGGGTGCGCTTCGGTCAGCAGGTCTGATTCCCGGAGGGCCTGCTCGCCGGCCAGTCGCGCCGAGCGAGCCGACGCGGCCCACGCCGACCAGGCGCCGGCCGACCGCAGCGGCGAAGCCCAGCCGTCCTCGGCGACCCGAACGATGCGCGCCCCCGCCGTCGTCAGCCAGCGCATGATGAGCGCGGTCTCCTCGACCAGCGCGCCGCCCAGGGGGCCGGGGGTGAGCAGAATCGCTTGTGCCCCAGCAACAATCGCGTCGATGACCGGCATCGGCGGCACCCCACGCCGGGCGCAGCCCGCCGCGGCGAGCTGGCCGTGGCGGATGACGGCCAGGTGAAAACCACCCTGGCCATCGGGTGCGGCGGCGATCAGCTCCGGCAACGCGGCCAGGGCGCGCAGCCGCTGGCCGCGCCACAGTGTCTCAACAGCGGTGACGGTCCGGTCGCGCAGTCGCGCGGCGCTCTCGAAGTGATGCCGCTCGCCGAGCGTTTTGACCTGGTCCACGGCCGCGGTCAGCGCGGTGTTGTCCGCGCCGTCGATCAATGCGGCGGCCCGCGCCACGGCAGCGGCGTACTGAATGGCGGTGACGCCACGCGCGGCCGGGCACGGC
>NZ_LZMB01000249.1 GCF_001673555.1 Mycobacterium sp. 1165178.9 | reverse complement strand
ATCTGGGCGCGAGACCCCTCGGGGGACCCGAACGCGAACCAGAACGACGTGATCAAGTGGGGTTTGGGCTTGCCGGCCTGAGCCCAGGCCTCCCGGGTCACGTCGAACAACTCGTTTTGCTTGGCAACGTCGAGGTCGAGGGTGGTGCCGGCGAGCCCATCGGCCCACGCGGCGGCACTGCGGATGGTTTTCGGGCCGATACTGCCGACGAACAACGGCGGACCGCCGGGCTGGACCGGCGCCGGCCCGACGGGCAGCACCGAGTCCGAAGTCTTCTCCCCCGCCCAGACGCGCCTCATCACCGCCACCCGTTCGGCCATGCCACGCATCGTCTGTGTCGCCGGATCGGCACTCACGGCCTGGTAGTCCTCGTGCCGGCCGCCCACCCCGATGCCCACAGTCAACCGGCCGCCGCTGAGCAGATCGCCGGTCGCCAGACCCTTGGCGAGCATGACGGGATCGTGCAGCTGCGGCACGATGACGGTCGTCAGCAACCGCACCCGGTCGGTCCAGGCGGCCAGCGCTCCCAGCAGTGTCAGGTTGTCCGGGTTGTCGAACGCGATCCGCTCGCCCCAGCACAGCGACGAGAACGGGCCCTCGTCGATGGCGCGCGCCCACGCTTCGAGCACCGTCGCGTCCAGATCCGGCTCCATCACCGGCATGGTCATCGCAATTCGCACGACGGCGATTCTGGCATGTTTAACATGCGCCCTTTCAGTGGAACCATGGACCGAATGGCCTTCACGAGTAGTTCCATCGCCCATGTCCGACTGACCGTCACCGATATCGAGCGGTCACGGCAGTTCTACGAGAGCGTGTTCGGTTGGCCGGTGCTGCTGGAAGTCCCCGAAAATGCCGACGAATCTGCCCGCAATCAGTTGAGCTTCCTGTTCGGCGGCGTCATCTACGACCTCGGCGGCACGCTGCTCGGGCTGCGGCCCGTCGCCGCTGACCGCTTCGACGAGGACCGTGTCGGGCTGGACCACATTGCCTTCCGCCTCGGCAGCAAAGATGAATTAGATTCGGCGGCAGCGCATCTCGATGAGCTCGGCGTCGTCCACGAGCCGGTCAAAGACATCGGGCCGTCCTACATCCTGGAGTTCCGCGATCCCGACAACATCGCCCTGGAGCTAACCGCGCCGAAGTAGCGCGGCGTTGGCGAGCCGGGCATCGGAGTGGTTGACTGGAAAGAACTATGACCATCAGTTTCAACCACACCATCGTCGCGTCACGCGACAAACACGAATCCGCTGAGTTTCTCGCCGATCTTTTCGGTCTGCCCAGCCCAAAGCCCTTCGGCCACTTCATGGTTGTCGAACTCGAGCACGGCGCAAGTCTCGACTACGCGGACGCACCCGAAGGCGCGGACATCCCACGGCAGCACTACGCGTTCTTGGTGTCCGAGCAGGAGTTCGACACCATCTACGACAGGATCCGGTCACGCGGCCTGCAGCACTGGGCAGATCCGGGCGCCAAGCAACCCGG
>NZ_LZMB01000248.1 GCF_001673555.1 Mycobacterium sp. 1165178.9 | reverse complement strand
GGTGCTGTGCTGCCTGCCGTTCGGGATCGTGTCGATCGTCTACTCCAACAAGGTGTCCGGGCTGTGGGCCCAGGGCCGGTATGCCGAGGCCTACGAGGCCTCCAACAATGCCAAGAAGTGGGTCATCATCGGTGCGGTCGTGGGTGCCGCCGCCGCGGTGATCGGCGTCGTGCTGTGGTTCGCCATGTTCGCAGCGATCGTGTCTTCCATCCCGTCCACGACCACCACCACCTATTCGGGGTTCTGACCCCCGACCTCGTCAACCAGCCCCCAGGCCAAAGCGGTCTCGGCATCGATGCCGCGACCGGACAATACGAGATACGCTGTGCGCCAACGGCCTATCCGCCGCGTCACGCTGACGGTGCCGCCGGCTCCTGGGAGCAACCCCAATGCCAGCTCGGGCAGCCCGAACATCGCATCACTGCGGGCGGTGACCCACCCGCAAAACGCCGCCATCTCCAGCCCGCTGCCCATCACCCGGCCATGCACCTCGGCCCGGCACGCGCGGCCGAGCCTGGCGGCCAGCGCGTCGAGCGCCAGGGCGGGGCTGTAGCGGGTACGCGCGAGGTGCGCACTCGCCGGGTCGGCGAAGGTGCCGAACTCGGCCAGGTCCCCACCGCTGCAGAACGACGGACCATTGCCGCTCAACACGATGCCGGTGACAGACGAGTCCAGCTGCGCGACCGTCAGAACCTCCAACAGCGCCGCGCGCGCATCGGTGGAGAACGCGTTGTGCCGCTGCGGCCGGTTGAACGCGATACGCACGACGTCGCTGTCGCGGGTCGCCCGCACCGGGTCGGGGATCTCGGGCATGCGGACGGGGCCGCGCTCGCGCAGCCACCGCGCGAACTCCGGACCGGCCTGCAGGGTCGAGTACGCCAACGACTCCGTGATCACCCCGGACAACGCCGGGCCCTGCGGATCCACCGCGCGCAACACGTCGTCACAGACGCTGCTGGCGTGCGGCCAGCGCTGGCAGCGTGCCATCAGCTCCTCCACGGTTGCCGGCACCGAATCGACGGTGACGACGCGCCGGTCGGCGCAGCGATGCTCGGTCAGCGTGAAAGTTGCCGCGTCAAGCCAGAATCCGGCCCCGGCGATGTCGGCGGCCGAGCCGACGGCGACGATCACCCCGGGCGGCGACGCCGGGCCGTCCTGCGGCGCTCTCGACAGGTCGACCACCCGGAGCATCGGTCACACCGAATACTTCTCGATGAGCCCGTTCTTGTAGAGCTTGCCCGTGTCGGTACGCGGCAGCTGTGCTTCGAAGGCGATCGATCGCGGGCACTTATAGTGCGCCAACCGGTCTCGCAGCCACACCGTCAACTCCTCGGCGAATTCGTCGGTGGCGTCGGCCGCGTCGACGGTCTGCACGGCCGCCACCACGCGCTGGCCCATCTCGTCGTCGGGCACCCCGAACACCGCGGCGTCCAGCACCTTAGGGTGGGTGACCAGAAGGTTCTCGGCTTCCTGCGGGTAGATGTTCACCCCGCCGGAAATGATCATGTGGTGACGCCGGTCGGTCAGGTACAGGTAACCCTCGTCGTCGAGATAGCCGATGTCACCGACGGTGGCCCAGCCGTGCTTGTCGCGCGATGAGGCGGTTTTCGCCTCGTCGTTGAGGTATTCGAACGAGTAGCCGCCCTCGAAATAGATCTCGCCGGCCTGCCCGGGTGGCAATTCGTTGCCGTGCTCGTCGAGGATGTGCACGGCGCCGCCCATCGGTTTGCCCACCGAACCCGGATGCGCCAGCCAGTCCTCGGCCGTGATCAGCGTCGAGCCGTGCGCTTCCGAGGAGGCGTAGTACTCGTCGATGATCGGCCCCCACCAGTCGATCATCTGCTTCTTGATCTCCACCGGGCACGGAGCCGCCGCGTGCATCACCCGCTGCAAGCTCGACAGGTCGTACGAATGACGCACCTGGTCAGGCAGTTTCAACATGCGGGTGAACATCGCCGGGACGAACTGACCGTGCGTGATTCGGTGGCGCGCGATGACGTCCAGGCAGCCTTCGGCGTCGAACTTCTCCATCACCACCGTGGTGATGCCGCCGGCCTGCGCGCTCATCGACCACACCGACGGCGCCGTGTGGTACAGCGGCGCTGGGCTGAGGTAGATCGAGTCGGGCGTCATCCAGAAGCCGACGAGTGCGGACATCATGCCGGGCGCCTCGGCCGGCGGCACGTGCGGCAATTCGCGTTTGATGCCCTTGGGCCGGCCGGTGGTGCCCGACGAGTACTGCAGCAGGTCGCCCTCGATCTCGTCGTCGATCGGTGTATCGGGCTGTCCGGCAACGCATTCGGGGTAGCGCTGCCAGCCGGGCAGGTCGCCTTCAGCGATCAGCAGCAGCTCGGGTAGCCCGCCGGGCAAATGCGGGGCCAGGCCGGCGAGGGTGTCGCGCAGCATCGCCGAGCCGATGATGGCCTTGGCGCTGCTGTTGTCGATGATGTAGGCCGCCTCTGGCGCGGTCAGGTGGGTGTTGATCGGAACGTAGTACAAACCGCTGCGACGAGCCGCCCACATCACCGCGTGGATGTGCTCGTTGTTCTCCATCAGGATTGCGACGGTGTCGCCCTCACGCAGACCGGCCTCGCGGAACCGGTGCGCCAGTCGATTGGCACGCGCTTCGAGGTCGTCGAAGGTGACGACCGTTCCGGACGGGTACAGGATGACAGCAGGTTTGCCGGCGCCGATGTAGGGGCGGATCTGCATGCGCAGACTGTACCGCCGTCAAACTTGACGGGTGTTAAGTGGTCGCCGGCACGGGCAGTAGCAGCGCGCTGTCGCCGAATTCGTGCCACAGATAGCCGTGTTCTGTCGCCTCGCGATACGCCCTGCCGACCAGCTCGGGACCGGCGACCGCCTCCAGCAACAACAGGTGCGAGGCGCCGGCGTCATGCCATCCGGTGATCAGGCCGTCGACCACGCGGCACGGGCGACCGGGGCCGAGCACCAGGTCCGTCCAGCCGTCCGCCTGCCGCACCAGGCCGTCCGCGGCGGCGGCGGACTCCAGAGCGCGCGTCACCGTCGTTCCCACCGCGATCACCCGTCCGCCGGTCACGCGCGTCACGTTCACCAGTCGCGCGGTCGCGGCAGGCACGGCGAAGGGCTCGGGGACCGGTGGCTCGCCCGCTTCGGCCGACGACACCCCCGCGTGCAGCGTGATCGGTGCGATCGCGACGCCGGCGGCAACCAGGGCGGCTACCAGTTCGGCGCTGAAAGGGCGTGCGGCGCTGGGCATTTCCGCGCTGCCGGTATGTCGGGCGAAGACGGTCTGGTAGTAGCGCAGCGGCCACGGTCGCGGCACATACGAGTACCTGATGGGCCGGCCGTGCCGGGCCAGGTACGACGCGACGTCACCCTCCACAACAACTCGCGCGGTCCACAGCCGCGCGCCGCTGATCCCAGTTCGCGGGTAGGACGCCTCGATCACCAGCGCACCGCCGCCGGGCAGTTCGATGCGTTCGCCCACCCGGACGTCCGGGAGGTGTCCGGCCGCGTCCCCCGCGGGCCGCAGCTCCACCACCCAGCTCCTCTCGGCTCGCCGGGTCGAGAAGTGCACTGCGACGGGCCGCCCGTCGCGGCGGCCGTCCACCGCGGCGGGCATGGTGGCGGAGTTATTCACCACCAGCAGATCGCCGGGTCGCAGGTGATCGCCCAGGTCGGCGAAGCGGGCGTGGCAGACGCCGTCGGGGCGAGCGACGAGCAGCTTGACGGCATCGCGGGCGATGCCGCGCGCTTCGGGCGGCTCAATGGCATCGGAGCCCGGGGCGCGGTAAAAACGGGTACGCGGAGCCGTCATGGTCATCGCGGCGCTCCGGATAACGACAGTTCGACGGCCCGGTAGCGGCCGGCGGGAGGCCGCGTGTCCAGCAATCGCAGCAGTGCCGGCACTTTCGCCTCCGGCTCGGCACGGTCGGAGATGTCCTCGCCCGGGAAGGCGGCCTGATGCATCTCGGTGCGCATGTCACCGGGGTCGAAGGCGTACACCGCGACGGAGGGCGCCTCGGCGGCGAGGACGGCCGAGATTTGGTCGAGTGCGGCCTTTGACGAGCCATACCCGCCCCAGCCGGGATACGGTTCGACGGCGGCGTCGGAGGTCAGGTTGACGATCACGCCGGCGTTGTCGGCGAGCGCCGGCAGTGTCGCCTGGATCAGGGCCAGCGGCGCGAACAGGTTCGTCTGGTACACCATCCACAACTCGCTCGCCGAATACTCGGCGAGGACCGGTTGCGGGCTGGGCCCCAGCTGGCTGGCGTTGTTCACCAAGAGGCCAAGCGGCCCGGCAGTGCGTGCCGCCGCGACCAACTCGGCACGGTGTGCTGCGTCCGTGACGTCGCCGGGCAGCGCGATGAAATTCCTTGAATTGAGTGTTCGGACAGTCGATTTCAGTTCAGACGCGCGTCGGGCATCGCCGGCGACGGTCCAACCGCGGGCGAGCAGGGCGGCGGTAACCGCCCTTCCGAAGCCGTGCGAGGCGCCGGTGACAATTGCGACGGGTTGCTGTTCGGGTTGAGTCATTCCCCCATACTGATAGTTGAAGTAAACTTTAAGTCAAGTCCCGAATTCGAGAAGGCCACAAATGGATGAGCGAGACTTGTTCACCGTCAGCGAGATTGCGAAGCGTAGCGGCTTCGCGGCATCGGCGATCCGGTTCTATGAGAGCCAGGGCCTGATCACGGCGACCCGGACCTCCGGTGGCCAGCGCCGCTTCGAGCGGCAGATGCTGCGACGCCTGGCTTTCATCAAGGCGGCCCGCAACGTCGGCCTGAGCCTGGACGAGATCGCCGGCGCACTCGCCACCCTCCCGGACGGTCGCACCCCGACCCGCGCCGACTGGAGCCGGCTGTCCAAAACCTGGCGAGCGCGCCTCGACGATCAGATCGCCGGGTTGATCGCGCTGCGCGACAACCTGGACTCGTGCATCGGCTGCGGTTGCCTGTCGCTGAAGCGCTGCGCCATCTCCAATCCGGGCGACCTTGCGGCCAGCGCCGGAGCGGGAGCAATGTACCTGCCGAAATCGCTACGGCGGCAGGCGATTAGCGGCTGAGGTCTCCCTCGCGGGACTCAGCCCGCTTCGGAGAGCCGCTGCTTGAGCGCCTCGAACTCGTCGCGCACACCGGTGGGCAGCTTGTCGCCGACGAACTCGAACCACTCCTCGATCAAGGGCAGTTCCTCGCGCCACTCGGCGGGGTTGACCGCCAGCGCCTTGGCCACGTCACCGCCGTCGACGTTCAGGCCGTCCAGATCGAGGTCGCCGGCCGTCGGCACGATGCCGATCGGGGTGTCCTGGCCGCCGGCCTGGTGCTCGATGCGGTCCACGATCCACTTGAGCACCCGGCTGTTCTCGCCGAAGCCCGGCCACAGGAAGCCACCGTCGGAGTCGCGGCGGAACCAGTTGACGAAGAACACCTTGGGCATCTTGGACTCGTCGGAGTTCTTGCCCAGGTCGATCCAGTGCTGGAAGTAGTCACCGACGTGGTAGCCCAGGAACGGCAGCATGGCCATCGGGTCGCGGCGCACGGTGCCGACCTTCCCCTCGGCGGCGGCGGTCTGCTCGCTGCCCATGGTGGCTCCCATGAACACGCCGTGCTGCCAGTCGCGGGCCTGCGTCACGAGCGGCACAGTCGTCTTGCGGCGCGCGCCGAACAGGATTCCGGAGATCGGCACGCCCTGCGGGTCGTCCCACTCGGGCGCCAAAATCGGGCACTGCGACATCGGGGTGCAGTAGCGCGAGTTGGGGTGCGCGGCCTTCTCCCCGGAATCGGGGGTCCAGTCCCGGCCCTTCCAGTCGGTCAGGTGCTGCGGCTCGCCCTCCAGGCCCTCCCACCACACGTCGTTGTCGTCGGTGAGCGCCACATTGGTGAAGACGGTGTTGCCGGCCTCGATGGTGCGCATCGCGTTGGGGTTGGACTTCCAGTTGGTGCCCGGCGCGACGCCGAAGAAACCGAACTCGGGGTTGACCGCGTACAGGCGGCCGTCCTTGCCGAACCGCATCCACGCGATGTCGTCACCGAGCGTCTCGGCGCGCCAGCCCGGGATGGTCGGCTGCAGCATGGCGAGGTTGGTCTTGCCGCACGCCGACGGGAACGCCGCGGCGAAGTAGTAGGCCTTGTTCTCCGGGGAGATGAGCTTGAGGATCAGCATGTGCTCGGCGAGCCAGCCCTCGTCGTGGGCCATCGCCGAGGCGATCCGCAGCGAGTAACACTTCTTGCCCAGCAGCGCGTTACCGCCGTAGCCCGAGCCGTAGCTCATGATCTCGCGGGTCTCCGGGAAGTGGGTGATGTACTTGGTGTCGTTGCAGGGCCACGGCACGTCTTTCTGGCCCGGCTCCAGCGGAGCGCCCACCGAGTGCATCGCCTTCACGAAGAATCCGTCGTCGCCCATCTTCTCCAGGGCGGCCTTGCCCATCCGCGTCATCACCTTCATCGAGATGACGACGTACTCGGAGTCGGTGATCTCCACACCCAGCTTCGGGTCGTCGGCGCCCAGCGGGCCCATGCAGAATGGCACCACCCACATGGTGCGGCCGCGCATACAGCCGCGGTACAGGTCGGTCATGATCGACCGCATCTCCGACGGGTCCATCCAGTTGTTGGTCGGTCCGGCACCGTCCTGTGTCTCGGTGCAGATGAAGGTCCGCGACTCCACCCGGGCCACATCGGACGGGTCGGACAACGCCAGGTAGGAGTTGGGGTGTTTCTTCTCGTTGAGCTTCTTCAACGTGCCGGCCTCGACCAGTTGGGCGGCCAGCCGGTTGAACTCCTCGTCGGAGCCGTCAGCGAACACAACCCGGTCGGGCTGGGTGAGCTCGGCGACCTCCTGCACCCATGACAGCAGGCCCTGGTGATTCGTGGGTGCTGTGTCCAAGCCGGGAATGGTCGCTGAGGTCATCGAACTCTCCTGGATTCTTTTGCGTATCGGGCTGGTGTTGCTCGCTATGCTCTCGCCCACACAATTAAGGATTTGGTGGCGTTAACTACAGGTTATCGTGAGGATCTTGTCGGGGAAGTCTCGGGCAGGTATAAGCCTTCTCACAACAACGATTCAGAAGATCCCGATGGGTCGTCATCTTCGCTCCTCTAAGCCGGTTTTTCGGGGTCGTCACCGCCGTCGTTGCCGGAGTGACTTTCGTCCTCTCGTATACCCCGTTCGCCCAGTTCTGCACGTACGGCCGCCAGGGCGGCTGTCACCGCGGGCATGTCTCGATCGCGCGCCGCAGCGGCCCGCGCGGCGGCCAGGGCGTGCTCGCGCAGTTCGGTGTCGATGACGCCAACCGACGCGGACACCTGCGCGTTCTCGGCCTCGTCCTGAGCCAGCAGCGCCTTGCTCAACACCGACTCGGCGACCAGCACCCGGGTGGCGACCAACTCCTCGACGACCGACTGCAGCGAGGACGTCACGTCGCCCGCCCAGCGGTCCAGCAGCGCCCGGTCGTGCAGCAGGGCACGGATGTTGATCACCATGAAGGTCAGCGCCATCGAGATCGCCACGCATGCCAGAGCCGCGGCGACGGCCAGCGCGGGGTTCAGTCGCGAGGCCAGGCCGCTCATCAGCCGGCTCAGCGTCAGCGCCACCCCGAGGCCGAACCCGACGCCCAGCACGATCATCAGCCAGGTTTCCTGTCGGCGCGATTTCAGCGGCGGCGGTGAAACGTTGACCTCCGGCAGCCGCTCGAGCGGTGGCAGCTCCATCGGCACGTTCACCGCCTGCGCCACCTCGGCCAGTTGCGCGTCGGTGCCTTCGCTGACCTCGGCCACCACCGCATCCAGCTGGTCGCGGGTGAGCGCCTCGAAGCCGGACATGCCGCGCCGCGATAACCCCGCCGCATGTTCCTGCAGGTCGGTGCGCACCGCCGCACACCGGTTACGGGCGGAGTGCGACAGGGTGACTCGCGCCTGCTGGATCTGACCGCGCAGCGTGATGGTCCGCTCGCTTTTCGCCTGACGTTGCTGCTGCAACGCGGTGCTGCGCTCCTCGCGCAGCGCCTCGACCCGGGCCCGCCGGCCGGACCCCTCGACCTCGCGCTCATACCGGCGCGCCATCGTCTGCAGCCGAGATTCCCACGCCCGCAACCTGTTCCGGCGGGCGAGTTCGGGGTCGTCGAGCAGGGCCGTGACGGCCTCGACCAGGTCGTCGACGTCCGCGTCACCCAGGTCGGGCAGGGCCGCCGCGCCCACCCAGGGCGCCCGGCCGTAGCGGGACGCGTGCGCACCGAGCGAGTCGCGATTGGCGGCGACGATGTCGCGCCAGTTGAGATGCACGTCGATCTTGGACACCACGCCGACCACCGCGTCGGTGTGCTCGGTCGCGGCGTCCAGCAGCGCGCAGTCCGACGGCGTCATGTTCGCCGCCGCCGACACGACGAACACCACAGCCACCGGTGCCTCCCCGGGACCCAGGTCCGTCGACTCGATGAATTCGCGTTGCGGCAGCCGCTCACGCAGTGCGTCGGCCACCGCGCTGACCCCCGCCATCCACGGACCCGTCACCAGCACCGCGTCGCGGCGCTGAATCGCAGGCGGATCCAGTCCGGGACCGGCCGCCGCGACCAACGCGTCCACCTCGGCGACGGGATCGTGGCTGGTTTCGCGGCTCACCAGGATTCCCCCGGGAGCGACGCGCAGGCCTGGGACCACAGCCGCATCGACCCCCGGGCGATGTCCGCGCCGCAGGCGCGGTGCAGGTCGCTGGCCGACGCGCGGCTGTAGCGCTGCCACCGCACCGCCCGCGGCAGGTGCGCGGACGGGTCTCGATGGGCGTCGAGGGCCTTCGGGTCGCCCGCCTCCAGGCCGGCCGCCTCGGCGAGGTCCACGGCGGCCGCCATCCGGGCGAGCACGGTCTCGTCGCGCGACAGGAACGCGCTGATGCGCTCGCCGAGCCTGCCGCCAGCGGCGGCCAGCGCCTCGAGCTCGGCGACGGCGTCCAGCACCCGCTGATAGCGGGCCTCGGCGCCCAGCGCGCCGACTCTGGCCAGCACGGCGTCGATGCCACTCATCCGGTGCAGCAGGGTCAGCACCTGGGCCGGGGTCCGGCCCTGCCGGAACGCGGCGACCGCCAGCGCGGTGCCGAACAGATCGAGGGTGTCCAAGAGGCGCCGCCGCGCCTCGACCGGCACCGGGACGTCGGCCGCCAGGAATCCGGCGAAGGAGCCGTCGAAACACGCGGTGCCACCCGGGTGAGCCGCCAGCGTGGACAGCGCCGTCCATTGGGCACTGTCCAGGTCGTCGAGCGCCGCGACCGCGAGCAGGCCGGTCATCGGTTCCATGGGCACGCCGATCAGCGCCGAGAGCTCCGTGCACCTCGCGCGCGCCGCGGCGATTGGGCCGTCACCGCCGAGACCGGACAGGGAGCCCGCCAGATCGGCCTTGTTCAGCACCGCCAGCACCGGGCGCCCGGCCGCTGAGACCCGTGCGACCGCCTGGGCGTCCTCGGGCTTGACGACCTCCGTGATCACGTAGACCACCACGTCGACATCGCGATCGTTCACCGCGTCGTCGACCGCGATGCCCGCCGCACGTCCCGCGCCCGACAGGGCGCGGCGCACGGTGCGGCAGCCGACCCCACGACGGCCGCGCACGACCACACGCAGGGGTGCCGCGGAGCGCTGCGCGATCGCCGTCACGCGCGGGTCGACGTGGCCGGCAGCGAACCGCGCCAGCTCGTCGACGAAATTTCGGTGTCCTTGTGCCCTCATATCCCGCCTGTTCGGTCTGGATGACCCCATGCCCGGCCGGCGCCGCCGCTAGGCGATGCAGCGCCGGGGCCGAGCGGTCCCACCGAATGGTGGCACCCGCGTCACAAAGAAGCGAGCCACCGTTAATCAGTTACCAGTTGAACGCAACTGTTGGGTATCAATCCGGACCAGGGGCGGCTACATCCATGGTTTATAGGCCACCATGGACAAATGCATGCGCAGCGCGGGGTGGCGATGTCTGCCGACACGCCGACCGGGGACTCCAACCGCCCCGACCAGCGCTATCTCCCGGCAACGGCGTTTCGATCGCGACGCTCGACGCTGTCCGATGCCCAGCGCCAGACCTGGGAGCGGCGCTGGCCCGAACTCGGCCTCTCGGTGGGCGCACCCGACGAATCCGACAGCCCCGAGCCCCCGCTGGATACCGCCGCCTGGTTCGGCAGGCAGGCCCCGGTGGTACTCGAAATCGGTTGCGGCAGTGGCATATCCACTTTGGCGATGGCTAAAGAAGAGCCCGCTATCGATGTGGTCGCGGTGGAGATCTACCGCCGGGGCCTGGCGCAACTGTTGTCCGCTATCGACCGCGACCAGGTGCGCAACATCCGGCTGATCCGCGGCAACGCCCTCGACGTCCTGCAACGCCTCATCGCCCCGGGCTCGCTGACCGGGGTGCGCGTCTTCTTTCCCGACCCGTGGCCGAAAGCCCGGCACCACAAACGCCGGTTCCTGCAGCCCGGCACGATTGGCTTGATAGCCGACCGGCTACTCCCTGGTGGTGTCCTGCATGTTGCGACGGACCACGCCGGCTACGCCGAACACATCGCCGAGGTCGGCGCGGGTGAATCCCGACTACACCCGATCGGTCCCGATAGTGCGCTGCCGATCTCGATCGTGCGCCCGACCACCAAGTACGAGACGAAGGCTCAAGAAGCGGGCAGCGCCGTCACCGAATTCATTTGGCTTAGACGATGAGTAGGCGATGAGTATGAGCCTGACTGAAGAGTCCGCGGCGGGGGCAGCCCCCGTCGCGCCGCCGGCGGTGCTGACCGGCGACGAACTGGGCGACTTCTCTCCCCCGGGCGGACGCGTGCTGCTGGTGTGGGACGCCCCCAACCTCGACATGGGTTTGGGCTCCATCCTGGGCCGCCGCCCGACCGCCCTGGAACGCCCGCGATTCGACGCCCTGGGTCGCTGGCTGTTGTCGCGCACGGCCGAGGTCAGCGCCAGTCGCCCCGGCGTGGTGGTGGAACCCGAGGCCACCGTCTTCACCAACATCGCGCCGGGCAGCGCCGCCAATCCCTCGGTGCGCCGCAGTTCGATGTGGGCCAGCATGTCGCGGTCGACGTCGCTGTCCTCGTCGATCTTCGGCTTGGCGAACACCGCGAATCCCACGTTACGAAGCGCGTCGACCCACGGCCGGACGACGTCGGCGCTGCCCGGCGCGATGTTGGTGAAGACGGTGGCCTCGGGTTCCACCACCACGCCGGGGCGACTGGCGCTGACC
>NZ_LZMB01000247.1 GCF_001673555.1 Mycobacterium sp. 1165178.9 | reverse complement strand
GGCGGCTGGTCTTGTTCCTTCGGACCCTTTTTGATCTTGGCGGCCGCAACCCGGGCCGGCCGGAAGTCGGCAACCGCGGCGGCCATCACCAGCACGTCCACCTCGGACGCGTGCTTGGTCACGGCGTCGCCCAGTTGCTCGGCCGAGCCGACGTGGACCACCTCGACGCCCGCGGGATCGATCAGCCCGGCGGTATGCCCCGCGATCAGGGTGACCTCCGCGCCGCGCTGGGCGGCCACCCGCGCCACCGCATAGCCCTGCTTGCCGGAGCTGCGGTTGCCGATGAAGCGCACCGGATCGACCGGTTCGCGCGTGCCCCCGGCCGTCACCAGCACCTTGCAGCCGGCGAGGTCGTAAGGCAGCGCGTCCTGGCGTTCCAGCAACAGGTGAGACAAGGTGGTGATCTCTTCGGCTTCGGGCAGCCGGCCCGACCCGCTGTCCGTCCCCGTGAGCCTTCCGGCGGCCGGTTCGAGCACTACCGCTCCCCTGCGGCGCAACGTGGCCACGTTGTCCACGGTGGCCGGGTGCAACCACATCTCGGTGTGCATCGCCGGCGCGAACAGCACGGGACATCGGGCGGTGAGCAGGGTGGCGGTCAGCAGATCGTCGGCCCGGCCGTGCACCGCCCGGGCCAGCAGGTCCGCCGTGGCCGGCGCCACCACGACCAGGTCGGCCTGCTTGCCGAGCTGGACGTGCGGAACCTCGGGCACGTCGTTGAAGACGCCGGTGTGCACCGGCTGACCGGACAGCGCCTCGAATGTTGCCGCCCCGACGAAACGCAACGCGGACTCGGTCGGGATGACGCGAACCGAATGACCGGCCTCGGCGAGCTGACGAACGACGGTGCACGCCTTGTAGGCGGCTATACCGCCCGAGACGCCGACGATGATCCGCTTGCGGTCCACAGCGCGCGCCCGGCCCGGCCCGGTTACTCGCCCTCGGTGTGCTCGAGCAGGTCGCCGTGGATCTCGCGCATCGCGATCGACAGCGGCTTTTCCTGCAGCCCCGGCTCGACCAGCGGACCGACGTATTCGAGGATGCCCTCACCGAGCTGGTTGTAGTAGTCGTTGATCTGACGGGCTCGCTTGGCCGCGTAGATCACCAGGGCGTACTTGCTCGAAACGCGGTCCAACAGCTCGTCGATGGGCGGGTTGGTGATGCCCAGCGGGGTGTCGTATGCGCCCGGTCCCCCGGCGGACGGATCGAACCGGTCGGGGACGGCGGCCAATGCCGCGTCGGACTGCGGAATGCTCACTTAGGTCAATCTCCTGGCGCTGGAGCGGCTCGTCGCCGCTGAAAGATACTGAAAATTCGTGGTCAATCGTGCTGGGATGTGGTCCGGCTTGTGGCCTGGCCAGACGGGTCATGGCGGCCCGGCGCAGTTCCCACCAGCAAGGATACCAATTCGGAGCAGGCTGACTCCAATTCGCTGTTCACGACCACCCGATCGAAGTCGTTTTGGGCCGCCATTTCGGCGCGGGCGGTCTCCAGCCGACGCCGCATGACCTCGGGCGTCTCGGTGCCGCGGGCGACGAGCCTGGCCTCGAGATCCTCCCAGCTGGGCGGCGCCAAGAAGACCGCCAGGGCCTCGGGCATCGCCTTCTTGACGGCCCTGGCCCCGGCCAGGTCGACTTCGATCAGAACCGGGAATCCCCGGGCGGTGGCGGTCCGAACCGGCTCGGCCAGGGTGCCCGATCGATGCAGTCCCGCATGGATCTCCGCCCACTCCAGCAATGCGCCCTCGTCGATGAGCTGCTGGAAACGGGCTGGGGTGACGAAGTGGTAATCGACGCCGTCGACCTCGCCGGGCCGCGGGGCCCGCGTTGTGGCCGAGACGCTGAAATGCAGGTCCGGGACCCGCTCGCGCAGGCATCGGACCACAGTCGACTTGCCGACCGCTGAGGGACCGGACGTCCAGCACGGGACACGTCCTGAACCATCAGGTAACGGACGTGTGGTCGCTGTCTCTTAT
>NZ_LZMB01000246.1 GCF_001673555.1 Mycobacterium sp. 1165178.9 | reverse complement strand
TCCAGCAACGAGGTAACCGCCTGGTCGAAGTCGAGCATTCCGTTGGCCGACCTGTAACCGGCCAGTTGCGCGATGGTCTCATGGCTCAGTCGGATCCATCCGCTGTTGGGATAGTGCTGCGCTACCAGGTCACGCCAGACCGTGACCGGCATGGCGTAGTTGTCCTCGCAGTCCCACGACACCTGTTGAACCGAGAATCCGCGCTCGGAGTTGACGAAAATCGTGCCGCTGAACAGGAATTGCAGCGGCACCGCACCATCGCGCAACGCGTGCAGGTATTTGGCGGCGGCCACCTCGAAGTCATAGGTGCATTCCAGGGGCAGGGTCGCGATCGTGTGACCGGTGAACCCCGGCACCATCGTGGCGCAATGTTGCCAAAGAAAGGTGCGTTGGGTGCTGGCCCAGCGTTCGCGGCCGCCGAACAGATCGAGCAACCCGGCAGCTTCGTCGTCGGAGTAGGAGCGCCGCAACGGTTCGATGCGGACCTGACAGCGCAGGGCGATGGCGTGCACCGGGTCGTCGCCGCTGGCGGTCACGCCGACGCGGGCGGTGAGGATCGGGCTGACGGTGTAGGGCTCGGCGGTCACGTCCAGGACCGCAAAGCTGACGTTCATCGGCGCGTTCATCGCGGTGTCTTTGTGGCACGGGCGGCGAGCCGGTCGAAGAAACCGTCGATGAATTCGCGGGCCTGCTGGCCGCCGTCGAAGCCGCGCCATACCAGGCGCAGGTGTCCGACGAATTCGTAGCAGGCATCGATGGGCACCAGATACGTTTGTGGCTGCGACAATTCGCCATCGTGGGCGCTGTCGGCCACCCGGACCAGCAGCGCCTCCACGTCGTCGGCCAGCAGGCTCACCCGCGGGTCGGCGCCGCGGATGGTGTCCCAGACCTCCATGTCCAGCTCGGATTCGCATGCCCCGGCCGGCCCCGGGTAAAAGGCGACGGTGCGCCCGAGGGCGGAGTTGGTGAAGAAAAAGGCGACCCCGACGGGGATCTGCAATGCCTCCCACACCAGGCGATCGAGGGCGAAGTCGGGAAACGACAGATACCGATCCGGCACCGCCCGGTAACGCAGGTCGGCTTCGGTGTCGGTGAACAACAGATAGCAGGCGCGGCAGACGCACATCAGTTGGCGGCCCGCCACATTGACCACGTGCTGGTGTTCGGCGGCAATCGACTCCGCACACATCTCGCAGCGCTCGCCCGCCGGCTCGGGGGCGCGCCGGTCGCTCCGGATGCGGGCCAGGACATCGAACGGGCTTGTCATATGCGCCGCTCCTCAGCATCACTGCGTTCTGCATCGTCGCTGGCGGTCATGCCGGTGCGCCCATCACGTCGGTCCGCAACGCCACCGACAGCAGGCCGTCGCGGGTGAGCAGCGGAATCGGATCGAGATGGGTCGCCGAGCCACGGGTCGCGGCGGCTCCCGCGCCGACGACGTCGAAATCCGTCTCACAGCGTGCACAGCGCAGCATTCGACCGTGCAGTTGCGAACCCGCCAGCGAGTCGTCACACACCGGGCAGCGATCCCGGTAGGCGAAGGACTGGTCGCCGACACGGCAGGCCAGCACGGTCACCCCGTCGATCACGAATCCCGCGACTTCGCCTGCTGTCAACTCGGCGAGTTCGGGCGCCGGGTGCCAGGCGGTCGCCCCATGTCCGTTGGAATGCAGGCGGGTCAGAAGCGATTCGGCGGGAATGACACTCGCCGGCGTGGTCGTGGCTTCGGCGGACACCACCTCGATCGAGGAGATCTCCGGCGCGGCCGCGCGGACCGCATCCTGGACGGCCAGCTCCAGGGTCACCGCCGATGACGGGCAGCTCTTGCAGCTGCCCTTGAAGGCCAGCCGCACGACGTCGCCGCCCACGACCTCGAGTAGGTCGACGTCGCCGCCGTGCGAACCCAAGTAGGGCCGCACCCGATCCAGCGCGTCGGACACCCTGCGGTGCACGTCGTGCGGATGCAGACCGTGCACAAGGAGCAGGCTGGCCACCAGGTCGTCGGTGGCCAGCCGCTCGACCAGCCCCCCTCCCGGTCCGGGATCGCCGGCCATCCGCACGATTCGCTCCAGCCCGGCACCGTACAGTCCGACTACCTCGCGAACCAGTTGCTGCGCACGGTCATACGCAGCGGTCCCACCTGCCGCGCAGGAATCGAGCAGTGTCTGGATCCGATCGCCCGCTTCACGCCACTGCGCGTCATTCGCGGACTTCACCGGGCGATCCGCCATGTGTCACTCCCCGACAGGTGACTGGGTTGGCGTGTGCAGTCTGTCCAGGGACTTGCCCTTCCCCAGGTACATGTGCACGCCACACGGCAGGCATGGATCGAAGCTGCGCACCGTGCGCATGACGTCGATTCCCTTGAAGTTGTCCCGGCCGTTCTCCTCGAAGATCGGCTGCCCCTGGACCGCATCCTCGTAGGGACCCGGTGTGCCATAACTGTCGCGCGGGTTGGCATTCCACGGCGTGGGCGGGTAAGGGTGATAGTTGGCGATCTTGCCGTCCCGGATCACCATGTGGTGGCTGAGCACACCGCGCACCGCCTCGGTGAAGCCGCATCCGATGGCCTCGTCGGGCACCTCGAACTTCTCCCAGGTCTTGGTGCGCCCGGCGCGAATCTCCGCGAGCGCCTTCTCGGCGAAGTGCAAAGCGCACGCCGCCGCGTAGGCCTGGAAGTAGGTGCGCGCCCGGTCGCGTTCGATCGTGTTGCTGCCGTACTTGGGGATCTGCCACTCCAATTCGACCGGACCCTTCAGGGCCGTCTTGGGCAGGTTGATCTTGACGCTGCTGCCGGTCGCCTTCACGTAACCGATGTCGACCAGGCCCGCCAGCGCCGTCGACCACAGCCGGGCCAGCGGTCCGCCGCCGGTGTCCAGCGCCAGGTGGTCCTTGCCGTCGAACCAACGCGGTGACATCACCCAGCTGTACTTGCCGCCCTCCATGTCCCGCTTCTGTGGGTGCGGGTTGGTGTGCTGGTTCCACGGGTGGCGCCGGTCCACCGCGTTGCCCAGCGGGTCGGTCTTGACGAACATCTCCTGGTCGGTCCAATCATCGTAATATGAACTGCCCAAAAGGATTCGAATGCCGAGATTGATGTCCACCAGCGAGTGGGTGACCAGCTTGCCGTCGACCACCACGCCCGGGGTGACGAACATCGCGTTACCCCAGCGCTCCATGTCCTTGTATTCGAAGTTGCACACCTCGGGATCCTGGAAGGAACCCCAGCAGCCGAGCAGGGTGCGGCGCAGCCCGACCTTCTCGTAACCGGGCAGGGCGTCGTAGAAGAAGTCGAAGAGGTCGTCGTGCATGGGCACGACCTTCTTCATGAACTCGACGTAGCGCATCAGCCGCGTCATGTAGTCCGTCATCAGCTGAACCGTCGCAACGGTCCCGACCCCGCCGGGGTACAGCGTGGACGGGTGCACGTGGCGACCCTCCATGAGGCAGAACATCTCTCGCGTCCAGCGGCTGACCACGAGCGCCTCGCGGTAGAACTCGCCGCTGAACGGGTTGAGCGAGCGCATGATGTCGGCGATCGTGGCGTACCCGTGTGCGTCGGCGTGCGGCGCCGGGGTCTTCTCGGCCAGGGAGAGCACGCTCGGGTTGGTCTCGGAGACCATCTTCTCGCAGAAGTCCACGCCGACCAGGTTCTCTTGGAAGATGTTGTGGTCGAACATGTATTCCGCGGCCTCGCCGAGGTTGACGATCCACTCACCCAGATGCGGCGGCTTGACGCCGTAGGCCATGTTCTGCGTGTAGCACGAACAGGTGGCGTGGTTGTCGCCGCAAATGCCGCAGATGCGGCTGGTGATGAAGTGGGCATCGCGGGGATCCTTGCCCTTCATGAAGATCGAATAGCCGCGGAAGATCGACGAGGTGCTGTGACACTCGACGACTTCTCGGTTCTCGAAGTCGATCTTGGTGTAGATGCCCAGGCTGCCCACGATCCTGGTGATGGGATCCCAGGCCATGTCGACCAGCTGGCCGGGCTCCCGCTTGGCGTGGGTGGGTTCAGGAATGATGGTTGTCATTGCGCTACTTCTTCCCGCTTTGGCTGCTCTCAGCATTGGCTGATGCGGCGACGGCTCTTCGTCTTCGAGTTGGAGAAGGGGCACGCCGACCGGGTAGGCGACCTACCAGGTGCGGCGCGCTCCCGTGGTGAGTTGGTCGCCGTTATGGCGCCACCGCGGCTCTTTGTCGACGGTGCGTTCCGTAATACCCCTCAGACTGCGAATCACGGCTCCGTACAGACCCGATGCGGTGCTCGAGATCTTGCCGCCGGGTGGCTCGTCCATGAACGGCATGAACTTGTCCGGGAAGCCCGGCATCGTGCAGCCGATGCAGATCCCACCGACATTGGGGCAGCCCCCGACGCCGTTGATCCACCCACGCTTGGGCACATTGCATTTGACAACAGGCCCCCAACAGCCAAGCTTCACAATGCATTTCGGCGATCCATACTCGGTGGCGAAGTCGCCCTGCTCGTAGTAGCCGGCCCGGTCGCAACCCTCGTGCACGGTCTTGCCGAACAGCCATTGCGGACGCAGCGCGTCGTCGAGCGGGATCATCGGCGCCTGACCGGTCGCCATGTAGAGCAGGTAGGTCAGCGTCTCCGACAGGTTATCGGGATGGATCGGACAGCCGGGCACGCACACGATCGGAATGCCCGCCTTGCTCTTCCAGTCCCAGCCGAGGTAGTCCGGCACGCCCATCGCGCCGGTCGGGTTACCGGCCATCGCGTGGATTCCGCCGTAGGTGGCGCAGGTCCCGACCGCCACGATGGCGGTGGCCTTGGGCGCCAACCGGTCGAGCCACTCGCTGGTGGTCATCGGCTGTCCGGTGGCCGGGTCGTTGCCGAAGCCGCACCAGTAGCCCTCGTCCTTGATCTTCTCGTTGGGGATGGATCCTTCGACAACGAGGACAAAGGGTTCCAGCTCGCCGCGGTCGGCTTTGAAGAACCACTCCAGGAAGTCGTCCGCCCCCCCGTTGGGTCCGCATTCGAAGTCGATCAGGGGCCAGTGCACCGCGACTTGGGGGAGTCCGGGCAGGGCACCCAAGGCGATTTCCTCGACGCTTGGCTGGGTGGCAGCAGTCAATGCCACCGAATCACCGTCACAACTCAGGCCCGCGTTAATCCATAGAACATGGATCAATGTTTGTTCTGCCTTGACTGCTGCTTCTGTTGGCATGCTGCAGCTTTCCGGAGCCGGGCTGGGGCTCCTGCGCCACCGGAGTCGACCGTCGGCCCACTTGCGCAGCGCTATTTTTTGGGTCTACTCCGGCTATCGAGCGTTGTCAACGGTTCGCCGTCGCTCATTAGTCGGCGTATGTCGCATAGCAACAGAAACGTATGTGTCGCTTGCAGATTCGTTGTGCCCGAACAGGCGGAAACGGGGCGGCTCTCCTGCGAATGTTTCGCAGGAGTGGGTGCCCGTGTGCGCTGGGGCGGGCGCCGTTCACGCCCCGTCCGTGGCGAAGCGCCGCAGCCAGCCGAACCACGCGGCCATGCCATCGCCGGTGCGGGCACTGACCGGCAGAATCGTCGCCGCCGCATTGACTTTTCGGACATGGGCGATGTACGCGTCGACATCCACGTCGAGGTGGGGTACCAGGTCGATTTTGTTGAGCAGCACCACGTCCACCGACCGGAACATCACCGGATACTTCAGCGGCTTGTCTTCGCCCTCGGTCACCGAATAGACCATGGCCTTGGCGTGCTCACCGACGTCGAATTCCGCCGGGCAGACCAGGTTGCCTACGTTTTCGATGACCACCAGGTCGAGCGCCACGAGGTCGAGGCCGGGCAGAGCGCGGTTGACCATGGGCGCGTCGAGGTGGCATTCGCCGCCAAATCCGTTGCTGGTGTTGAGCAGTGACACCTGGGCGCCGCGGCCGCTGAGCTTGGCCGCGTCCAGGTCGGTGGCGATATCACCCTCGATCACCCCGATGCCCAGCTCGCCGGCGAGCTCGTCGAGCGTGGCCTGCAGGATGGTGGTTTTGCCCGAGCCCGGAGAGCTCATCAGGTTGAGGGTGCGCACGCCGTTGCTCTCGAACGCCGCCCGGTTGGCGGCGGCGAGCAGGTCATTCTCGGCGAAGATCGCCTCCAGCACGTCGATGCGCTGGCTGCCGGTCCGATACCGGCTGTGATCGCCATGATCGTGATCGTGATCGTGGTCGTGCGGAAGGTGGTCGTGGTCGTGGTCGTGCGGAAGGTGATCGTGGGAGTGGGTGTGCACGGTCCCGTCGTCGTGCCGATGAAATCTACCCATCGTCAACGCCTTTCACGACACATCCAATGACGTCACCAAGAATTCGTTGCCGCGCAGCACCTCCACGTCCGAACTGTCACACTGCGGACACCAGATCGACCACGGCGAGGTGATCTCGGATTGTCCGCCGCAGGTGCGGCACCGCACTTCGGCGCTGACACACTCGAGTTCCAGTTCGGCGTCCGGCATGTCCTCGGCGTCGCGGACCAGTGTCCAGCAGAAGGACAGCGACTCCGGCACCACCTGCCGAAGCGCGCCGACCCGTACCCGCACCACGTCGACGTGGCGGCCGTCGGCGTGATCCTTGACGACGCCGGCGATCGCTTCGCACAGCGACAGCTCATGCATCGCCGATCACCGCCGATCCGCGAGCCGGGCGCAGGCCAACGAGCCCATGGTGACTGTTGTACACCCCAACGGGGTGTGTGGTCAGCCTCGTGCCGGTCGGCCTACGCGGTCCACTTCTCTTCGATGCGTGCGTAGCGCCAGACGAGCAGGGCCACCGCCCACGTGGCGACGAACATGGCGACGACAACGTAGCCGATCGCGTTGAGGTTCAGTCCGCCGATCCAGCTCCAGAACGCGCCCCGCCAGCCGAACTGGTCGGCGAACAGCACGAGCAGTTCGACGGTGCCGATCAGCAGGGCGACCGCCACCGACAGCGCGGTGATGGTGATGTTGTAGTAGATCTTGCGTACCGGATTGGAAAAGGCCCAGCCATAGGCGAAGTTCATGAACGAGCCGTCGATGGTGTCGAGCAGGCACATGCCTGCGGTGAACAGCACCGGCAGGCACATGATGGCGTACCAGGGCAGCCCGGCGGCGGCGCTGGTGCCGGCCAGCACCAGTAGTGCGATCTCGGTGGCGGTGTCGAAACCGAGCCCGAACAACAGCCCGACGGGATAGCAGTGCCAGGACTTGTTGATCGACTTGGTGACGCGGCCGAGCAACCGGTTCATCACCCCCCGGTTGCCCAGTTGGCGCTCCAGTTCGGCCGCGTCGGCGTCGGGATCGAATTCGCCCTGGCGCAGCCGGATGAAGACCCGCAGGATGCCGACCAGGACGATGATGTTGAGCAGTGCGATCGCGTACAGGAACACACCCGAGACGCTGGTGCCGATCAGCCCGGTGTAGTGGTGCAGCGTCGAGGAGTCGTCCTCCACCGGCCCGATGACCGCCTTCACCCCGCAGGCCAACAGCAACGCCAGCCCGAAGACCACCGTGGAGTGGCCCAGCGAAAAGAAGAAGCCGACGGCCAACGGTCGCTTCCCGTCGTTCATCAGCTTGCGGGTGGTGTTGTCGATGGCGGCGATATGGTCGGCGTCGAAGGCGTGCCGCATGCCCAGGGTGTAGGCCGTCAATCCGATGCCGACGCCAAAAGCCTTGCCGCCCAGGCTGTATTGGGCCGGCGCCACGACCAGGACCATGGTGAGCCAGCCGATCAGGTGCAGCGCGACGATCACCGCCAGCATCGCTGCCAGTCGCCACCACTCCGCCGGCGTCAAGGCACCGCGAAGCCTGCTCGTCCGTGACGGCCGCCGGCCGATCTCGGTGCTGGCCACTGGGGTCCTTCCGGCGCGTCCTTGCGGTGTCGGCTGAGAACAACCGGCACGACTGTAAGTTCCCCGGTTCGCCAGATGCAAGTGAGTTGCAGGAATCTGTGGGTTCACGGTTTCGGAGAAGACTGGCGATCCGGCCGTCTGGGGACGACACTGAACCAGTGACACCCAAGCCGTCGGCATTGGATGCGTCGGTCACCGAGAGGATCGGCGATTTTCTGCGCGCCCGGGGGCTGCGGCGAATGGCCTCCCGCATCCAGGTGCTGGCGGTGCTCGAGCCCGTCAACGGTCACCTGCCCGTCGCCGAGATCTACAAGCGGATGCGGGAGTGCCTGCCGCCCGGGACACACGCGCCGGACGTGGCGACCGTCTACCGCACGGTGACCACGCTCGTC
>NZ_LZMB01000245.1 GCF_001673555.1 Mycobacterium sp. 1165178.9 | reverse complement strand
GGGTCCGCGCGCGCAGGTTCAGGTTCAGCCTGCTCAGCGCCGGGATCAGGTAGCCCGCACCCGGGCCGCCCGGTTGCGTTTCGCCGGCACGGTTGCGGTGGGCGTCGACGCGATCGGTCCGGGCGGACGGATGACCTTTACCGCCGACCGGGTCGTGTTGTGCGCCGGTTCGATTGAAACGGCCCGGCTGCTCATGGCCTCGGGTATCGGCGACGAACCGATGCTGACCGGCGCGGGGGTGCCGGTGCTGGTGCCGCTGCCGGTGGGCGCGTCGTTCAGCGATCATGCCGAGTGGGTGCTGCCCACCGATTGGACGGTGACGCCCGGACGGCCGGTGCTCGAGGTGGTGCTGAGCACGGCCGACGATCTCGAGATCAGGCCTTACACGGGCGGATTCGTGGCCATGACCGGTGACGGCACCGCCGGGCACGCCGACTGGCCGCACATCGGGGTGGCGCTGATGCAGCCACGCGCCCGCGGGCGCATGACGCTGGTCTCGGCCGATCCCGACGTGGCGCCGCGAATCGAACACCGCTACGACAGCGAGCCCGAAGACGTCGCGGCGCTGCGCCGGGGCAGCGAGCTGGCCCGTGAATTGTCCGGCGGCACAATCGATGCCGCGGCTGCTATCTGGTCGACGTCCCAACACCTTTGTGGCACCGCACCGATGGGCGCCGACGGCGACCCGCATGCCGTCGTCGACCCGCGGTGCCGGGTGCTCGGCGTCGACAACCTGTGGGTGATCGACGGCTCGATCCTGCCCGCGATCACCAGCCGCGGCCCGCACGCCACGATCGTGATGGTCGGGCACCGGGCCGCGGAATTCGTTCAGTGACGCGACAGCAGGTGCCGCACGGGGCTTAGCTGGCGACCGTCGCGGCCGGGAGCCCACACCCCGATCGCTACGGCGGCGACGGCGACGATCGCGGCCATCGTGATCGTGGAGGCGTGCAGCGCCGCCAGGAACGCGGACTTACTGATGTCGGCCAGCTGTTGCCCCTGGGGCCCTAGCCGGTCGGCGATCTCGACGGCCTTGGCCAGCGAGTCGGTCGCCTGACCGCGCACCGGTGCGGGGAAGGCCGCGAGCCTGGGCGCAAGCTCGTGCGAGTAGCGCCCGGCCAGGATGGAGCCGGCCACCGCGATGCCCAGCGCGCCGCCCATCTCGCGCGATGTGTCGTTCACGGCGGAGGCGACGCCCTGCTTCTCGTCGGGAACGGCGCCCATGATCGCCGAAGTGGTTGGCGCTGTGCAGATTCCGATGCCGGTGGCGAGAATCAGGGTTGGCCAGGCGAATTCGAGATATGTCGAGTGCAGGCCCAGCCCGTGCATGCACCCGAATCCGACCGCCATCAGCAGTGTGCCGACGAACAGCACCAGGCGCAGTCCCAGCTTGGGCACATACCAAAAAGAGAGGGCCGAGAAGATGCCCAGCGGCACCATGAACGGCCCGAAGGCGGTCGCGGTCGCCAGCGCGGAGTAGCCCATGATCTGCTGCACGTATTGCATGCCGATGTAGAAGAAGCCGAAGGTGGCGCCGAACAGGATGACGATCGCGGTCACCCCGGTGGCGAAATTGGGATCGGCGAACAACCTGACGTCCAGCAGTGGATGTCTGCCCCGCCACGCGAGGCGCAACTCGAGCGCGCCGAACCCCGCGGCGATCACCGCACCGACGACGAGCCCGCCCCACACCACCGGGTCGCTCCA
The DNA here is from genome assembly GCF_001673555.1 of Mycobacterium sp. 1165178.9. Lineage (GTDB taxonomy): Bacteria > Actinomycetota > Actinomycetes > Mycobacteriales > Mycobacteriaceae > Mycobacterium. The sequence continues at coordinate 13,270 of NZ_LZMB01000245.1, read as the reverse complement.
GCCCCGGCCGGGCGCTTCCAGGATGGCGGCCACGGCGATGGCGACCGCCGCGCCGATCAGGATCGCGCCCAGCGCGTCGACCCGGGGTGCGCCCGCGTCGCGCGACGACGCGATGGTGCAGGCCAGCGCGAAGATCACCAGGCCGGCGATCCCCAGCGACCAGAAGATGGCGTGCCAGTCCCAAAAGCGAAGCAACAGACCGGAACCGAGCATGCCCAGGACACCGCCCGAACCGGCCGTGCCGGCCCAGATGCCAACGGCCTTGGTGCGCTCGTCTTTGGGATAGGCCACCGTCAGCAGCGACAGGGTGGCCGGCATGACGAACGCGGCGCCGATCCCGGCCACCGCCCGGCCCGCGATGATCTGGGACGGATTGTGCAGCAGAGCGGGTGCCATCGAGCCGATCGCGAACACCAGCAGCCCGGTCAGCAGCGCACCGCGGCGGCCGTAGCGGTCACCGATCGCGCCGGCCGGCAGCAGCAGGCACGCCAGTGCCACGGTGTATCCGTCGACGACCCAGTTCAGCTGCGATGCGGTGGCCGAGGTGGCCACCGCAAGGTCGCCGAGCGCGGTGTTCAGCGCCGTCATCGACGCCACCACCAGAGCTACGGCCATGCAGGCGACGGCCAGGGTCCAGTTTCGTGCCCGGAAGCTGCCGCCGACGCCGATCGCGTCAGTACGCTGGTCAGATCGGACGAGGGTTTCGACCATGCGGTTCGCCTCCCTGGAGCGTGCGAAGTTTCGAGACCAATAGTCTTGTAGGTAGACCGTTAGTCTCGTGTTTAAACAGGAGGTGGGTCACAATTACCGCCGGGACGTCCGATCCGCGCCCCGCGAGGTCGCGGGCCAGGCTGCTGGAAGCCGCCGTCACGCTGTTGCGTGCGGGGGGTCCCAGCGCGGTGACCGTCGACGCAGTCACCCGTACCGCCAACGTGGCCAGGGCAACCCTGTATCGCCACTTCCCGAGCGGAAACGATTTACTGGCAGCCGCTTTCAACAGCCTGATCCCGGCGTCGCCCACCCCGCCGGCCGAGGGTTCGCTGCGCGACCGCCTGGTGGCGGTGGTGCTGGCCCAGGCCGAATCCGTGGCCCAGGCGCCCACCCTCATGACGGCCATGTCCTGGCTGGCGCTGGGACGCGATCTGGAGGGCCTGCCCGAGCCGCGGCGCAGCGGCAACGCCGACAGCGCGGCGATCACCACCCTGCGCGAGCGCATCGCCCAGCAGTACGCGGAGCCCTTCGACGCCATCTTCGACAGCCCGGAAGCGGCCGAGCTCGGGGAGGTGGACCGATCGCGGGCGATCGCCCTGCTCATCGGCCCGCTGGTGCTGGGCCGCCTGTCCACGCTGCCCGATTTCGACTACCGCCAGTGCGCGCTGGCGGCCGTCGACGGCTTCTTACATGTGCAGTGCGGCGGGGCCGGCGCGGCCGACATCGAATCGGCGGGGGCATAAGCGTCCGGGCGCCCGCCGCGTTAAGCGCGCTACCAGCACGTTTAGGCCCCGGTGCTACTGTCCTTGAGTCGGGTCCGGGGGATTCGGCCCGAGATCGCGGCCGAATTTTGTTCGTGCCACGATCTAAGGCATACTGTTCAGGTTGCCTTGAGCCGGGTTTGCGCCTGGTCGGGCATACGACCAGCGTCCAAACGGGCGCGTCCGGTCCCATCCTTTGAGAGCGACGAATTTCGATCGCGGATGAGGCTGCGTGAGGGTGACACGCCCGACCGCGGGGGCCGGTGGACCACGACAGGTAAACAGCGGCGCAATATCCGGCGCAACGCTCGATCGGCCCAGAGTTGGCCGGCCCGATCGGCGCGCCGGTGGCACTGAGGACTATGTGAGCCCGGATAGCGGGCCCCAACAGGAGTGAGGGTAGGAGAAGCGTGGCGGGACAGAAGATCCGCATCAGGCTTAAGGCCTACGACCATGAGGCTATTGACGCGTCGGCGCGCAAGATCGTCGAGACCGTCGTCCGCACGGGTGCCAGTGTTGTAGGTCCGGTGCCGCTGCCGACTGAGAAGAACGTGTATTGCGTCATCCGCTCTCCGCACAAGTACAAGGACTCGCGGGAGCACTTCGAGATGCGTACCCACAAGCGGCTGATCGACATCCTCGACCCGACGCCGAAGACCGTCGACGCGCTGATGCGCATCGACCTTCCGGCCAGTGTCGACGTCAACATCCAGTAGGAGATCGCTGACTCATGGCAAGAAAAGGCATTTTGGGTACCAAGCTGGGCATGACGCAGGTGTTCGACGAGAACAACAGGGTCGTCCCGGTGACGGTCGTCAAGGCCGGCCCGAACGTGGTGACCCGGATCCGTACCCCCGAGCGCGACGGTTACAGCGCCGTGCAGCTGGCGTACGGCGAGATCAGTCCCCGCAAGGTCAACAAGCCGGTGACCGGTCAGTACGCCGCCGCGGGCGTCAACCCGCGCCGGTTTCTGGCCGAGCTGCGGCTGGAGAACCCCGAGGCGGCCGCGGATTACGAGGTGGGCCAAGAGCTGACCGCGGAGATCTTCGCCGACGGCGCTTACGTCGACGTCACGGGCACCTCGAAGGGCAAGGGCTTCGCCGGCACGATGAAGCGCCACGGCTTCCGTGGTCAGGGCGCCAGTCACGGTGCCCAGGCGGTACACCGCCGTCCGGGCTCCATCGGTGGCTGCGCCACCCCCGCCCGGGTGTTCAAGGGCACCCGGATGTCGGGCCGGATGGGTAGCGACCGGGTGACGGTCCAGAACCTGTTGGTGCACAAGGTCGATACCGAGAACGGCGTGCTGCTGATCAAGGGCGCGGTCCCCGGCCGCACCGGTGGACTCGTCGTGGTCCGCAGCGCGGTCAAACGAGGTGAGAAGTGATGGCACAAGGCTCCAAGACGCTCAAGATCGACGTCAAGACGCCGGCCGGCAAGGTCGAGGGCTCGATCGAGCTGCCGGCCGAATTGTTCGACGCCCCGGCCAATATCGCGCTGATGCACCAGGTCGTCACCGCGCAGCGGGCGGCGGCACGTCAGGGCACGCACTCGACCAAGACGCGCGGCGACGTCCGCGGCGGTGGCCGTAAGCCGTACCGGCAGAAGGGAACCGGCCGGGCCCGACAGGGTTCGACGCGAGCCCCGCAGTTCACCGGCGGTGGCGTCGTGCACGGTCCCAAGCCCCGCGACTATAGCCAGCGCACCCCCAAGAAGATGATCGCCGCGGCGTTGCGCGGCGCACTGTCCGACCGGGCGCGCAACGGCCGCATTCACGCGATCACCGAGCTGGTCTCGGGTCAGACGCCGTCCACCAAGAACGCCAGGGCGTTTTTGGGCACGCTGACCGACCGCAAGCGGGTGTTGGTCGTGATCGGCCGCAGCGACGAGGCCGGCGCCAAGAGCGTGCGCAACCTGCCGGGTGTGCACGTCCTGGCCCCCGACCAGCTCAACACCTATGACGTGCTGCGCTCGGACGACGTGGTGTTCAGCGTCGAGGCGCTGGGCGCCTACATCGCCGGGGCCGCCGGCGGTGCCGCCGACAAGGATGTGGAGGTTTCGGCGTAGATGGCGACCATCACTGACCCCCGCGACATCATTCTGGGCCCGGTCATCTCGGAGAAGTCCTATTCGTTGCTTGACGACAACGTGTACACGTTTGTGGTGCACCCCGATTCGAACAAGACGCAGATCAAGATCGCTGTCGAGAAGATCTTCTCCGTCAAGGTCGCGTCGGTGAACACCGCGAACCGGCAAGGTAAGCGGAAGCGCACCAGGACCGGATTCGGCAAGCGCAAGAGCACCAAGCGGGCCATCGTCACGCTGGCGCCGGGTAGCAAGCCGATCGATCTGTTCGGGGCACCGGCGTAGCCGCCGCGAGAGGAAACCTGATTAGACATGGCAATTCGTAAGTACAAGCCGACGAGCCCCGGCCGTCGCGGCTCGAGCGTGTCCGATTTCTCCGAGGTCACTCGTTCGGACCCGGAGAAGTCGCTGGTGCGTCCGCTGCACGGCCACGGTGGGCGGAACGCGCACGGCCGCATCACCACCCGCCACAAGGGTGGTGGCCACAAGCGCGCGTACCGGGTGATCGACTTCCGTCGCAACGACAAGGACGGCGTGAACGCCAAGGTCGCGCACATCGAGTACGACCCGAACCGGACCGCCAACATCGCGTTGCTGCATTTCCTGGACGGTGAGAAGCGCTACATCATTGCGCCGCAGGGACTTTCGCAGGGCGACGTGGTGGAGTGCGGCCCGAACGCGGACATCAAGCCGGGTAACAACCTGCCGCTGCGCAACATCCCGGCCGGTACGGTGATCCACGCCGTGGAACTGCGACCGGGCGGTGGCGCCAAGCTGGCGCGGTCGGCTGGGTCGAGCATCCAGCTGCTCGGCAAGGAGGGCACCTACGCGTCGCTGCGTATGCCCAGCGGTGAGATCCGCCGCGTCGACGTGCGCTGCCGCGCCACCGTCGGCGAGGTCGGCAACGCCGAGCAGGCGAACATCAACTGGGGTAAGGCCGGCCGGATGCGGTGGAAGGGCAAGCGCCCTTCGGTCCGTGGTGTGGTCATGAACCCGGTGGACCACCCGCACGGTGGTGGTGAGGGCAAGACCTCCGGTGGTCGTCACCCGGTGAGCCCGTGGGGCAAGCCCGAGGGCCGCACCCGCCACCCGAACAAGGCCAGTAACAAGCTCATTGTCCGACGCCGGCGCACCGGCAAGAAGCACGGTCGCTAGGAAGTCAGGAGTAGCACATGCCACGCAGCCTGAAGAAGGGCCCGTTCGTCGATGGCCACCTGCTCAAGAAGGTGGACACGCAGAACGAGAAGAACACCAAACAGGTGATCAAGACATGGTCGCGGCGTTCGACGATCATTCCTGACTTCATCGGCCACACCTTTGCCGTCCACGACGGACGCAAGCACGTCCCGGTGTTCGTCACCGAGGCGATGGTCGGCCACAAGCTTGGTGAATTCGCGCCCACCCGCACCTTCAAGGGACACATCAAGGACGACCGGAAGGCCAAACGGCGATGACCACAACGGAATTCCCATCGGCGGTGGCCAAAGCACGTTTCGTGCGGGTGTCGCCGAGAAAGGCGCGCCGGGTGATCGACCTGGTGCGCGGCCGCTCGGTGGCCGACGCGCTGGACATCTTGCGCTGGGCGCCGCAGGCCGCCAGTGAGCCGGTGGCCAAGGTGATCGCCAGTGCCGCGGCCAACGCACAGAACAACAACGGGCTGGACCCGGCCACCCTGGTGGTCGCCACCGTCTACGCCGACGAGGGACCCACCGCAAAGCGCATCCGTCCGCGTGCCCAGGGCCGCGCGTTCCGGATCCGCAAGCGCACCAGCCACATCACGGTCGTGGTGGAAAGCCGCCCGGGTAAGGACCAGGGGTCGGCGAAGTCGACCCGGGCCCGTCGCGCCGAGGCGAGCAAGGCCGCCTCGAAGGCACCCGTCAAGAAGGCGCCCGCCAAGAAATCGCCGGCCAACAAGGCACCGGCCAAGAAGGCCGCCACCAAAGCGCCCGCGAAGAAGGCCGCACCGAAAGCCGAAGCCAAGACGTCTGAGACCTCTGACGCGAAGGGAGGCTCAGACTAGTGGGCCAGAAGATCAATCCGCACGGCTTCCGGCTGGGCATCACCACCGACTGGAAGTCACGCTGGTACGCCGACAAGCAGTACGCGGACTACGTCAAGGAAGACGTCGCGATCCGGCGGCTGCTCTCGACCGGCCTGGAGCGGGCCGGGATCGCCGACGTGGAGATCGAGCGCACCCGTGACCGGGTCCGGGTCGACATCCACACCGCGCGTCCCGGCATCGTCATCGGCCGTCGCGGCACCGAGGCCGACCGGATCCGTGCCGACCTGGAGAAGCTGACCGGCAAGCAGGTGCAGCTCAACATCCTCGAGGTCCGAAACCCGGAGTCCCAGGCGCAATTGGTGGCCCAGGGCGTCGCCGAGCAGCTGAGCAACCGCGTGGCGTTCCGCCGGGCAATGCGCAAGGCCATCCAGTCCGCGATGCGTCAGCCCAACGTCAAAGGCATCCGGGTGCAGTGCTCCGGCCGTCTCGGTGGTGCCGAGATGAGCCGCTCGGAGTTCTACCGCGAGGGCCGGGTGCCGCTGCACACGCTGCGCGCCGACATCGACTACGGCCTGTACGAAGCCAAGACCACCTTCGGCCGGATCGGCGTGAAGGTGTGGATCTACAAAGGCGACATCGTCGGTGGGAAGCGCGAATTGGCCGCCGCCGCTCCGGCAGGCGCCGAGCGCTCGCGCCGCGAGCGCCCGTCGGGCACCCGTCCGCGTCGCAGTGGCGCGTCGGGCACCACGGCCACCAGCACCGAAGCGGGCCGCGCCGCCGCGAGCGCCGAAGAGGGCGCAGCAGCCGCGACCCAGGCCGCACCCGCTGCAGAACCACAAGGCACGGAGAGCTGAATCATGTTGATTCCCCGCAGGGTTAAACACCGCAAGCAGCACCACCCCCGCCAGCGCGGTATCGCCAGTGGCGGCACGGCGGTGAACTTCGGTGACTACGGCATCCAGGCTCTGGAGCACGCCTACGTCACCAACCGGCAGATCGAGTCCGCTCGTATCGCCATCAACCGGCACATCAAACGTGGCGGCAAGGTGTGGATCAACGTCTTCCCCGACCGCCCGCTGACCAAGAAGCCCGCCGAAACCCGGATGGGTTCGGGTAAGGGTTCGCCGGAATGGTGGGTCGTCAACGTCAAGCCGGGCCGGGTGCTGTTCGAACTCAGCTACCCCAACGAGCAGACCGCCCGGGCGGCCCTGACCCGTGCAATCCACAAGTTGCCGATCAAGGCACGCATCGTGACTCGAGAGGATCAGTTCTGATGGCAGTGGGAATTTCGCCTGGCGAACTGCGTGAGCTCACCGAAGAGGAGCTCACCGAGCGTTTGCGCGAATCCAAGGAAGAGCTGTTCAACCTGCGTTTCCAGATGGCGACCGGACAGCTCACCAACAACCGCCGGCTCCGCACGGTGCGTCAGGAGATCGCGCGCGTCTACACGGTGCTGCGCGAACGAGAACTGGGCTTGGCTTCCGGGCCCGACGGTAAGGAATCGTGATGGCAGAAGCCAAGAAGGCTGCCCCCAAGAAGGCCGCCCCGAAGAAGGCCGCCGCAACCGAGGCCGCGTCGAAGGACAAGGGCCCCAAGCACACTCCGGCCAACCCGAAGGTGCGGGGCCGCCGTAAGGTGCGCATCGGCTACGTGGTCAGCGACAAGATGCAGAAGACCATCGTGGTCGAGCTCGAAGACCGCGTGCGTCACCCGCTGTACGGCAAGATCATCCGGACCACCACCAAGGTCAAGGCGCACGACGAGAACAGCACCGCCGGAATCGGCGACCGCGTCTCGCTGATGGAGACCCGCCCGACGTCGGCGACCAAGCGCTGGCGGCTCGTCGAAATTCTGGAAAAGGCCAAGTAAGCCCTTTCGATACCAGCACCTAAACGCCCCGTCCCGGGTGTAGTCTTCGGCGATGGCGACTGGGTCGGGGCAGTTCAACGGGAAGATCGAGCTCGACATCCGGGATTCCGAACCGGACTGGGGGCCCTACGCCGCCCCGACCGCGCCGCAGAACGCGCCCAACGTCCTGTACCTGGTGTGGGACGACACGGGCATCGCGACCTGGGACTGCTTCGGTGGCTTGGTCGAAATGCCCGCCATGTCGCGGATCGCCGAGCGCGGCATCCGGCTCTCGCAGTTCCACACCACAGCATTGTGTTCGCCGACCCGGGCGTCCTTGCTCACCGGCCGCAACGCCACCACCGTCGGCATGGCCACCATCGAGGAGTTCACCGAGGGCTTCCCCAACGCCAACGGCCGCATCCCGTTCGAAACGGGCCTGCTCTCCGAGGCTCTCGCCGAACGGGGATACAACACCTACTGCGTGGGCAAGTGGCACCTGACGCCCCTCGAGGAATCGAACCTTGCCTCGACGAAGCGGCACTGGCCGACCTCACGAGGCTTCGAACGGTTCTATGGGTTCATGGGCGGGGAGACCGACCAGTGGTATCCGGACCTGGTCTACGACAACCACCCGGTGACTCCGCCGGGCACCCCGGAGGACGGCTACCATCTCTCGAAGGACATCGCCGACAAGACGATCGAATTCATCCGCGACGCCAAAGTGATTGCGCCCGAGAAGCCTTGGTTCTCCTACGTATGTCCCGGCGCCGGACACGCGCCGCACCACGTCTTCGCCGAGTGGGCGGACCGGTACGCCGGCAAGTTCGACATGGGCTACGAGCGCTACCGCGAGGTGGTGCTGGAGCGGCAGAAGGCGCTGGGCATCGTGCCGGGCGACACCGAATTATCGCCAATGAACCCGTATCTCGACGTGAAGGGGCCGAGCGGTGAACCGTGGCCGCTGCAGGACACGGTGCGGCCCTGGGATTCACTGAACGGCGAGGAGAAGAGGCTGTTCGCCCGGATGGCCGAAGTGTTCGCCGGGTTCCTGAGCTACACCGACGCCCAGATCGGCCGGATCCTGGACTATCTCGAGGATTCGGGCCAGCTCGACAACACCATCATCGTGGTCATTTCCGACAACGGTGCCAGCGGCGAGGGCGGCCCGAACGGATCGGTCAATGAGGGCAAGTTCTTCAACGGTTACATCGACACCGTCGAAGAAAGCATGAAGCTGTTCGAACACCTCGGTGGCCCCGAGACCTACAACCATTACCCGATCGGGTGGGCGATGGCGTTCAACACCCCCTACAAGCTGTACAAGCGCTATGCCTCCCACGAGGGCGGTATCGCCGACACGGCAATCATTTCGTGGCCCAAGGGAATTGCCGCGCACGGGGAAGTGCGCGACAACTACGTCAACGTATGCGACATCACCCCGACCGTCTACGACCTACTGGAGATGACGCCGCCGGAGACGGTCAAGGGCATCGTCCAAAAGCCGTTGGATGGCGTGAGTTTCAAAGCGGCCCTTGGCGATCCGGGCGCCGGCACCGCGAAGAGCACCCAGTTCTACACCATGCTGGGAACCCGCGGGATCTGGCACCAGGGCTGGTTCGCCAACACCGTGCACGCGGCAACCCCGGCGGGTTGGTCGCACTTCGACGCTGACCGCTGGGAACTGTTCCACATCGAGGCCGACCGGAGCCAGTGCCACGACCTGGCAGCCGAAAACCCGGACAAACTTGAGGAACTCAAGGCGCTGTGGTTCTCGGAGGCGGCCAAGTACAACGGGTTGCCGCTGGCCGATCTGAACATCATGGAGACGCTGACGCGGCAGCGGCCATATCTGGTCAGCGAACGCAACAGCTACCTCTACTATCCCGATTGCGCCGACGTGAGCATCGGTGCCGCCGCCGAACTTCGCGGCCGGTCGTTCTCGGTGGTGGCCGAGGTGACCGTCGATACCACCGGCGCCGAGGGTGTGCTGTTCAAGCAGGGCGGCGCGCACGGCGGGCATGTGCTGTTCATCCAGGACGGGCGGCTGCACTACGTGTACAACTTCCTCGGCGAGCGCCAGCAGGAGGTCTCCTCCTCCGAGGCGGTGCCCCTCGGCAGACATCTGTTCGGCGCCAGCTATTCCCGCACCGGAACGGTCGAGAACAGTCACACGCCGCTGGGCGACGTCACGCTGTTCATCGACGACCAGGCCGTCGGGGCCCTGGCGGGAGTGACCACTCACCCGGGAACCTTCGGGCTGGCCGGTGCCGGCATCACGGTCGGGCGCAACGGCGGGTCGGGGGTATCCAGCCGTTACAAGGCGCCGTTCACATTCACCGGCGGCACCATCACCCAGGTCACCGTCGACCTGTCCGGTCGACCCTACGTGGACGTGGAAGCGGAGATCGCGCTTGCCTTTTCGCGGGACTGACGTGTTGGCGCGCAAAGAACCTCACTCGGGTTTGGGTGCATCGACCGAGCTGATCGCGTCGACCGCGCTGGAGACCCGAGCCTGGAAGTCGGCCGACAACGGAATGTAGCCGGTTTTGGCCAGTTCGATCTGGCCGGGGCCGATGGCCGCCTGCAGAAAAGCCTTGACCGCCCTGGCCACATCGTCGGTCGGGTACTTCGAACAGACGATCTCGTAGGTGGCCAACACGATCGGGTAGACGTCGGGCTGGGCGGGGTTGTAGAACGACGACAGGTCGAGCACCAGATCGTTGCCGGCGCCGGTGATCCTCGCGCCCTTGATGGTCTTGCCGACCGTGTCGGTGCCGATCCGCACCGGGCGCAACGACCTACGGCTGGCCGGCGTCTTGATCTCGGCGGCGAACAGGCCTTGCTGGAGCGCGAACGACAGCTCGTTATAGCCGATCGCACCCTCGGTGCTTTTCACGGCGGCCGCGATGCCCGTGTTCCCGACGGCTCCGGCACCCACACCCCCGTCGAAGCTCTTGCCCGCACCCCTGCCCCAGGCCCCGCCGGATGCGGCCTGCAGGTAGTCCTGGAAGTTGTCGGTGGTGCCCGAGCCGTCGCTGCGGTAGATGACGTGAATGTCCTCGGCAGGCATGGAGGCGTTGAGTAAGGCCAGGGCCGGGTCGTCCCAGCGCGTGATGCTGCCGTTGAAGATCTTGGCCAGTGTGGGCGCGTCGAGCACCAGGGAATCGACGGCGGCGAGGTTGTAGGTGATGGCCAGCGGGCCGAACACCACCGGCAGGTTCCAGGCGTCGGCGCCCCCGCAGCGCCGCTTGGCGGCGGCGTATTGGTCGCCCGACAGTGGCGTGTCGGAACCGGCGAAATCGGTTTTGCCGGCAAGGAAGTCGGTGATGCCATTGCCGGAACCGTTGGCGGTGTAGTTGAGTGTCTGCGGAGAGCACGCCTGGCGATAGGCGTCGATGAACCGGGTCATCGCGTTGGCTTGTGCGGTCGAGCCGCTGGCCGCCAGGGTCTGCTTGCCGCCGCAGTCGACCTTGGCCCCGGCCGTATACGGCAGGCTCGCGGGCGAGTCGCTGCAGGCGGAAACCAACATGGCGCCGCCCACCAGGGCACCGACGGCCAGTACCGAACGAGTGCGCTTCACACCCGACATCTACCGTCACTGGCTTAACAGGCAAACAAACGCCGGATGAACTGGTGCACCAACCCGCGGCTCATCGAAAGTTCGCACGGTTGCGTGAGTCAGGTATCACGCAGCCGCAGAAGCGGTTCCGGACACTCGAGGACGGATGCTAGCCGCCGTCGCGGGCTTCGTCGCCGTGTACGCCCTGTCGCTGTTCGGCGTGCACCTGCTGGCGAAATCGGGGGGCCCGCTCAAGCCGCCCGACCTCAATGCCACCAATGACACCGTCGTGCTGGTGCGGCTGGAAAAGCTGGACACCACCGCGAACCGATTGACGGTGAAGGTCGCTGGTGATCCCTGAGGAGTCGATGTTCGACAAACGCCTCGAGGTGCTCAAGACCGACACCGCGGTCCGTATGGATCCCCCGAACGACCTAGGCGACTTGCAATACCCGGCGGGCAAGTCGCCGGCGCAAGTCGCGACCACCATCGAGGCGTTTGTCGAACATCGACTCCTCAGGGATCACCAGCGACCTTCACCGTCAATCGGTTCGCGGTGGTGTCCAGCTTTTCCAGCCGCACCAGCACGACGGTGTCATTGGTGGCATTGAGGTCGGGCGGCTTGGACGGCTGGGACGTCAGCGTTCAGCGCGTCGGCGAAGCCAGTCAGGACTCGGATCGCGCCGACAACGTCGTCATCACGCTGCACAGGGCCAAGGGCCCGCTGATCTTCGACTTGGGCATCTGCTTGGTGCTTTTCGCGCTGCCGGCGTTGGCTTTTGCCGTGGTGATCCAAATAGACTTGGGCAGAAGGAAATTCGTGCCGCCGTTCGTGACTTGGTTTGCCGCGATGTTGTTCGCCGTGATTTCCATTCGCAACTTCTGGCCGGGTGCGCCCCCTCCGGGCGTATGGATCGACCAAGTGCTGGTTATCTGGGTGCTGATCGCGCTGGTCGCGGCGATGGCTCTTTACATGCTCACCTGGTATCGGCAATCCGACTAGGGCACTCGACCGGCGTAGCCTGACGGGGTGCTAAGCGAGCTGGTCGACCTCCCGGGCGGATCCTTCCGCATGGGCTCGACGAGCTTCTACCCCGAAGAGGCGCCGATCCACACGGTGTCGGTGGGTCGGATTGGGGTGGAACGGCATCCGGTGACCAACGCGCAGTTCGCCGAATTCGTCGACGCCACCGGGTATGTGACGGTGGCCGAGCAGCCGATCGATCCGGCGCTGTACCCGGGAGCAAATCCGAACGAGTTATGCCCGGGCGCAATGGTTTTCCGGCCGACAACCGGGCCGGTCGACCTGCGCGACTGGCGCCAGTGGTGGGAGTGGGTGCCCGGGGCGAGCTGGCGCCATCCGTTCGGGCCCGAGAGCGATGTCGCGGACCGCGGCGATCATCCGGTCGTGCAGGTGGCGTATCCGGACGCGGCGGCCTATGCGCGCTGGGCCGGGCGGCGGCTGCCGACCGAGGCCGAGTGGGAGTACGCGGCCCGGGCCGGGTCCACGACGACGTACTCGTGGGGCGACGAGGCGACGAGCGATGGCCGACTGATGGCCAACACCTGGCAGGGCGACTTCCCGTACCGCAATGAGGGGGCGCGCGGCTGGGTGGGAACTTCGCCCGTTGGAACGTTCGCCCCCAACGGCTTTGGGCTTGTCGACATGATAGGCAACGTCTGGGAGTGGACGGCCACGGAGTTCGCCGCACATCACCGGCTCGACCAGCCTCCCAAGTCCTGCTGCACCCCGTCGGGTCCCGCTGATCCGTCCGTCAGCCAGACCTTGAAGGGCGGCAGCCACCTATGCGCGCCCGAGTACTGCCATCGCTACCGTCCGGCGGCGCGGTCACCGCAATCGCAGGACTCCGCGACGACGCACATCGGATTTCGCTGCGTGGCCGACTCGCCATCCGGCTAGCAAATCCGTCGCGCCATATCATCCGGGGGACGCTGCGCGCGTGTCGGCCGGTGAAGTGAACGGTGCATGGCCGTTGGGTGGCGCGCGGCTGTTATGTTTCTGGACAGGGTATTTCGCCGCGCGCCCGGGTTCCGCCATTCGCTAACATCTGACGACGTGTCACCCCGCTCCACCCGGATCTCGCCAGCGTTGCCGTCCCGTTTCCAGCAAGCCTCGCGGCGGACGTCGCGCTCCATTGCTCGCGGCGGTGGCCGATGACGACGGAGACCCCGGTTGCGCCGGCCCCGGCGCCGCCCACAAAGAAGAAGCGCGACGCGCCCCGGATCGCGATCGGCGTGTGCATTCTCGCGGCGGTCATCATCGTCTATGTGCTGTCGCTTTTC
>NZ_LZMB01000244.1 GCF_001673555.1 Mycobacterium sp. 1165178.9 | reverse complement strand
CTGCCGCGGCCGGACGTCGCAGCCCCGGCCGACGCGCATCCCTCACCGATGCCGATGGTGGGTCGCGAGCTTCGCCTCGTCGACGTCCTCGACGTCAACAGTCCCGAGGAGGTCGGCCCGCCGGAGCTCTACGCCTGGCTGCACTACGACCCGATCCCGGCCCGCGACGACCTGGCCAAGGCGCTGCTCGCGTACTTCACCGGGCATCTGGGGATTTCGACCACCATGCGCGCCCATGAGGGCATCGGCACCGCCCAGGCGCACCTGACCGTGTCCACCGCACCGATGAGCATCTCGGTCGCCTTCCACGAACCGGTGAGCTGGAGCGGGTGGCTGCTTTACACGCACGAGAGCACCCAGGTGGGAGCGGGGATGTCGTACGTGCGCGGGACCGTGCACGCGGAGGAGGGTGAGCTGCTGGCCTCATTCGCCCAGGAGGCGCTGATCCGTCCGCTGCGCACCACCGACACGACGATCGACTCGCGCGCGCGGTTCTAAAGCGCCGGAGGCAGCGATGCGGTTCACCATCACCCACCCGATGCACAGTCATCCGTACAACCCGGAACTGGTGAGTGGGGACGGCATCGGCAAGGTTGCCGCAGCCTCCGAGGCGGCCGGGATCCACGGTTTCGGCTTCACCGATCATCCGGCGCCGTCACAGCGGTGGCTGGAGGCCGGCGGACACGACGCGCTGGATCCCTTTGTCGCCTTGGGTTTCGCGGCCGCGACGACATCCACGCTGCGGTTGATTCCCAACATCGTGGTCCTGCCGTACCGAAACCCGTTCGTGGTGGCCAAGTCCGGTGCCACCCTGGACCTGCTCTCCGGGGGACGCTTCACGCTCGCGGTGGGCGTGGGCTACCTCAAGCGCGAGTTCGCGGCGCTGGGAGTCAGCTACGACGAACGCGCCGAGTTGTTCGAGGAATCCCTTCAGGTGATCCGGGCCATCTGGACCGGCGACGATATCTCATTCGAGGGCAAGCACTTCAGCGCGCGCGGCATCACTGCGCATCCCCGGCCGGTCAGCGATCCGCATCCGCCGATCTGGATCGGCGGCAATACGTCGTCTTCGCGGCAGCGAGTGGCCCAGTACGGCGACGGGTGGTGCCCGTTCCCCGCGCCGCCGCAGCTGGCCCAGACGGCCGGCACGGCCGTCATCGACTCCGCGCAGAAGCTGGCCGACGGCATCGACGATCTGCGGCGCAGATGCGATGCGGCGGGGCGGGATTGGTCGGCGATCGACATCACCTTCACCAACTTCGAGGGCGGCAGCCCGGCGAGTGACGACTTCAACGCCGACGCCTACCTGGAGGGCCTGGACAAGCTGGCCAAACTGGGCGTGACCTGGGTCAGCATCCACCTGCCCGGCGACAGCATGACGCACGCACTCGAGACGCTCGACCGGTTCCGCAGCCTGGTCGTCGACGCGGCGTGATCAAGGGCGCCAAATGGACTTCTCCCGTGTAGTGCTCTCGCCCGAGGATCAGGACTTCTTCGACCGGACCCGGGCATTCATCGCCGAACACGTCACCGACGAAGTGCTGCGGCGTGATCGAGAGACTGGTGAAAACTTCAGTGAACCAGTGCATTTGGCGCTGGGTAAAGAGGGTTACCTGACGTCGGATTACCAGGTGGAGTCCGAAGGGGGATTCAATCCGGTGCGCCGACGGATCTTCCACCTCGAGATCGGGCGCGCTCACACGCCGTGGTTCCACTGGGGCACCACGGCGGTCGTCGCGCGGTTGGTGAAGCAATTCGGGGCAGCCGAACTCGCCGACTCGATACTTCCTGGCGTGCTGTCCGGGGATATCCGGCTGTGCCTGGGCTACACCGAGCCCGAGGGCGGCTCCGACGTCGCCACCTGCAAGACCCGAGCGGTGCGCGACGCCGATGGATCGAGCTGGATCATCAACGGCTCCAAAATGTTCACCTCGAACGCGCAGAACGCCCAGTACGTCTTCCTGCTCACCAACACCGATCCGCAGGGGCGCAAACACAAGAACCTGACCATGTTTCTGGTGCCGCTGGATTCGCCGGGTATCGAGATCCAGGGCATTCGCACGCTCGACGGTGACCGCACCAACATCGTGTATTACAGCGACGTGCGGGTCGATGATCTCTATCGGATCGGTGAGGTCAACGGCGGCTGGACGGTGATGCGGTTTGCCCTCGACGCGGAACATGGCATCACCGACGCCGAAGATCATGGCCTGCAGAACATTTCGATGCTGTCAGAGCACGGTCACCTGATGGCCGAGGCGGCCGATGGAGTCGCGGCCGTGCTGTCGAAGCCCGATGCGGCCGGTCGGCGTCCGATCGACGACGATGCGACGAAATACCGGCTCGGGCGCAGCATGGCCCGCATCGAAGCGGCCATGTCGACCCCTGGAATGTATGGGCGCGTAGCGCTCATACAGACGATGCGTGAGGTCTCCCAGGAGCTGATGGACCTGCTGGGTACGGCATCGACATTGCCCACCGACACAACGGGTTCCGCGGACGAGGGTGCCATCGAGTTCATCTTCAGGCACGGCGTGCCTGCCGGCATATACGGCGGCACGATGGAGGTGTTCCGCAACATGATCGCCCAGCACGAGCTGGGCCTCGGGCGTCCTAGCTACGGCCGCTGACCGGCAGTTCGGCCATCATCTCGACACGGGTGTCATCGAAGCTGAGGAATCCCTTGATGGGCAGGCTTTCCGGCGGCGGGCCGGCATAGCTCCAGGCCACGTCCTCGACGACCCGCTCGCCGGAGGCGAACGACCAATACGACGCAATGCCTTTGTAATTGCAGTAGCTCGACGTCTCGGAGCGCCGCAGCAGATCGGTGCGCACATGTGCCGGGTCGACGTAGAGCCGCGGGGCGAGCGCGGTCTCGAAGACGATGACGGTGTCGTCGGTGTCCACCAGCGTGGTCCCGTCGACTTGGACGCGCAGGCGGCGCTGCGTCGGACGGCAGTCGACGCGGTGATAGGGATTGGGCGGGTAGTGCACGAGTTTGCGCCCCTCTTCCAGCCAGGTGTCGACCGCGTCCCAGGGCACCTGGACGAAACCGGGCGCCTCGGGTTCCGGCTCGCTGGGCAAGTCGCCCACCTCGTCGGCCGCGAAGGCGTAGCTCAGGGGCCGGCCGCGCCGGTGCACCATGAGCGCTCGCTCGGTGTCGATCACCAGCCGGCCGTCCTTGACGGCCTGCACGCGCCGGGGATGCGGTTCGACGTAAACGACGCCGTCGGGTATCGCGGGTGAGAAGCGCCCCGCGGGATCGCTGCTGAGCGGACCACGCCCGGCCACCAGAGTCATGCATCCCTCCCGGTGCTCGCCCCGATTACCCAATCATGCGCGTCGGCGGGAGGCGGCGGCGCGTTGGATCCGGATGCCTGCCGACCTCTTTCCGGGTGTGCCGGTGTCGGTGGTCACGCGCACCCCCACGGGCCGGCCGGTGTCGGCGTCGACGAACGACAGGCGGGCGGAACCGTCTCAAGACGTGGCGGACTCTGCCGGTGCAAGCAGCGCCGCGTACTGGCGCTCGAGCAGCTTCGCGGCGCCGTCGTGCCAGCGCTCGGTCAACGACCGCGACATTGGGTCGGGAAAGATTTCGTCATCGCCGTTTTCGACACCATCGAAGATGCCTTTCGCCACCGATTGCGGAGATGCCTTCGGGATGTCGAGCCCCCTGGTCATGTCGGTGTCCACGGGACCCGTAAGCACCGCGTGCACTCGCACGCCTTGGGCCGCCAAGATGGCGCGCAGCGATTGCGTCAGGGAGAACGCGGCAGCCTTGGAGACGGAGTACGCCGGAATCAGCGACAACGGCGCCAACGCATTCACCGACAGATTGTTGACGATCGAGCCCTTGGACTGAGCCAAGAGCGGCAGGAAGGCTCGAATCACTGCGTGGGTACCGAAAAGATTCACCGAAAGGTGCTGCTCGAGCGCGGCGGGATTGCTCAGGTCGTCGTAGACCGCCAGCCCCGCGTTGTTGATCAACAGATCGAGAGAGTCCACGCTCTGCACGGCCTGGTCAATCTGAGTGGCGTCGGTGATGTCCAGGCGTAGGGCCGTCACGCGAGGATGACTGTTGTCGGTCAAGGGCTTTCGGGTACCGACGTACACGCGTCCGGCACCTCTGAGTAGGGCTTCCCCGACGAGTGCACTTCCGATCCCACGATTGCCACCGGTAATCAGGACCGCACTGCCCGAGATGGTGACCACGATGACGATCTCCTTGCTATTGATGTCGTATTGCAGGCCGCACCTGTGGTGGGCTTGCCGCGGTCAGCCGTCGCACGATGCCCGCATGTAATCCGATACGCGGGGCGGCGGAGAATCATCGCGAGGCAGCTCACAACTCGTCGAAGTAATCGGAATAGTCGCGCCGACGCCAAGGCGTGGGATAGGAACTTACCCATGGCGGGACCGGTAGCAGGCGTCAAAGTCGTCGAACTCGGGGTCTGGGTGGCCGGGCCGGCCGCCGGCGGCATCCTGGCGGACTGGGGCGCCGACGTGATCAAGATCGAGCCGCCGACAGGTGATCCGGGGCGCTTGTTCGGCCGGATGCTGGGCTGCGATCTGGGCCTGAACCCGCCGTTCGAGATGGACAACCGATCCAAGCGCAGTGTCGTGCTAGACCTCGGGACCGCGGACGGCCGCGACACCGCGTTCGAATTGCTCGCCGACGCAGACGTTTTCCTGACCAACGTGCGACCCGGCGCGCTACGGCGCCTCGGCCTGGACTTCGAGGCGGTGTCGGCGGCCAACCCACGCCTGGTCTACGGCCTGATCACCGGGTACGGCGAGGACGGGCCCGACGCCGACCGCGCCGCCTTCGACGTCGCCGCCTTCTGGTCCCGGGCCGGGGTGGCCCACCTGCTCACCCGCCCAGGCGACACGCCCCCGTTTCAGCGCGGCGGCATGGGCGACCACTCCGCCGGGATGACGATGGCCGCGGCCGTGTGCGCGGCACTGCTCGCGCGCGAACGGACCGGGACGGGTCAGCTGGTGACCACCTCGCTCTACCGGCAGGGCGCCTACACCGTGAGCTTCGACCTCAACACCTATCTGATGAGCGGCCAGCCGATCGCGATCGGGCAGCGCGAAACGATGGGCAACCCGTGCATGAACAACTACGCCGCCGCCGACGGCCGACGGTTCTGGATCGTCGGCCTAGAGCCCGAGCGGCATTGGCCGGCGCTGTGCCGTGCGGTGGGCCGGCCCGAGTGGCGCGACGATCCCCGGTTCGCCGATGCCCGTGCCCGCGCCGTCAACTCGACCGTGCTGATCGCCGCGCTGGATGAGATCTTTGCGACGCGCCCCCTCGACGAGTGGGCGGAGGTGTTCGCCGGCGAACCGGACTTCTTCTGGTCACCGATCAACACCCTCGAGGACGTCGTCGCTGACGAGCAGTTCCACGCCGCGGGCGGCATCGTCGACGTCCCCGCCGGTGAAGCCGCCGTGCCGATGGTTGCCACACCGGCGGATTTTCATGGGACTCCGTGGGCGCCACGTTCTGCGGCACCGGAACTCGGGCAGCACACCGAGGAAGTCCTGGCCGACCTCAAGGCGCGCCGCGGTTCCTGAGGGGCCGACGAGAGCTTTACAAATT
This sequence comes from Mycobacterium sp. 1165178.9, assembly GCF_001673555.1. Taxonomy (GTDB): domain Bacteria; phylum Actinomycetota; class Actinomycetes; order Mycobacteriales; family Mycobacteriaceae; genus Mycobacterium. Next base: position 7,328 of record NZ_LZMB01000244.1, on the reverse strand, counting down.
TCGCCAGAAGTGTCACGCTGTCCGGTGAGTCGCATCGCCCGATGCGTGACGCGGCACCAGCCCATGACAAGCGCTTGAGACCCGCCAGCGAACTGGTGGTGAGGAATGGATCGATGGTCGCTCCAACATTCGACATCAGCAAGAGCAGCGCTGCGAAAGCAACCCGCGCGAACGGCGAGGGTCTGCGTTACCGGCTCGACGTCGTCGCGGCCAGCGCCGGCGATGTCGTGCAATCGGCCGGCGGCTGGCTCTACGACCGGGCCATGGCCGGTTGGGAAGTTACCGTGCTGCTCCCGAGGGGCTGCGACACCCGGTCGCTGCGAATCCTGGGGGTCCGTGCAGCGGACATCGAGCCGGAACTCGCCGCGCTGGGGGCGGGCTCGACGAGCCTGGCCGTCAGCGCGCAGGCGTTCTCCGCCGACGCCCGGGTTCGTGACGCGGTGCTCGAGTCGCTGGACAACCGGCTGATCGAGGTCGCCCTTTGGGGTGAGGGATGGCCCCTGGGGGTTAACCGTGCGACGACCCGTGCGCAGCACCTGCTCAGCGGCGCGGCCCGCATGTTCAAGAGCTATGCGCTTGCGGCGGCGGGCATTCCGGACGCGACGGTCGATGCCACCGAGACGCTGCTGTGCGACGTGGGCTTTGGGACCGACTCAGAGTTGATCCGGCTCGACTAGCACATGAAGAAATACTTCGGACACACCCTGCTCTACTTGCACGAGACGATCTCCCTGGGATCGGGACGAAGCGACCGCTTCACCGAAATCTTCGCTGACACCTATCAACCGATGATGGAGCAACTCGGCGCTCGGCTGTTCGCGATCTGGGAATCCACGCCGTACAACGGGCACTGGCCGCAGGTGACGGTCATCTGGGAGATCGACGGCTTCGCCGATTACGCCAGGATCGGTGCGGCGCAGGCTCGCGGCGGCAGCCACGAGGCGGCGTCCGGTAAATGGGCGGCCTTTTTGGCTGACATCGGTGCCTCGGGGGAGGGTCGCATCATGTACCCCGGGCCCAGCAACAAGACGCTCGCCCAATTGCATGAGGCCAATTTCACCGCGCCGCTGGTGATTCAGGAGATCATGCAGACCAAACCGGGACGCCAGGACGATTACATCCGCGAACTGGAGCGGCTCTACGTTCCGTGGTCGGAACGTACCGGCAAGCGCTGGCTCGGATCGTTCACCACGACCTTCCGCTACAACGAAGTCATCCACTACTGGGCGCTGGACGGCGGCTGGGACTGCTTCGCCGAGCACTACCCGTCCTGGAAGGAGAGCCCGCCGGCCGAGATCGTCACGTGGATGAGCGTGGCACCCGCGTTGCGTGACGGCTGGGAGGATTCCATTCTGCAGGCGCTTCCGCCATCGCCGCTGCGGTGACGGGACGACAGAACGCCGTGACCACCGACGATTTCCGCTACGACCCGTTCGATGCGGCCGTGATGGCAAACCCGTTGCCGTACTACAAGATTCTGCGCGACCACCATCCGGTGTACTACATGCCACAGTGGGACACGTTCGCACTGTCGCGCTTCGAGGACATCTGGACGGTACTGGAAGTCAACGACGGCACATTCGTCGCCTCGGAAGGCACGCTGCCGCCGGCATCGGTTCTGGCGCAACACAACAGCGGGCCGGTCGCCGACCCGCCGCTGCACCCACTTCCGTTTCACGCCATGTTCGACGCGGACCTCTACGGCGAGATCCGGCGCACCCATTCCCGGCCGTTCCGGCCGCGGTCGGTCACCGATATGGAGGGCCGCATCCGCGCGCTGGCCAACGAACGCCTCGACGCGCTGCTTGGAGGCGGCTCGTTCGACCTGACCCAGGACTACGGCGGCGTCGTGGTTGCCGCCATAGTCTGCGAACTCCTGGGCATTCCCACCGATCTCGCGCCGCAGGTGCTTGCGACGGTCAACGCGGGCAGCCTCGCCCAGCCCGGCGTGGGCGTGGACACCGGGCAGGCGCGGCCGAACTATTTCGAGTATCTGCTGCCCGCGGTTGCGCGCCGCCGCGCCGATTCGTCCGGGACAGCACTGGACGTGGTCGATGGACTGCTGGGCTATCACCTGCCAGACGGCAGCGCACTCGACGACATGGAAGTCGCGACCCAGATGCTGTGCATCTTCATCGGGGGAACCGAGACGGTGCCCAAAATCGTCGCCCACGGCCTCTGGGAACTCAGCCGGCGGCCCGAGCAACTGACCGCCGTGCGCGCCGACCTGGACAACAACGTGCTCGTCGCGCGCGACGAGATGATCCGATTCTGCGCGCCCGCACAATGGTTCGCGCGAACGGTGCGCAAACCCTTCGAGATTCACGGCGAAACCCTGAATCCGGGCCAGCGGGTCATCACTCTGCTCGCATCGGCCAACCGCGACGAGCAAGAATACCCCGAGCCCGATGAATTCGTCTGGGACCGGCCCATCCGCCGGTCGCTGGCGTTCGGCCGTGGCCAGCACTTCTGCATCGGATACCACCTGGCGCGGCTGGAAGTCGCTGTGCTGCTGGCCGAATGGCTTCGCAGGGTGCCCGACTATGCGATCCAGGCTGAAGCCGCCACCCGGTTGCCGTCCAGCTTCCAATGGGGCTGGAACAACATTCCGGTGGAGGTCTGACGTGTGGTCCTACCGGATCGTCGCCCCGTATCTGTTCGAGCGCACCACGATCGACGACAAGACACCCGGGAGTCTGGCCGACGGTCAGGTGCTGTTGCGGTTTTCGGCCGCGGGCGTCTGCGGCAGCGATCTGCCGGCCTTTCGTGGCGCCAAGGGGCACATCCCGGGTGACGACGGCCGAAGCGGTCCCGAGAAAGACGGCTTCCCCATTCACGAGGTCGCCGGCGAGGTGATCGCCAGCCGGCACCCCGCCCACCGACCCGGCGATCTCGTGGTGGGCTGGGCGTCCGGGTTCGACGGCCTGATGGAACGCATCGTCACCGACGGTGACGGCCTGGCGCCCTACGATCCGGCACTGACCCCCGCCCAGGCGGTCGGGCTGCAACCGCTGGCCTGCGTCCTCTACGCTTGTGAGCAGCTCGGCGACCTGGCCGGCCGGCACGTCGCGATCATCGGCCAAGGGTCCATCGGCCTGTTGTTCTCCTATGTCGCCAAGGCGGCGGGCGCGCGGCGTGTCACCGGGGTCGACCCGATCGATCGCCGCGACGTGGCAAGGGCTTTCGGGGTCGACGCCCCGGTGCGCGCCACCAGCGACCGGTGGGTGAACCAACTCGCGGCCGCGGATCGCGCGGACGTTGTCATCGAGGCCGTCGGCCACCAGGTCGCCACCCTGAACCACGCCATCGCCGCCGCTGCCCCCGGCGGCACCGTTTTCTATTTCGGTGTCGCCGACGACGAAATGTACCCGATCAGCATGCGGGCCATGCTGCGCAACAACCTGACTCTGAAATCCGGTGTGACGCTGGACCGCCGGCGAATGCTGGAGCTTGCCGGCAAGTTCGCCGCCGAGCACCCCTGGCTGCTGGGCGCCTACCTCACTCACACCTTCGGCGTCGACGAGGTGCAGGACGCCTTCGACCTGGCCTGCCGGCCGGTCGCCGAACGCATCAAGATCGCCATCGCAGGGTGAGTCGACCATGACAGATGCCTCGCCGAGCCGTCTGCAGCTAGCGCTGAGCCGCAAAACGCCGATATTCGGCGGCTGGGTCACCGGTCCGACGGCGCTGGGGCCGGAGGAATTCGCCCGCGCCGGTTACGATTACGTTGGCTTCGACGCGCAGCACGGCTATCTCGACGACGCCGACGTCGCAGCCATTCTGCGCCGCATCGAGCAAATGCCCGTCGCCACGGTGGTGCGCCTGCCCAATGCCGACGCGGCGCCGATCGGGCGGGTGCTCGACGCGGGTGCCGACGCCGTCGTCATCGCGATGATCGAGTCGGCGGACCAGGCCGCCGCGGCGGTGGCCGCCACCCGTTACCCGCCGAGGGGCGTGCGCAGCTTCGGTCCGCTGCGCGCCAGTTTGGGGCACGACCCGGCCGCTCACGAGTCACGGGTCGGCGTCTTCGCGATGATCGAGACCGCGGCCGCGCTGTCGGGCGTCCACGAGATCTGCGCCGTCGACGGCCTGACCGGAATTTACGTCGGCCCAGCCGATCTGGCCATTTCGATGGGCGCAGGTGTCGTCGGCGCCACCCGGCATCCGGACGTGCTGGACGCGATCGTGCGCATCCATCGGGCGGCGTCGGACGCGGGCCTTGTCACCGGCATTCACGCCGGGGACGGCAAGACGGGTCACGCCATGGCGCAGCTGGGATTCGGCATGATCACCCTGGCGGCCGAGTCACAGGCGCTGCGACGAGGCGCCGCGGACCACCTGCGCGAGGCCACGCAATGACAGACGACGACCACGCGAGGATCCGTGAGCTGCTCGCGGGCTACGCCCTGGCGCTTGACGTCGGCGACGTCGACGAATGCGCCCGGCTCTTCGCGCCCGCCGGCGAATTCCTGGTCTACGGCAAGACCTTTGCCGGTCATGACCGCATCGCGGGCATGTTTCGCGCCGCGGCCCGTGGCCTGCACCTGAACGGCAGCGCGCGGATCGAGGTCGAAGGAAAGCGCGCAACGGCCAGATCGCAGGTGCTGTTCGTCCGCGCGGGTGACCTGCAGCTGCGGCCCGCGATCTACGACGACGAGCTGACCCGCATCGGTGGTCGGTGGTTCTTTGCGCGTCGCCGCTGCCGCTTCGTCACCAGCGCCGGATTGGCCGACAGCCCCGAGGTGAGCCCAGCATGAACCAACGCGTCGCACTGGTGACCGGCGCCGCCGGCGGACAAGGCTGGTCGATCGCCAAACGCCTGCGTGACAGAGGCTTTTCGGTGGCCGGGTGCGACCTGCGGACAACCGAACTGCTCACCGCGCTCGGCGAAGCGGATGACGACGGCCTGATCGCCCTCGAGCTCGACGTCACCTCGCCAGGGCAATGGGATTCGGTGGTCGCCGAGGTGGTCGGGCGCTTCGGGTCGCTGAGCACGCTGGTCAACTGCGCCGGCGTGCTGCACCGGGCGGCGCTGAGCGAAGAGACGACCGAAGGTTTCGAAACCGCTTGGCGGGTCAACTGTCTGGGGCCATTCCTCGGAATGCGCGCAGCGCTGGAACCGCTACGAGAGGCGCCGAGCGCGTCGATCGTCAACATCTGCAGCACCGGCGCGATCCGGCCCTTCCCGCAGCACAGCGCCTACGGGTCGTCGAAGTGGGCGTTGCGCGGCCTGACCCAGACCGTCGCGGCCGAGCTCGCCCCCGCCGGGATCCGGGTCAACGCCGTCTTCCCCGGCCCGATCGCCACCTCGATGCTCGACGACGCCACCCAGGCGCGGCTGGTCGCCGCGTCGACATTCGGACGGATCGGCGAGCCCGGTGAAGTCGCCGACGCCGTGGCCTTCCTGGTGTCTGACGAGGCATCGTTCATCACCGGCTCCGAACTCGTCATAGACGGTGGGCAATGCCTGCAGATCCACTGAACGTCGGCATCATCGGCGCCGGCCCTGGCGGCCTAGCCCTGGGAATCATGCTGTCGCGGGCCGGCTTTGACAGCTTCACCATCTTCGATCGGGAAGACGGCGTCGGGGGCACCTGGCGAATCAACACCTATCCGGGGCTGGCGTGCGACGTCAAATCGCACCTTTACTCCTACTCGTTCGACCTGAACGCCGGCTGGTCGCGACTGTGGTCGCCGCAGCCCGAGATCCTGGACTACTTCGAGCACTGCGCCGACAAATACGGTCTGCGGCCACACCTGCGGCTGCGGACCGAAATTCGAGCGGCGCAGTGGCACCCGGGCACTCAGTTGTGGTGCCTGACGACCGCATCCGGCGAGCAACACCACTTCAACGTCGTTGTCTCGGCGGTCGGGTTGTTCACCCGGCCGCTGCTTCCGGACCTCGTCGAGGAAGAGCCGTTCAGCGGAACCGTGATGCACTCGGCGCGCTGGGATCACTCGATACCGTTGAAAGGCAAGCGGATCGCCGTGCTGGGTACCGGTTCGACGGCCTCCCAGCTGATCCCCGAGCTGGCCAGGGTCGCCGACAAGGTGTATTCGGTGCAACGGTCACCGACCTGGATCCTGCCCAAGCCGGACCGGCACTACACGCAGCGCGAACGCTGGTTGTTCGCGCACCTCCCGTTCGCCAAGAGGCTTTACCGCGCCCGGTTGTGGCAGCGCAGCGAATCCAACATCGCAGTGATCGAGCACGGCAGCGAAAAGACCGAGGAATTCAAGGCCGTCGCCCTGGGTCTGCTCGAGAAGGCGATCGACGACGAGGACTTGCGCCGCAAGCTCACACCGCAGCACCCGATGGGGTGCAAGCGGCTGGTGTTCTCTTCGGACTACCTGCCCGCGCTGACCCGGCCCAACGTCGAGGTGGTGACCAGCTTGGCGCGGACCCTGCGGTCCCGGTCCCTGGTGACCGAAGACGGCACCGAACGCGAGGTCGACCTGGTGGTCTGCGCCACCGGATACGCCGCCGCCGACTACCTCGCGGAGCTGCACGTGATCGGTGAAGCCGGCGTCACCCTGCGGGAGGTGTGGCGGGATGGGGCCCATGCCTACCTCGGCATGGCCGTGCCTGGATTCCCCAACTTCTTCATGCTGTACGGACCGAACACCAACGTCGGGTCCAACAGCGTCATCTTCATCCTCGAGGCGCAGGCGCGTTACATCGTGCGGGCCCTGCAATACCTGCGGCGCAGGGGCAAGCGCTACGTCACGGTGCGGCCCGCCGCGCTGGCCGACTTCGTCGCCAAGATCGATCGATGGATGGTCGGCACCGTCTGGACTACCCAGTGCAGCAACTACTTCCGTGCCCCCAACGGACGCGTGGTCACCCAGTGGCCGCGCAGCGCGCGCGCCTTCTGGGGCATGACGCGCAGGTTCTCCCCGGCCGACTTCCGCTTCACCGCGCCGGTCGCGCCTGCGGTCGAGGCGGTCACCGCTGCGGAGCGGGGTGTGCGGTGACGGAACTGGACGGCGCCGATCGGCTTGATCCGGCGTTACGTGCTGTCGCTACGACACGAACCGAGTTTTCGCTGGCCGCAATACAACTCATCCGTGAGCCGTTCAACGAACGCCGCCGGGTGACCGCCGCGCAGACCGACGCGAATGGGGTCCGGATCGCCGAGGACCGTGTACCGACGGAATCCGGCGGTGTCCAGGTGCGCATCTATCGATGCGGGCCGCAGGGCCGGGCGCCGGGCGTGGTGTACTGCCACGCCGGCGGTTTCGCGCTGGGCAACCTGGACACCGATCACCGTCAATGCGTGGAGCTTTCGCGACGCGGCCGCTGCACGGTGGTCTCGGTGGACTATCGG
>NZ_LZMB01000243.1 GCF_001673555.1 Mycobacterium sp. 1165178.9 | reverse complement strand
TCCGCCGCCCGCCCAGACCGATGCGATCGCCGACATCCGTGCGCAACTGAATCGGTTGTTGCCGGCCGGTTTCGTCACCGCCACGGGCCCCGCGCACCTCGCCGATCTCAACCGCTACCTCCTTGGGATCCGTCGCCGCCTCGACGGGCTGCCCCGCGCCGCCCAGGCCGATCGGGACCGCATGCAACAGGTGCACGCCGTGCGGGACGCCTACGACGAACTGGTGCAGAACCTGCCGCAGCCGGCGAGGGCGACCGCCGACGTTCGCGATATCGCCCGGCAGATCGAGGAACTCCGGGTGAGCCTGTGGGCCCAACAACTGGGCACGCCGAGCCCGGTCAGCGAGCAGCGGATCTACCGCGCGATCGACGCGGTGCGTGACCGTTGGTGATTGTTTCCCCCGCCACTTTCAACCTATAGCGCATGTGGGGGCTTGCCGCAAGACCCGGGTGGTGATGCAAAATCGCTGTCCTTGAGCAGAATTCAAGCGGATTGGGGTGGCGAAGTGGATGTTTCGTGCTCATCAGAGAACTCGCCCGGCGATATCGGGCATGCGGTGCTGATCGCCGGGGGCGGCCCCACGGGGCTGATGCTGGCGGGCGAACTGGCGTTGGCGGGGGCCGACGCCGCGATCGTCGAGCGGCGCGCCAACCAGGATCTGATCGGGGCGCGGGCCGGCGGTCTGCACTCGCGCACCATCGAAGTTCTCGACCAGCGCGGCATCGCCGATCGGTTTCTATCCCGGGGCCAGGTGGCGCAGGTCGCCGGGTTCGCCCAAATCCGGCTGGACATCAGTGACTTTCCCACCCGGCATCCGTACGGACTCGCTTTGTGGCAGAACGAGATCGAACGCATCCTGTCCGACTGGGTCAGCGAGCTCGGCGTGCCGATCTACCGCGGCGAGGAGGTAACGACCTTCACCCAGGACGCCACCGGCGTCCACGTCGGCCTGGCCAATGGTCGAAAGATGCGGGCGCAGTACCTCGTCGGGTGCGACGGAGGGCGCAGCGTCATCCGCAAGGCAGCCGGCATCGAATTTCCGGGATGGGACGCGACGACGAGCTACCTGCTCGCCGAGGTCGAAATGAATTTGACGACCGGGAGATCCCCACAGTGGGGCATCCGCCACGACGCGCTCGGCGTTCACGCCCTTTCCACGGACGACGATGGCGGGCCGGTTCGGGTCATGGTCACCGAGGCCCACCTGGGACCGGCCACCGAACCCACGCTGCGTGACTTGAGTGAGGCACTCGTCGCCGTATACGGGACCGACTATGGGATTCACAGTCCCGCTTGGCTTTCCCGGTTCACCGATGCGGCGCGGCAGGCCGCCACCTATCGCCGCGGGCGGGTCCTGCTGGCCGGCGACGCCGCACACATCCACCACCCGGTGGGCGGGCAGGGCCTCAACACCGGCGTGCAGGACGCGGTGAATCTGGGCTGGAAGCTGGGCCAGGTGGTCAGCGGGACATCACCCGACAGCCTTCTGGACAGCTATGAGGCCGAACGGCACCCGGTTGCCCAGCGGGTGCTGCGCAACGCGTTGGCGCAGATGGCGCTTCTTCGCCCCGACGAACGCACCAAGGCGCTGCGCGACACCGTGTCCGACCTTCTCGGCATGGACGAACCGCGCGTGTGCTTCGCCGCGATGATGTCTGGCCTGGACATTCATTACGACCTGGGTAAAGGACACCCGCTGGTGGGCCGCAGGATGCCCGACCTGGACCTGGCCACCGCCGACGGCCCGCTGCGCGTTTTCGACCTGCTGCGAGATGCCCGCCCGCTGCTGCTGAAGTTCAAGGGTGCCGACGCCATCGATATCGGGTCCTGGGTCGACCGAGTCCGGGTGGTCTGCGCGAAAGATGCTGCCCAACTGGTACTTCCGGTGCTGGGGGCGGTCAGCGAGCCGCCCGCGGCGCTTATCCGGCCGGACGGCCACGTCGCCTGGGTCGGGGCCGAAACCGACGCGGCGCTGCGCGGTGCCCTCGCCACCTGGGTCGGGCCGCCCGCCGCGACGCGCGAACAATAACCGCAGCGGAAATGGTGACTTGTATCGGCCGAGGCAGCGTGTAACGTGCGTGTTCCCGAGAGCAGGAAGCATCTGGACATGGCAACCGACCCGGCGCCGACTCCGCCCATGGATTGGGCCGGGGCCGCCCCCTTGCTGCGGCCGGTGCTGCGCCCGCAGAGCTACGTCAACCACTTGGTCAACACCGGGGCTCTACCCTGGGTCCGTCCGGTGTTCCCCTTCATCAACGAGATGGTCGTGGTCGACCTGCCCACGGTGCGGGCCATGGTGACCCCTGCGGAAACGGACGCTTGGGGGATCAGCGGCGATCAGGCCTTCGCGGCGGCCAGGGAAAACCTTTCCGCGCATCAGCAGGCCGTCCAGCCGGGCGAGAAATTCCTGTTGAAAGACGCGGACGGCGGCACCTATGTCGATTCGATGATCCTGGCTACCGGTTGGCTGGGTTCACTCGCACTGGCGGACGGCCCGCGTCCGCTGGTCTTTTTCCCCGGCGATGGCGTGTTACTGCTGGGCACCGACGCGCCCGACAATGCCGCGGACCTCTTCGAGGTCGCCGAGCAGATGTACCTCGATGCCGAACAGCACATCTCGCCGCAGGGCTACACGATCGAGGGCAGCGTTATCGCGCCGTTCGATCAGGCCGGCCCACACCCACTGCGCGATTTGGCGTTGAGGGCTCGAACCCTCTTGGCGACAACGGAATACGGCCACCAGACCGATTTCTTGCGGGAGCACTATGAGCGCGAGCTTTTCCCGCAATACGTCGGCGAGGCAAAGATGATCGAGACGGCGTGGGGCCCGCGCACCACGGCGGTGTGGGGCCAGGGCATTCCATGGGAGCTGCCGCAAACCGATTACGTGACGTTTTTTGTCGGTGACCCGTCAGATGTGTCCGACAAGTTCACCGTGCCCTTCCCGACGGTGGTCGACGCGGTGGGCATCCTTCCCGTCGCGGGAATCAACCCGGTCCGCTACCGGGCCAGCGAATGGCCGACGACCGAGATGCTGGCGACGCTGAAGGCGCACGCCATCGACCTGCCGAGCGAATGACGATGTTCCCGGGAGCCAAGCCGGCGACCGCTAGTCCGGTGGCTCGCTGGTTGTGCCGCGGGCCGTCGCTTGTTCCCGGTCGCTGCGGTTGCCGGGAACGCCTTCGGCCTCGCTTTCCTCGGTGACCTTCTCCTCGAGCTCATCGACGATGTTTTCCAGCTCCTGAGCGCGGCTCAGCGGGTCTTTGTCGGGTTTGGTCATATCGCTTTCCATTGGCCTGAGTGGGGGACGGGCTCCGGCGCCGGGAACCCGCCGCTATCCCATACCCGATCGAGCGTCCGCTAACCGGACCCAAGTGCCATCAAAACACACGAGACACAGCGCCGCCGCGATGGAAGTATCGAAAGAGTGGCTACCGAGAAACCTCAGACGATCTCTTATCCCGCTGCCGACGCCCGCCCGCGTCGCCACCATTCGGAC
>NZ_LZMB01000242.1 GCF_001673555.1 Mycobacterium sp. 1165178.9 | reverse complement strand
TTCGGCGGCGGGTTGTTCGTGGCCTTCGACCAGCTGTGGCGCTGGAACAGCCTGGTGGCGCTGGTCCTATCGGTGCTGGTCATTCTGGGCTTGGTGGCCGGGGTCCGGGTGGTTCGCAAAACCGAGGACATCGCCAGCACGTTGATCGCGGTCGCGGTGGGTGCGCTGATCACCCTGGGACCCTTGGCGCTGTCGTTGCAATCGGGCTAGCGGCACCGTAAACAGTGCGCCCAGCCATCAAAGTCGGCCTTTCCACGGCTTCGGTGTACCCGTTGCGGGCCGAGGCCGCCTTCGAGTACGCGGCCCGGCTCGGCTACGACGGCGTCGAGCTGATGGTGTGGGCCGAGTCGGTCAGTCAGGACGTCGCCGCCGTCAAAAAGCTGTCGCGGCGCTACCGCGTCCCGGTGTTGTCCGTGCACGCGCCCTGCCTGCTCATCTCGCAGCGGGTGTGGGGTGCCAACCCGATACCCAAGCTGGATCGCAGCGTGCGCGCCGCCGAACAGCTGGGCGCCCAGACCGTGGTCGTGCACCCGCCGTTTCGCTGGCAGCGGCGCTACGCCGAGGGTTTCAGCGAGCAGGTGGCGGAGCTGGAAGCCTCGAGCGAGGTGATGGTCGCCGTGGAGAACATGTTCCCCTTCCGCGCCGACCGGCTCTTCGGGGCCGGCCAGTCGCTGGAGCGGATGCGCAGACGCGGTGGCGGACCCGGCCCGGGTATTTCGGCGTTCGCGCCCTCCTACGACCCGCTCGATGGCAACCACGCGCACTACACGCTGGACCTGTCCCACACCGCGACCGCAGGCACCGACTCGCTGGACATGGCCCAGCGGATGGGGGATGGGCTGGTGCATCTGCACCTGTGCGACGGCAACGGGCTGCCCGCCGACGAGCACCTGGTGCCCGGGCGCGGCACGCAACCCACCGCAGAGATGTGCCAGATGCTGGCCGGCAGCCACTTCGCCGGGCACGTCATCCTGGAGGTGTCGACGTCCAGCGCCCGTTCCGCCAGCGAGCGCGAGGCCATGCTCGCCGAATCGCTGCAGTTTGCCCGCACGCATCTGTTGCGTTGACCAAGCCAGGAGAAAACCCAGACGACATGCGTGCGTTATTCACCACCGCGATGACGTTGCGGGAGGTCGGTTCCGGCGCCTTTGAAGGCGAGCTCGACAAGCGTTGGACCATCGGTCCCAGGGTGCACGGCGGCGCGATGCTGGCGCTCTGCGCCAACGCCGCCCGCACCGCATGGGGTGAGCAGTCCGACGGACTCGAACCGGTCCAGCATCCGGTCGCGGTGTCGGCGAGCTTCCTGTGGGCGCCCGACCCCGGTCCGGTGCAGCTGGTGACCTCGCTGCGCAAGCGGGGCCGCCGGATCACTGTCGTCGACGTCGAGCTCAACCAGGGCGATCGCACCGCAGTGCACGCCGTGGTCAACCTCGGCGAACCCGAGCACTGGCATCGGGACGGTTCGCAAGGGGTGGCCAGCCCGCTGCTATCGGCCAACCCGGTGGCCGACCTGATGGCGCCCGAGCCCCCCGACGACATCGAGCCGATCGGACCCGGACATCCGCTGGCCGGCCTCGTGCACCTGGGGGAGGGCTGCGACGTGCGGCCGGTGTTGTCGACGATGGCGCCCCGCGGCGACGGGCGCCCGCCGGTGATCCAGATGTGGGCGCGCCCCCGCGGCGTGGCCCCGGACGCGCTGTTCGCGCTCATGTGCGGCGATCTGTCGGCACCGGTGACCTTCGCCGTCGACCGCACCGGCTGGGCGCCCACAATCCAGCTCACGGCGTTTCTGCGGGGCCTGCCGGCCGACGGCTGGCTGCGCATCATCGCGACCTGCACCGAGATCGGGCAGGACTGGTTCGACGAGGACCACACCGTGGTCGACAGCCTGGGCCGCCTGGTGGTGCAGGCCCGTCAATTGGCGCTGGTCCCTGCCGCTCGCTAGCGCCCGGGGTCTGCGATGCTGTCCGGCATGGCAAGAATCGCGATCATCGGTGGCGGCAGTATCGGGGAGGCACTGCTGTCGGGTCTGCTGCGGGCGGGTCGGCAGGTAAAAGACCTGGTGGTGGTCGAGCGAGTTCCCGAGCGCGCCAAATACCTGGCCGACACCTATTCCGTGCTGATCAGCTCGCTATCCGACGCGGTGGAGAACGCGTCATTCGTCGTGGTCGCGGTCAAGCCCGCCGATGTCGAGTCGGTGATGGCGCAGCTCGCACGCGCGGCCGCCGCCGCCGAGAGCGATACCGCCGAGCAGGTCTTCGTCACGGTCGCGGCCGGCGTCACCATCACGTACTTCGAGTCGAAGCTCCCGGCCGGGACGCCGGTGGTACGGGCGATGCCGAACGCGGCGGCCCTGGTCGGCGCCGGGGTCACGGCGCTGGCTAAGGGGAGATTCGTCACCGCGGCGCAGCTCGAGGGCGTCTCGGCCCTGTTCGACTCGGTCGGGGGCGTCCTGAGCGTTCCGGAGGGCCAGATGGACGCCGTCACCGCGCTGTCGGGCTCCGGGCCGGCGTATTTCTTCCTGCTCGTCGAGGCCCTGATCGACGCCGGTGTGGCCGCGG
>NZ_LZMB01000241.1 GCF_001673555.1 Mycobacterium sp. 1165178.9 | reverse complement strand
ATTCCACCCGGAGAAGAGCGGGGATGCCGGCGCGGCCGTGTTGAGCAATTGGGTCCAGGGACTGTGAAGGTCCTCGCGAGAGCGCTTTCTACCGAGCACAAGTCGGGGATGCACGTGACGCGTTGCAATCTCGGCACACAGGAGGAGATGTGTTGATCTTGTTGCCCGCGGTCGACGTGGTCGACGGCCGCGCCGGCATCCCCGCTCTTCTCCGGGTGGAATTGGGTGGCCGATAGCGGCCCGTCCTCGACCGCCGCCAGAAACGGGCCCTCGTGGCTGGCCCACGTCAGCACCGCATCGGGCGAACCCTCCCACTGCTGTGCGGCGTAGGAGTGCACGAAGTAGAACCGGGTGTCGGCATCGAGCCCTTTGAACAGCACGGTGCCGGGCCCGGATTCGACGACATTCCACCCGGAGAAGAGCGGGGATGCCGGCGCGGCCGTGTTGAGCAATTGGGTCCAGGGACTGTGAAGGTCCTCGCGAGAGCGCTTTCTACCGAGCACAAGTCGGGGATGCACGTGACGCGTTGCAATCTCGGCACACAGGAGGAGATGTGTTGATCTTGTTGCCCGCGGTCGACGTGGTCGACGGCCGCGCCG
>NZ_LZMB01000240.1 GCF_001673555.1 Mycobacterium sp. 1165178.9 | reverse complement strand
GCCTCGCGGTCACCGCGCACCAGCTGAACGCGTTTGTCCGCGTTAACCCGGCCCAGCGCATGAGAGCTGCCGCCGAGCAGCCGAACCCCGGTGTGGCAGGGCAGGTCTCGCGCTTCCACCAGATCGATCTCCCCATCGGTGAACAGGGCGTCGATGTCCTCGGCGGCGGTCTCGATCTCGCGCATCCCCGACCATCCGGAGGCGACCACGTCCTGCGCGTGGTATTCGTCGGCGGCCAGCCCCACCGCGGCGGCCTTGACCCGGAGCGGAATGTCCTTGCTGACCAACGTGACTCGCTTGCCTTCCGCCGCGAGGTTGGCGGCGCAGCTCAGGATCCGCGAGTCGTTGCTGTCGCTGCGGAAACCGGCCGGCAGCACCGACGGGTCTGTGTGGTTGAGCTCGACGTGCAGCGAACCGCCCTGTGCCCCAACGGGAATGGGTTGATCCAGCCGTCCGTGCACCAGCCGAAGGTCGTCGAACAGCCGCAACGCCTGGCGTGCGAACCACCCAAGCTCGTGGTGGTGACGTTTGGCCTCCAACTCGCTGATCACCACCAACGGAACAACCACCTCGTGTTCGGCGAACCGGCTGCACGCCCAGGGGTCGGACAGCAGCACGGAAGTGTCGATCACGTAGGTCCGGATATCGGTCACGTAGCGCTCCTCGAGCGGGATGAGCCCGCGCGGACCCGCACAGGCATGTCGACGGGAACCGCAGCACCAGGACCGGGGCCGGTCCTTCCGTTGTGGTGACGGGAGGTGCCGCCCTGGCAGCAGAGCATGACGCTGACCATCGAGAAACGACGCTACTCCCGTGGCCGCGTGCCCGCTGTGCAGGCGCGCCGACGTGGCGAGCCACGACCACCTTCACTGGGCGGCCGATGTCGAAAGTCGCGTGCGGGCCGGCTTAGCCGACGACGAACTCCCGCAGTTGGGGCTCGTCCGCGACCCCCCATGCGGTGATGCGGTCAGAGATCGCCTGACGCAGCTGCTCCGGACCGAAAATGCCTGCCTTCTCGACGTTCTGCACCTTGTCCCGGTACGCGTCGATGTCGGCGCCGGGCACCTCCAGGTCGGCCGCCCGGGCGGCGATCGCCGCGATGGTCTCGTCGCGGGTGTACTCGAGGCAGTGCGCGACGAGGTTCGAGAAGAAGACTTCGTGGCGCCGCTCGTCGCGGGCGATCCGGTCGATGAGGCCGGCCAGGATGGGCTCCTCGAGTTGCGCGGCCAGGTTCTCGCAGAACACCGCGTGGGTGCGTTCGACGAGCGCCATGTGCACCAGGGTTTCCACCTGCGAGTAGGTGTCGGCGCGGTAGCCCTTCATGACGTACTGGACGCGGGCCTCTTCGTTGGCGGTCGGGTCGACCTCGCGGGTCACCACCAGGTATTCACGCAACGCGATCGCGTGCAGGTGCTCCTCGGCGGTCCACCGGCCCAGCCAGCGGCCCCAGTAGTCCTCCAGGATGAAGTGCTCGACCAGCTCGCGGTGGTGCGCGGCGAGGTTGTCCTTGAGCAGCAGCAAGATCTCGCAGGCGTCGGTCAACGGCCTCGGCAGCGTCATCGACGACGGGTCCCAGTCGCGTCCACCCAGGAAGGCGAAGTTCTCGCCCCGCTCGAACGGCACGTAATCGTGCGCGAACCAGATTTCTTCGGTGGACAGGTGGCGGTCGATGTTCGCTTCGACGACCGGCTCGAGTTCCAGGGTCAGCGCGTTAGCGACAGGTCGTTCGGCCATGAGATAACTGTAACCCGCGTACACAGGTTCATGAAATCGACCGGGCCGTGTCGCGGAAACTGGTGACTTTCGCCCCCAACGCGCGTTCGGGCCGGGTCAGCGGCCGACCAGCGCCCAGTCTTCGAGGCCGTCGTACAGCGGAAACTCCTGCGCCAACCGCGTCACGCGTTGCCGCAGTCCGGCCACGTCGGCCGAACTGCCGGCCGCCAAGGCGGTGGCGATAACGTCGGCAACCTCGCTGAACTCGGTGTCGCCGAAGCCTCGGGTGGCCAGCGCGGGCGTCCCGATCCGCAGCCCCGAGGTCACCATCGGCGGCCGCGGGTCGTTGGGCACGGCATTGCGGTTGACGGTGATGCCGACCTCGTGCAGCAGGTCCTCCGCGGCCTGGCCGTCGAGCGGGGAGTTGCGCAGGTCCACCAGCACCAGATGCACGTCGGTGCCGCCGCTGACCACCGACACGCCGGCCTTCGCGACGTCGGCGGCCAACAGCCGCTCGGCGAGGATGCGCGCGCCGGAGAGCGTGCGCTCCTGCCGCTCGACGAATTCGGGGGTGCTGGCGATCTTCAGCGCGACGGCCTTGCCGGCGATGACGTGCATGAGGGGGCCGCCCTGCTGGCCCGGGAACACCGCCGAGTTGACGGCCTTGGCGTACTCCTGCTTGCCCAGGATCATGCCCGAGCGGCCGCCGCCGAGCGTCTTGTGAACGGTGGTCGAGACGATGTCGGCGTGCGGCACCGGAGAGGGGTGCAGTCCGGCCGCGACGAGGCCGGCGAAGTGCGCCATGTCCACCCAGAGCTTGGCGTCGACCTCGTCGGCGATCGAGGCGAACGCGGCGAAGTCGAGGATCCGCGGGTAGGCCGACCAGCCCGCGATGATCACCTTCGGGCGGAATTCGAGCGCCTGGGCGCGCACCGCGTCCATGTCGACCAGATGCGTCGTCGGGTCGACGCCGTAGAAGCCGTTCTCGTAGAGCTTGCCCGAGAAGTTCAGCTTCATGCCATGCGTGAGGTGACCACCGTTGGCCAGATCCAGACCCAGCAACCGCTCGCCCGGCGACATCAGCGCGTGCAGGACGGCGGCATTGGCCTGGGCGCCCGAATGTGGCTGCACGTTGGCGAAGTCGGCGCCGAAGAGCGCCTTGGCCCGGTCACGGGCGATGTTCTCGACGACGTCGACGTACTCGCAGCCGCCGTAGTAGCGGCGACCGGGCAACCCCTCGGCGTACTTGTTGGTCAGCACGCTGCCCTGCGCCTGCAGCACCGCACGCGGCACGAAGTTCTCCGAAGCGATCATCTCGAGCGTGTCGCGTTGCCGGCCGAGCTCTTTGCCGAGCAGCTCGGCAATATCCGGGTCGACCTCGGCCAGCGAGGCCGACATCACAGACGTCGAGGGGCGGGCATCAGGTGCAGCAGTCACGGCCGCCAGTCTATCCAGCGCTCACTTTTCGCCAGCCCAGCCGTTCGGCATTTCGACGCTCCTGTAACACTGGCACTATGCCGCGGCTTAGCGAGCCGAGCCCTTATGTGGAGTTCGACCGAAAGCAATGGCGTGCGCTTCGTATGTCGACGCCGCTGGCCCTCACCGAGGAAGAACTTGTCGGCCTGCGTGGCCTGGGTGAGCAAATCGACTTGCTCGAAGTCGAGGAGGTCTACCTGCCGCTTGCCCGGCTCATTCACCTGCAGGTCGCCGCGCGGCAGCGGCTGTTCGCCGCCACCGCGGAATTCCTTGGCGAACCTCAGCAAAACCCGGACCGGCCGGTGCCGTTCATCATCGGGGTGGCCGGAAGCGTGGCGGTCGGCAAGTCGACGACCGCCCGAGTGCTGCAGGCGCTTCTGGCGCGCTGGGACCATCACCCCCGCGTGGACCTGGTCACCACTGACGGCTTCCTGTACCCGAATGCCGAGCTGGACCGGCGGAACCTGATGCACCGCAAGGGGTTTCCGGAAAGCTACAACCGCCGGGCGCTGATGCGGTTCGTGACGTCGGTCAAATCCGGTTCGGACTACGCCTGCGCGCCCGTCTATTCGCACCTCAAATACGACATCATTCCCGGGGCCAAGCACGTGGTCCGCCACCCCGACATCCTGATCCTGGAGGGCCTCAACGTTCTGCAGACAGGTCCGACACTGATGGTGTCGGACCTGTTCGACTTCGGCGTCTACGTCGACGCCCGAATCGAAGACATCGAGCAGTGGTACGTATCGCGATTCCTGGCCATGCGCAGTACCGCCTTCGCGGATCCCGAATCGCACTTCCACCACTACTCGGCGTTGAACGACACCAAGGCGGTCGCCGCTGCGCGCGAGATCTGGCGCTCGATCAACCGCCCCAACCTGGTCGAGAACATTCTTCCCACCCGGCCACGCGCCACCCTGGTGCTGCGCAAGGACGCCGACCATTCCATCAACCGGCTGCGGCTGCGCAAGCTTTAACACCGCGCAGGCCGCGCGGCAGATCACGCCTCGAGGCGACGCAGTCCGAGGTATTGCAGTGCCGCGAACGCCGCGGTGTATGCGCCGGTGGCCAGCGTCAAAGCGACGCCCGTCAGTGTCAGCGGCAGCGCTTCCGCGGCCACGATCGAGGCCAGCGTGAACGCGACGTTGACCGCCATGACGCTGAGACCGACCCGGCGCAGTTCCGGCAGCGCCCCGAGACTGAACACCAGCAGGCCGGCGAGCACGAAAACGACGCCCACGCCGTATTCCTGGAAGGACGTCAGGCCGGTCAGCGACGAAAGCGGGTCGGCGAGGAAGGCGATGGTCAAACCGAACATCCCCGTCAGGGTCGCGTCGGCACGCACGGCAAAACGCAACAGCGAGTCCGTCGAGTCGTAGAGGGGCCGGGTCGGGATTGTTGATACGCCGGTAATAGAGCTCATCTGCTTACTCCTCGCGATGGCGGGTTGGGTCGAACAGCTTTGAGGGTGCCGCCAGTGCACTGCCATATCGACTCGTGGCGCTGCCAACTAGTGCCACGGATACAACGACGAGGTGGTTCACCCGGCTATTCCCATCGGCGGCCATGAATATTTGACACGCGCCAATCGGGACGCCACAACGGCCCCAGAAGTCACAGGTGTGCTCTGCCGTCCGGCGGCTCTACCCGTTGGAGTCGCTCGGGACCGGGACCCGGCCACGAAGATCGGCGGCGATCAGCCGGGCCGCGGCGTTCTGCCAATTGTGCAGCGAACGCTGCGGTACCTCCGTGACGAACCAGTGCCAGGCCTGGCGTGCGGTCGGATCCAGGCCCGAGGCCGTGGCGTTCTGCGCGTAGGCCCGCACCCCTACGACGTAGGGGAAGTACAGCGAGTTGTAGTAGCGCCACTCTTCGCTGGTCCCGAAGTCGCCGCCGTCGCGCGGTTTGAGCCGCGCTATGCCGTCGGCCAGCACGGCCTTGAGTTCGTTGGCCCGCTCGATCGGTTGGTCGGGGGCTCCCCGGGCCGCCAGCCGCTCGTCGATGACCGGTAACGCGGTCAGCGGGCTGGCGACCAGCTTGGTCAGGTCACCGTAGTGGCCCAACGCCCGCCGGGTGAGTCTGGCGAAGGTGACGTCGTCGACGTCGGCAAGCGGGTGCTCCTGGCGCAGCGGCAATGCGGCACCGGTATGCCGTAGCGCGGCCCGATCCGCCCGCAGCGCAGGCGATTTCGAGAATGCCAGCCGGTCGAGCACGCCGGCCAGCGGATCCGCGAGCACCTGGACCGTGATCGCAATCGCCAGGCTGGTGAACAGCAGCACGGTCAGCGCGGTCTGGGCGCCGCGATCGTTGCGGGTGACCGCCAACCCGATCAGCGCCTGGCCACCGAACAGCACCGCCACCGCAACCGAACCGGCGAACGAGCGGAGCATGTCGGCGCGCAGGGCGTGGCCCTCGTCGAACGCGTCCCACAGGGCGACGGCGACTCCGAGCCCCAGGACGTCGCAACTCGTCGACGCCAGCGCCACCCAGCTGGGCACCACGCCCAGCGGAATGATCAGGATCGCGTTGCTCAGCGCGAAGAACAGGGTGGCGGTGATGGCGAGTCCCACCGCAGGCCTGGGCCGCCGCGGCCGCCGCAACACGACGGCCATCGCGCCGAGCGTCGACACCGAAATCACCGCGAACATCAGCCAGTGCCCCGGCCGCAGCGGCCCGTCGACGCCGCCGGCCAAGGTCGCCCCGAACAATGTCAGGGCGCCAACCCCGGCCACGAGCAGCACCTCGCGGGTGCGCCCCCGCCCGCCTTCACTGGGCCGGGACAGCTCGACGAGCACCGCGAACCATGCCAGGCCGGGGATGGTCGCCAGGTAGATCTCGACTCTGCTCAGCGCCTGGGCGTATGCGGGACTGGCGTTGCGGACCGCGTCCAGCCCCACCACGAGGGCGAATCCGCACAGGCCGATCGCGGTGAGCGCCAGGACGGGCTTGCGCGGATCGCGGGCCGCCAGATACAGGCCCAGCCAGGCGCTCAGCGTGAACACCACCGCCGACAGCGCAGCCATGCACTCAGTGTGGCACGCGGGCGGGCGGGCCCTTAAGGCCTTCCGGGGTCACTTGCCGTGCCGGCGATCCCGCCGGCTGTAGTCGCGCAGCGCGCGCAGGAAGTCGACGCGGCGAAACGCGGGCCAATGCGTCTCGCAGAACCACATCTCCGAATACGCGCTCTGCCACAGCAGAAATCCGGACAGCCGTTGCTCGCCCGACGTGCGGATCACCAGGTCGGGGTCGGGCTGCCCGGACGTGTAGAGGTTCTCGGAGATGGCGTCGACGGTCACCGCCTCGACGAGTTCCTCGGCGGTGGCGCCGTTGGCGAGTTCTTTGTTGAGCAACGCACGCACCGCGCCGACGATCTCCTGCCGGCCGCCGTAGCCGACCGCCACGTTGACGTGAAAGGACGCGACGCTGGGCGTGGACTCGACGGCCCCGCGCAGCCGGCGTGCCGGCTCGTCGCCGAGCAGTTCCAGGTCCCCCACCGTTCGCACGCTCCAGCGGTTGGCCGGTGCGCAGATCTCCTCGACGACGTCGGTGATGATCTCGATCAGCCCGGCCAGCTCGTCGGGATCGCGTTGCAGATTCTCCGTGGACAGCAGGTACACCGTCGTCATTTCGACGCCCGCTTCCTGACACCAGCGGAGCATCTCGGCGATCTTGGACGCGCCCATCCGGTAGCCGTAGCTGACGTCCTCGTACCCCGCGTCGCGGGCCCATCGCCGGTTCCCGTCGCACAGCACCGCGATGTGCCGCGGCAGCTGGGACTTCGAGGCGGCCAGGCCCTGCCGCAGCCGCAGCTCGTAGACGCGATACAGCGGCTCCTTGAGGCGCGGCGGGATAATTTCCACGAACAATTACCCTACTGCCAGCGGTGATTTATTCACCGGTTCTCATTTCGGCCCCGTCGCCGCGCAAGTCGAGACTGCCCCGTAACCATCCCTGGCTACTGTGGATGTTGAGCCCTAGGCGACTTTCCCATTGGTACCCCTAGTTGCGAGCAAGACACAGGAGACAATGAGCAGCCAGACCAGCACCGCGCCCAACCCGGAGCCCGAATCCGACTCGATCGTTCCGGGCAACACCGTCGAGCAGTTCGTCGAGGGTGCCGCCCAGGTCTTGGGCAAGCCCCGGATGCGCGGCTGGATCCACTTCATCTCGGCGTGGCTGGCCATCATCACCGGCGCCACGCTGGTGTCGGTGTCGTGGGCGGTCTCCTCGCCCCGCGCCGGCCACTCGACGCTGGTCTACGCCGCGGCGACGGTGGCGATGTTCGCGGTCAGCGCGACCTATCACCGGGTGCAGTGGAAGTCAGACGTCGCGCGCAGCCGGATGAAGCGGCTCGACCACTCGATGATCTTCGTCTTCATCGCCGGCAGCTACACCCCGTTCGCGCGGCTGGTCATGCCGCAGAACACCGGGGTGCTGGTGCAATGCATCGTGTGGGGCGGCGCGGCCGCCGGCATCGCGTTGAAGATGTGCTGGCCGACGGCGCCGCGCTGGGTCGGCGTGCCACTCTATCTGCTGCTGGGGTGGGTGGCCGTCTGGTTCGCGCCCACGATCCTGCACCAGGCCGGCGTGGCCGCGATGGTGCTGCTGGCGGTGGGCGGCGTGTTCTATAGCGTGGGCGGCATCTTCTACGGGCTGCGCTGGCCCGACCCGTGGCCGAAGACGTTCGGCTATCACGAGTTCTTCCACGCCTTCACCGCGATCGCGGCGATTCTGCACTACATCGCCATGTGGTTCGCCGTCTTCTACACGGCCGACCACGCCTGGCTGGCGGGCGGCTAGGGCTGCCTCGTCATCCCGATCAGGCCGGGGTGACGTCGTCCTCCGGCGACCAGTAGGCCTTCATCGAGGCGATCTTGCCCCGGCTGTCGAAGACCATCACGTCGATCGGCTCGATCACCATGCGGTGCTCGCCCGCGGTCACCGTCAGCCGGAATTGGAAGGCCGCCTCGTTGCCGGCGATGCGCAGCGTCACCAGTTCGCATTCGCGCTGCACCTCGTTGACCGCGGAGTAGAAGCCGTGGATCGCCTGCCGGCCGATGTGTACCTCGCCGCCGACCGGATCTTCGACGGTGGCGTCGTCGGCGTACAACTCGACCAAGTCGTCGGCGCTGC
>NZ_LZMB01000239.1 GCF_001673555.1 Mycobacterium sp. 1165178.9 | reverse complement strand
CAGGACACTCAGCGCGCTCTGTCGATCGCTTACACCCCCGGCGTGGCACAGGTCAGCCGTGCGATCGCCGACGACCCCGCCCAGGCTGCCCGCTACACCTGGGCGAACCGGCTGGTGGCGGTGGTCAGCGACGGCAGCGCCGTGCTGGGCCTGGGCGACATCGGGCCGTCGGCGTCGCTGCCGGTCATGGAGGGCAAGTGCGCCCTGTTTCGGGCGTACGGCGGGCTGAACGCCATCCCCATCGTGCTGGACACCAAGGATCCCGACGCGATCGTGGAAACGCTGGTGCGCCTGCGCCCGACGTTCGGCGCCGTCAACCTCGAGGACATCTCGGCGCCGCGTTGTTTCGAGATCGAGCGTCGCCTCATCGAGGCGCTGGACTGCCCCGTGATGCACGACGACCAGCACGGCACGGCGATCGTGGTGCTGTCCGCGCTCATGGGCGCCAGCAAGGTGCTCGGTCGCGACATGGCCTCGCTGAAGGTGGTGGTGTCCGGAGCCGGTGCGGCCGGTGTCGCGTGCACCAATCTCCTTATGGTGATGGGTGTTTCGGACATCACGGTGCTCGACTCGCGGGGGGTTCTGCACACCGCTCGCGACGACATGAACGACGTCAAGATGGCTCTGGCGCGGCGCACCAACCCCGTCGGCCTGACCGGCGGCCTGGCCGAAGCCATTCGGGGTGCCGACGTGTTCCTGGGGTTGTCGGGGGGCGTGGTTCCCGAAGAGATGATCGCCACCATGGCGCCTGACGGGATCGTGTTCGCTCTGTCCAACCCCGATCCGGAGATCCATCCGCAGATCGCGG
This sequence comes from Mycobacterium sp. 1165178.9, assembly GCF_001673555.1. Lineage (GTDB taxonomy): Bacteria > Actinomycetota > Actinomycetes > Mycobacteriales > Mycobacteriaceae > Mycobacterium. The sequence continues at coordinate 5,708 of NZ_LZMB01000239.1, read as the reverse complement.
CCAGATACGCCGCGGTGGTGGCCACCGGGCGTAGCGATTTCCCGAATCAGATCAACAACGTGCTTGCCTTCCCCGGCGTGTTCCGCGGCGCGCTGGAAGCCGGCGCGCGCCGGATCACCGAAAAGATGATGGTCGCAGCTGCCGAGGCGATCTTCTCCGTCGCCAGCGACGACCTCGCGCTCGACCGGATCGTCCCCAGCCCCCTGGACACCCGGGTCGGGGATGCGGTCGCCACGGCGGTGGCACTGGCCACGGAAGCCTCAGACACTTCCGTCGCCGGGGGGTGAGAATCGCCAGGCTGGCGGCGCCGGTGCTCGCCGCTGCACTCGCTGTGGCCGGTTGCGGACCCGGCACGGGCGACCGTCGTGCCAGTGCCGAAGTGGTGGTCGGATCCCGGGCTGACGCCGACTCGGCGCTGCTGGCCGGCGTCTACGTCGCCGCCCTGCGGTCTTACGGTTTCGGTGCGCGGCCCGCAACGGCGCCCGACCCGAAACCGCAATTGGATTCCGGCGCGTTCACCGTCGTCCCCGCCCTCACCGGCCGCACGCTGCAAGCCTTTCAGCCCGGCGCGACGGCCATGTCGGACAAAGACGTCTACCGCGCAATGATCGCTGCGCTGCCCGAAGGCGTGGCGGCGGGCGACTACACGACGGCCGCCGAAGACAAGCCCGTGTTGCTGGTCAGTCGGCCCACCGCCAAGGCGTGGGGCGGTAGTGACGTCAGTGCGGACTTGAGCACGCTGCCCCGCCACTGCGACGGTCTCATTGTCGGGACCGTCGCCGGTCATCAGGAACCGTCGACGATCGGCTCCTGCCGGCTTCCCCAGCCACGCGAATTTCCCGATGGCGCAACAATGTTCGCCGCAATTCAGACCGGGCAGCTGACGGCGGGGTGGACCACCTCGGCCGCCCCCGACATTCCCGGCGACCTGGTCGCGCTGGCCGACGGCAAACCCGCACTCATCCGTGCCGAGAATGTGGTGCCTCTTTATCGCCGTAACGCGCTGAGCGATCGGCAGTTGCTGGCGATCAACGAAGTGGCCGGCGTGCTGGACACCGCGGCGCTGGTCGAGATGCGCCGGCAAGTGCGTACCGGCGTCGACCCGCAGGCGGTGGCGGACGGCTGGCTGGCCGAGCATCCGCTCGGCCGCTGACGGTCAGACTTTTGGCATCAACCGGCCCATGACCGGGCCGAAGAGCTGCTGGTAATACGGGCCCGCCACCCGCACCATCACGTCCAGGAGCTTAGCGTCCGTGCCGACCAGGACCCGGGCCTTCTTCTTTCGGACCGCGTCCAGGATGATCTTGGCGGCGCGTTGCGGGCTGGTCCTGGCGAGCCGCTTGTCGAACAGCTTCGCGAGCTGTTCGGGGACCAGCCCCTCGGCGGCCGTCGCGTTGCGCGCGATCGCGGTCTTGATGCCGCCCGGGTGCACCGTGGTCACCGCCACCGGGTGGCCGGCAGCGGCCATCTCCTGCCGCAGCGCCTCGGTGAAGCCGCGCACGGCGAACTTGGCCGAGTTGTAGGCCGCCTGCCCGGGCACCGAGAAGAGCCCGAACACGCTGGACACGTTGACGACGTGCCCGTCGCCGGAGGCGATCAGGTGCGGCAGGAACGCCTTGGTGCCGTTGACGACGCCCCAGAAGTCGACGTCCATCACCCGTTCGATGTCCTTGAACTGGCTGACTTCGACGTCGCCGGTGAACGCGATGCCGGCGTTGTTATAGATCTGGTTGACCTTGCCGAAGTGCTCCCTGACGCCGTCGGCGTAGGCCAAAAAGGCCTCCCGCTCGGTCACGTCGAGGCGATCGGACTTGAACGACGCGCCGATCGCCTTGAGCTGCTCCTCGGTGTGGGCCAGGCCCTCCAGGTCGACGTCGCTGATCGCGACTTTGGCGCCCGAGCGGGCCAGCTCCACGGCCAGCGCCTGTCCGATACCTGAACCCGCGCCCGTCACTACCGCGACCTTGCCGGCGAACCCTTGCATGAGCACCCTTCCTTATCGGCACGTTTGCGTCGAGGCTAGCCGGTACCAGCGGTCCCCGGTTCCCGCGGGGTCGCGGACCCAGCGGGCGTCGCGGTCAGCCGAAGGCCGTGTCGATGATCTCCTGCTGCTCGACCGCGTGCACCTTCGACGAGCCCGACGACGGGGCCGACATCGCCCGGCGCGAGATCCGCTTGATACCGGTCAACTTGTCGGGCAACAGCTCTGGCAGCTCCAGCCCGAATCGCGGCCAGGCGCCCTGGTTGGCCGGCTCCTCCTGCACCCAGAAGTACTGGTTGACGTTCGGGTAGCGGTCCAGCGTCTCTCCCAGCCGGCGCTTCGGCAGCGGGGCGAGTTGCTCGATCCGCACGATCGCCACGTCTTCGCGGTTGTCCTTGGCCTTGCGGGCCACCAACTCGTAATAGAGCTTGCCGCTGGTCAGCAGGACCCGGGTGACCTTGCTGCGATCACCGATGCCGTCCTCGTAGGTCGGCTCTTCGAGCACCGAGCGGAACTTGATCTCGGTGAAGTCCCGGACGTCGCTGACCGCCGCCTTGTTGCGCAGCATCGACTTCGGCGTGAACACGATCAGTGGCCGCTGCACGCCGTCGAGGGCGTGGCGCCGCAACAGGTGGAAGTAGTTGGACGGGGTCGAGGGCATCGCGATCGTCATCGAACCCTCCGCCCACAGCTGCAGGAAGCGCTCGATGCGGCCCGAGGTGTGGTCGGGACCCTGGCCCTCGTGGCCGTGCGGCAATAGCAGCACGACGTTGGACAGCTGGCCCCATTTGGCCTCACCGGAGCTGATGAACTCGTCGATGATCGACTGCGCGCCGTTGACGAAGTCACCGAACTGCGCCTCCCACAACACCAGAGCGTCCGGGTTGCCCACCGTGTAGCCGTACTCGAAGCCGACGGCGGCGAACTCCGACAGCGGTGAGTCGTAGACCAGGAACTTGCCGCCGGTAGGGGTGCCGTCGGCGTTGGTCGCCAACAGCTTCAGCGGCGTGAATTCTTGGCCGGTGTTGCGGTCGAAGAGCACCGAGTGCCGCTGGGAGAAGGTGCCGCGCCTGGTGTCTTGCCCCGACAGCCGCACCAGCTTGCCCTCGGCCACCAGCGAGCCCAGCGCCAGCAGTTCGCCGAAGGCCCAGTCGATCTTGCCCTCGTAGGCCATCTCGCGGCGCTTCTCCAGCACCGGCTGCACCCGCGGGTGCGCGGTGAACCCGTCCGGGACCGCCAGGAAGGCGTCGCCGATGCGGGCCAGCAGCGCCTTGTCTACCGCGGTGGCCAGGCCCGCAGGCAGCATCTGGTCGGCCTCGACCGATTCGCTCGGTAGCGCGCCGTGTTTCTCGAGCTCGCGGACCTCGTTGAACACCCGCTCCAGCTGGCCCTGATAGTCGCGCAGCGCGTCCTCGGCCTCTTTCATCGAGATGTCGCCGCGGCCGATCAGGGCTTCGGTGTAGCTTTTACGGACGCCGCGCTTGATGTCGACGACGTCGTACATCGCGGGGTTGGTCATCGACGGGTCGTCGCCCTCGTTGTGCCCGCGCTTGCGGTAGCACAGCATGTCGATGACGACGTCCTTCTTGAACTCCTGCCGGAAGTCGACGGCCAGCTTGGCCACCCACGCGCAGGCTTCCGGGTCGTCGCCGTTGACGTGGAAGATCGGCGCCCCGATCATCTTCGCGACGTCGGTGCAGTACTCGCTGGACCGCGAGTACTCCGGCGCGGTGGTGAAGCCGATCTGGTTGTTGGCGATGATGTGGATGGTGCCGCCGACGCGGTAGCCGGGCAGGTGGGTCAGGTTCAGGGTTTCGGCGACCACGCCCTGGCCGGCGAACGCGGCGTCGCCGTGCAGCATCATCGGCACCACCGAGAAGGCCTTTTCGTCCCCTTGGTCTTCGGCGCCGTGGTCCAGCAGGTCCTGCTTGGCTCGCACCAGGCCCTCCAGCACCGGGTCAACGGCTTCCAGGTGCGACGGGTTTGCCGTCAGCGACACTTGAATGTCGTTGTCGCCGAACATTTGTAGGTACACACCGGTGGCGCCCAGGTGGTACTTGACGTCGCCGGAGCCGTGCGCCTGTGCCGGGTTGAGGTTGCCCTCGAACTCGGAAAAGATCTGCGAGTAGGGCTTGCCGACGATGTTGGCCAGCACGTTGAGGCGGCCGCGGTGCGGCATGCCGATAACCACCTCGTCGAGTCCGTGCTCGGCGCACTGGTCGATCGCCGCGTCCATCATGGGAATGATGCTTTCCGCACCTTCCAGCGAAAACCTTTTCTGGCCAACGTATTTGGTCTGCAGGAAGGTTTCGAAGGCCTCGGCCGCGTTCAGCTTGCTCAGGATGAACTTCTGTTCGGCCACCGTCGGTTTGACGTGCTTGGTCTCGACGCGCTGCTGCAGCCACTCCTGTTGTGAGGGTTCGAGAATGTGGGTGTACTCCACGCCGATGTGGCGGCAGTAGGCGTCGCGCAGCAGGCCTAGCACGTCGCGCAGCTTTTTGTATTCGCAACCGGCGAAGCCGTTGACCTTGAAGACGCGGTCGAGATCCCACAACGTCAGGCCGTGGTTGAGGATCTCGAGGTCGGGGTGGCTGCGGAACCGGGTGCTGTCCAGGCGCAGCGGATCGATGTCGGCCATCAGGTGCCCGCGGTTGCGGTATGCCGCGATCAACTCCATCACCCGAGCGTTCTTGTCGACGATCGAGTCGGGGTTATCGGTGCTCCACCGCACCGGCAGGTATGGGTTGCCCAGCTCGCGGAAGATCTCGTCCCAGAAGGCGTCCGACAGCAGCATCTCGTGGATGGTGCGCAAGAAGTCGCCGGACTCCGCGCCCTGGATGATGCGGTGGTCATAGGTGGAGGTCAGCGTGATCAGCTTGCCGATGCCCAGCTCGGCGATGCGTTCCTCGCTGGCGCCCTGGAACTCCGCGGGGTACTCCATGGCGCCGACACCGATGATGGCGCCCTGGCCGTTCATCAACCGCGGCACCGAGTGCACAGTGCCGATGGTGCCCGGGTTCGTCAGCGAAATGGTAACGCCGGCAAAGTCTTCGGCGGTCAGCTTGCCGTCGCGGGCGCGCCGCACGATGTCTTCGTATGCGGTGACGAACTGCGCGAACCGCATGGTTTCGCAGCCCTTGATCCCGGCGACCACCAGGGAACGTTTGCCGTCTTTGCCCTGCAGGTCGATGGCCAGGCCGAGGTTGGTGTGCGCCGGCGTCACCGCGGTCGGCTTGCCGTCGACCTCGGCGTAGTGCCGATTCATGTTCGGGAACTTCTTGATCGCCTGCACCAGCGCATAGCCCAGCAGGTGGGTGAACGAGATCTTGCCGCCGCGGGTGCGCTTGAGCTGGTTGTTGATGACGATCCGGTTGTCGATCATCAGCTTGGCCGGGACGGCGCGGACGCTGGTCGCCGTCGGCACGTCCAGCGACGCCGACATGTTCTTGACGACGGCCGCCGCGGCGCCGCGCAGCGTCTGCAACTCGTCGCCTTCCACCGGCGCGGGAGCGGCGGCTTTCGCCGGTCGCGGCGCGACGCCATTGCCGGCGGCGGGCTTTGCGGTCTCGGCGGGCTTTGCGGTCTCGGCGGTTTGAGGTGTTCGGTCGTCCGGGACCGACAAGGGTGCAGGCGCCGCGGGAATGCGCTTGCGGAACAGAAGGATTGAGGCGAACTGCGGTCGTGAGCAACATAAGTTCACCATTCGGGCAAAACGAATGGCTGGTCG
>NZ_LZMB01000238.1 GCF_001673555.1 Mycobacterium sp. 1165178.9 | reverse complement strand
AGGAACGGCGAAAACTGTGCTGCCGCAGCAGAACTGACGGAATACGTCGACATCGCGGCGGCATCTTGAGCCCAGTATTCGGCGTACTGGGCTTCGGTGGCCGCGATGGCCGCGGTGTTCTGGCCGAAGAAGTTCGTCGCCACCAGCGTCGCCAATTGAATGCGGTTGGCCGCGATCGCGGGTGGCGGCACGGTCATGGCGTATGCGAGTTCGTAGGCCGCCGCTGCGGCCCGCGCCTGAATGGCGGTCTGTTGAGCGGTTTCGGCGGTCGCATGCAGCCACTCCAGGTAGGGCGCGGCGCTGGCCGACATCGCCTGGGCCGCGGGCCCATGCCAGTACAAACCCGTCAGGCCGGACAGCACCGATTCGTAGACCGCGGCCGTGATGCTCAGCTCGGCGGAGAGCGAGTCCCAGCTCGCCGCGGCGGCCAACAGCGAGCCCGATCCGGGACCCGTGTACATCCGGCCCGAGTTCACCTCTGGTGGGAAAAAGCTGAAATCCATTGTCTTACAACTCGACGAGCTGCGTGCAGCGAAACTGCTCGCGACGCACGGTTAGTGCTGTGGTCGACGGCAGTTGGTGGACTGGCGGCACGTCACCCGGCGGCCGGCGGGCGTGGCATTACGGTGAGCCGCACGCCGTAGCGGGGAGGGGCACCCGCGCCGGCGGCCCGGGCGGCACCGCCCCCCGGGACACCTGGGTAGCCCGGGTACCCGGACGCCATCGGCTCCTCGGTCCCCGGCAGCGTGGTGAAGCCGGCGGGTTCCAATGGCGAGAAATGCGTGCTCGTGGGTGCGGACCAACTCGCGGGCACCGACATCGGCCCGATCCTGCCGGCATGCGAGAGAGTCGCAGTGACGTTGCCCAGGCCGCCGCCGAGTCCCGCTGTCGCACCGCGCAGCGCGGGCGCTGTCAGCGCTGGAGCGACATTGGCCGCGGCCGCGCCGGGCTTTGCGAGGATGCCCAAATTGTTCTCGGCCCCGATGATTCCGGACACGAACTGCTCCATGTTGTAAGGAGCGCTGAAGCCGAGGCCCGTGCCCTGAATAGCGTCAAGAACCCGAAAGGCGTTGCCATTACCCGCGCCACCCGCTCCCAGGTTCGGCGCCGCCTGCACTTGCGGTTGCGGTTGCGTCGAGAGCGGCGAAAACGTCTGCGTAGCAGCCTTGGTCGCGCCGGAGTTGGCGTTAGCCGTTGCCACGGCAGCGTTCTGGGCGCCCACCCCGGAGTCGTTGATGGATTTGTGCGCTGTGGCGAAACGGGGCAACTGACTCGTCACCGTCATCGAGGTCACGGAGTAGCCGGCCATGGCAGCGGCGTCCTGAGCCCAGAAGTCCGCGTACTGCGCCTCGGCGTCCGCGATGGCCGCGGTGTTCTGACCCACAATGTTCGTCGCCACCAGCGCTGCCAACAGCGCGCGGTTGGCGGTGATCACCGGTGGGGGCACCGTCATCGCATACGCCTGCTCGTAGGCTGCCGCGGCCGTCCGCGCCTGCATGGCTGTCTGCTTCGTCTGCTCGGCGGTCGTCTGCAGCCAGCCCATGTAACGGGCGGCCGAGTATGTCATCGACTCGGAGGCGGGTCCGCGCCATTGCAGGTCCAGGCCCGCGAGCACCGATTCGTACGACTCGGCGGTGGAGGCCAGCTCGGCCGACAACGCATCCCAGCTTCCGGCGGCGGCCAACAGCGAGGCCAGCCCGGGGCCGGTATACATCCGGGCCGAATTGATTTCGGGTGGAAATAGAGTCCACTCCATGTGCAATACATCCCCTCGAAGTGTGGTTTTCGGCCAAACGCCACCGACGCCGGCGCCAGCCGCATCGGCGTGTTCGGGAAAATGAGTTTGGCCCGCTCCCTGATCCGCTTTGCCCGTCGGCAAAGCACACCCCGCGTCAGGTGAGAAGGCAGCCCAGCGCGATCGCACCACGGTCGTCTGGGCGGACCGCGTGGCGCTTATCGGATTGGCGGAGCGTGGGCGCAGGGCATCTCAAAGGACCTTCGTTTTTCGGGCCCTTCAAAAGTCGCAAATGCGGCCGAAGCTTGCGGGGTTTTGCTGAATTCAAGAAGCGGGTCAGTTAGAATTCAGCTCGCGTTCATTTGGTGTTCATCTTATGTTAACCAAGGCAAAAGGCGCGTTCCATGCCGGTCGAACAGCGAAAGTGATTGGAGTGCTTGGTGTCCGGTTGTCGCGACGACGCGCCCGCCCCTGGTGCCGGGTAAGCCCGGCGGATGTGAGAGCTGCTTAGGGTCCAATGGCACCTATTTCGGGACCAATGCCTCTGGGGGAGTGAGGTTTACGGCTCATAACGTATAGCTGAACGGTGTAAAGAAGCTCAACGAAGGACTTCGCGATGAGCAACGTGTATTCAGCCCCCGCAATTCTGGTAGGTGTCGACGGATCCAGGGCAGCGATGCATGCGGCCGTCTGGGCGATCGATGAGGCGGTCAGCCGCGACGTCCCTCTGCGATTGGTGTATGTCATCGATCCGCACGACGCGTGGGCCGCGCGCGACGGCGCCACACGGCTCGCCGTCGCGCGTGCCGCGTTGACCGACGCTCATCGGGCCGTCGACGCCGTCGGCGAACCTGTCAAGGTCGAAACCGACATTCTCCGGGGCAGAACGGTTTCCAAGCTGCTCGAAGCATCGCGGTCGGCGGTCATGGTCTGCATCGGGCGGATCGGGCTCAACCATGCCTGTCACGGCGGACCCGCCGTTGCGGCCTGCTTGGTTCGTTCGGCGTCTTGCCCGGTCGCCGTGATCCAACGGTCGGCGGGCTGTCCGACGGCGCCCCAGGTCAGCAGCGTGGTAGCCGAAGTGGACAACGGCACGGTGCTGCGGCACGCGTTCGAGGAAGCGAGACTGCGCCGAACGACTCTGCGAGCCGTTTCTGTCTCGAAGGGCCCGGACGCTCACGATGGGTCCCCTGGAAAGCGCTCAGTACAAGGGCAATTGGATCGCCGGCTCGCGCGGTGGACGCGGTTGTATCCCGACGTGCAGGCCGAGCCGGTGATCGTCACCGACGGCGTGGACCGCTTCCTGCGCATCCACCGCGACGCGGGCCAGCTGCTGGTCACCGACTCCTATCGGGCCGAGGCCCCTTGCCACGCGGGCCATTCCGTGCTGGCGATACGATGCGGCAACCTGTAGCGCACCCGAGCTCCTCGTCACGCAACCGGCCCGTGACGGTCAGGCTCGGGACCGAACCGGAAACGGCGACCGGTGACTTCGGTCGGCGTTATGCGTACATAGTGCGGTTTGAGCGTTGCCGTCCAGGGCAACAGCTGCGCGCGTTCGGCTTGTTGAATGTCCGCGTCGATCTTCAGCAATCGTGCGCGACCACGCACGATCACGCTCCATCCTTCGACGAGGTTGTGGTCGTCGACCTCGAAAACCACCGCGTGATTGGCAACGGCCGAAAACAGTTTGGTGCCCTCGGCGGTGCGGAACAACACGGTGCGCTCTTGCGCGACGAAGTTGACGGGAAAGATCTCCGGCCCACCGGCGAAGTTGGTGACCAGCCGACCGAGCGAGACACTGCCCAACAGGTTCCAGTTCTCATCCTCGGAAAGCACGGTTACCGGTTGGTCGCTACCCACGCCGTCAACGCTACGGACGATGGGCGTCGTTGAGTAGAGCCCTTTGTACTCTGGGCGCGGACTCAGCCGTGGCTGACCCCCAGCAATTTGGCCAAACTCGGCAGCTTGACGCGGGGACGTCCGTGCGGCTCGCCGGCCGCTCGCTCGTGGGCATCGATGAGATCCCAGTGCGCCGAGGTGACCAGCTTGGGCTGGCGTGACGCAAGCCATTCGGCCAGCTGGTCGGCGTGGTCGTCGGGGAAATCGGCGAGACCGTCGGCGCCCGACAGATCGGCGAGCAGCGTATCGACCGTCTCCTGGGAGTCCTTCTTATTGGTGCCGATCACGCCGGTCGGCCCACGCTTGATCCACCCGACCACGTATTCGTTGCGGCTGTCTTTGATCCGGCCGCCGCTGTTGGGGATCGTCGCGCTCTTCTCATCGAACGGCAGTCCCGGCGTGGGCAGCCCGCGGTAACCGACCGAGCGCACCACCAGCTGAGCCGGTAGCTCCTCGCGCTCGCCGGTGTCGGTGGCGGACACCCGCCCACTGTCGTCGGTGACCAGTTCGTTGCGGCCGAGCACGATTGCCTCGACTCTCTGAGTCCCCTTGATCTCGATGGGCGAGGTCATGAAGCGCAGCACGATGCGGCGGTGGCCGGGACGCGGGTCGCGCTTGGCGTAATCGCGCAGCACGTTGATGTTCTGCTTCGCTGTCTTGCCGGCCGCGGCCGCATCCTCGTCGCTGATGCCCTCCAGCTGGGCGGGATCGACGATCACGTCGACGTTTTCCAGGTCGCCCAACTCGCGGAGCTCGAGGGTGGTGAACGCGGTCTGTAGCGGGCCGCGGCGACCGATGACCACCACCTCGTCGACGCCGCACGGGCGCAGCGACTCCAGCGCGTGGTCGGCGATGTCGGTCAGCCCCAGGACGTCGGGGTCGGTGACCAGAATGCGCGCCACGTCGAGCGCGACGTTGCCGTTACCGACGACCACAGCCCGTGCCCCCGAAAGATCGGGCGTGGCCGCCTCGAAATTCGGGTGCGCGTTGTACCAACCCACGAAATCAACGGCGGCGATGCTGCCCTGCAGGTCCTCGCCGGGGATGTTCAACGCACGGTCGGATTGCGCCCCGACCGCATAGACGACGGCGTCGTAACGCTCGGCGAGTTCGCTAGCCTGCACGTGCTCGCCGACCGAGACGTTGCCGAAGAAGCGGAAGCGCGGATCCTGGGATGTCTTCTCGAATTGCTTGCTGATCGACTTGATCTTCGGGTGATCAGGCGCGACGCCGGAGCGCACCAGCCCCCACGGGGTGGGCAGCATCTCGAGCATGTCGACGGCGACATCGATGTCCTCGGACCCGTCGGCCGCCTTCAGCAAGGAGGACGCGGCGAAGAACCCCGACGGTCCGGAGCCAACGATTGCAACGTGGTAAGGGCGCATTCTCGACCTTCTATTCGTGCCCGTATGCGCGCAGGGGCTGTCGCGCGCAAAGCGGGGCGCACATGATCGTGACTCGATGCTAAACGCATGACCGCTGGTCGTGACCTGGACACTCGCTGCGACCTGAGCTGCTCGGAGGCCCCCAGGTAACGTTGTCGGCTGTGGAACCCGACCGCCAAGCCGATATCGCCGCCCTCGACGCCACCCTGACCACGGTGGAGCGGGTGCTCGATGTGGACGGTCTGCGCACCCGCATCCAGAAGCTTGAACACGAGGCATCCGATCCCCAGTTGTGGGACGACCAAGCTCGTGCCCAGCGGGTGACCAGCGAGTTGTCTCACGCCCAGGGCGAGCTGCGCCGGGTCGAGGAATTGCGTGGGCGCCTGGACGACTTGCCGGTGCTCTACGAGCTGGCGGCCGAGGAGGGGGAAGGCGCCGACGACGCGCTGGCCGAGGCCGACGCCGAGCTGAAGGCGCTGCGCGCGGACATCGAAGCCACCGAGGTGCGCACCCTGCTGTCGGGCGATTACGACGAACGCGAGGCGCTGGTCACCATTCGCTCCGGCGCGGGTGGGGTCGACGCCGCCGACTGGGCCGAGATGCTGATGCGGATGTACATCCGGTGGGCTGAGCAGCACAAGTATCCGGTGGAGGTATTCGATACGTCCTACGCCGAAGAAGCCGGCATCAAGAGCGCGACGTTCGCCGTGCACGCCCCGTTCGCCTACGGCACGCTGTCCGTGGAGCAGGGCACGCACCGGCTGGTGCGAATCAGCCCGTTTGACAACCAGAGCCGGCGCCAGACATCGTTCGCTGAAGTCGAGGTGCTTCCGGTGGTCGAGACCACCGACCACATCGACATACCGGAAGGCGATGTGCGCGTTGATGTTTACCGTTCGAGCGGCCCGGGGGGCCAGTCGGTGAACACCACCGACTCTGCGGTACGGTTAACCCATATCCCAACGGGTATCGTGGTGACTTGCCAGAACGAAAAATCGCAGTTGCAGAACAAGATCTCGGCGATGCGAGTGCTTCAGGCAAAGTTGTTGGAGCGCAAGCGTTCCGAAGAACGCGCTGAGTTAGACGCGTTAAAAGGCGAAGGCGGCAGTTCGTGGGGCAATCAGATGCGCTCCTACGTTCTGCAGCCGTATCAGATGGTCAAGGATCTGCGAACCGAGTACGAGGTCGGCAATCCTGCGGCCGTCCTGGATGGAGACATCGACGGGTTCCTGGAAGCGGGAATCCGTTGGCGCAACCGAAAAGATGACGAATAACACAAGTTTTCTCGCCGCATCGATGACGCACCGCTGGCACGACTTCTGGCGGGGCGAGCTCGGCGAATGGATCATCACCCGCGGGCTGCGGATCGTCATGGTTCTGATCGCCGCGGTGCTGGCGGCTCGCTTCGTCAACTGGGTGGCGCAGCGGGTGACCCACCAGCTCAACCTGGGTTTCACCGAAAGCGATGCGCTGGTTCGCTCGGAGGCAACAAAGCACCGTCAGGCCCTGGCGTCGGTCATCTCCTGGGTGTCGGTCGTCATCATCGGCATCTGGGTCATCCTTCAGATCTCTTCCGTCCTGCAGTTCTCGGTGGGCGGATTGGTCGCGCCGGCCACCGTGGTCGGCGCTGCGCTGGGTTTCGGCGCGCAACAGCTGGTACGAGATCTCCTGGCCGGCTTCTTCATCCTGGTGGAACGCCAGTACGGCTTCGGAGACCTGGTCACCATCACCGTGGTTTCCGCGACGGAAGCCAGCGGCACCGTCGAGAACGTGACCTTGCGGGTGACTCGTCTGCGATCAGCCGATGGTGAAGTGTTGACCATTCCGAATGGGCAGATCGTCAAGGTGGTCAACCTGTCGAAGGATTGGGCACGCGCGGTGGTGGACATCCCGGTGTCAACCAACGCCGATCTGAACCGGGTCAACGAGGTCTTGCATCAGGAATGCGACCGGGCAATGGACAACCCGGTGCTCGGGGAGTTGCTGCTGGATGCGCCCACCGTGATGGGTGTGGAAAGCATCGCGGTCGATACCGTGACCCTGCGTCTGGTGGCCCGCACGCTGCCCGGCAAGCAGTTCGAGGTCGGCCGGCAGCTGCGTGTGCTGGTCATCCGGGCGCTGGCCCGGGTCGGGATCGTGACCGCGGCGGACGCGAAGGTGGGCCTGGTGGAGGACCCGTCAGTTCCCGCCGCCCAGGCCGCGGAACAGCAAGCCGATGAAGTCCAAGGTGCGGTGCAGAAGCGTTGAAGTTCACCCTGAACATCCTCGAGAAGCGCGGCGACGGCGACGACACGGATGCGGAGCATCACTGGCCGAAGCACATACTCGGCGGGCGGCTGCGCACGTCCACCTTCGTATTGATCGTCGCTTTCTTCGCGGTGTGGTGGGTCTACGACACCTACCGCCCCGAACCGGCACCCAAGCCCCCGGCCCAGCAAGTGGTGCCGCCGGGCTTCGTGCCCGACCCCAACTACACCTGGGTGCCGCGCAGCCGTGTGCAGGTGCCGCCGGCGACTGTCCCCGATACGCCGACGCCGACGAGCACGCCGCCGCCCCCGCCACCGCCGCCCCCGCCGGTGACGACGACCACGACCACCACACCGCCGTTCCAGCTGCCGCAGCTGCCGTGCGTCTTGCCGGCGCCGTTCTGCCCGCCCAGCTCAAGCCCCACTCCGTCACCGCCGCAGCAACCGCAACCGGGGCCCGGACCGACGCCGACTTCGCGACCACCGGCCAGTTGACTTCGCCTGCCAGCGAAAATCACCGCTACACTGGCGTGCCGTGATGATCACCCTGGACCATGTCAGTAAGAAGTACAAAGCGTCGGCCCGCCCGGCGCTGGAGGACGTCAACGTCAAGATCGACAAGGGTGAGTTCGTCTTCCTGATCGGCCCGTCGGGGTCGGGCAAGTCCACGTTCATGCGGCTGCTGCTCGGCGCGGAGAACCCGACCAGCGGTGACGTCCGGGTCTCGAAGTTCCACGTCAACAAGCTGCGCGGCCGTCACGTCCCGAAGCTGCGCCAGGTGATCGGCTGCGTTTTCCAGGACTTCCGCCTGCTGCAGCAAAAGACGGTCTACGAGAACGTCGCGTTCGCGCTGGAAGTGATCGGCAAACGAAGCGACGCGATCAACCGGACTGTGCCGGAGGTGCTGGAAACCGTCGGACTGTCCGGCAAAGCCAATCGGTTGCCCCACGAGTTGTCCGGTGGCGAGCAGCAGCGGGTGGCGATCGCCCGCGCGTTCGTCAACCGGCCGCTGGTCCTGCTGGCGGACGAGCCGACGGGCAACCTCGACCCAGATACCAGTAAGGACATCATGGATTTGTTGGAGCGGATCAACCGCACGGGGACGACGGTGCTGATGGCGACGCACGACCATCACATCGTCGACTCGATGCGCCAGCGCGTCGTCGAGTTGTCGCTGGGCAGGCTGGTTCGCGACGAGCAGCGCGGCATCTACGGGATGGACCGCTAAGTGCGCTTCGGTTTCCTACTCAACGAGGTCCTGACCGGGTTTCGTCGCAACGTCACGATGACGGCCGCGATGATCCTGACGACCGCGATCTCCATCGGCTTGTTCGGGGGCGGTCTGCTGGTGGTCCGGCTCGCCGACAACTCGCGCGAGATCTATCTCGACCGCGTCGAGACGCAGGTGTTCTTGACCGACGACATATCGGCCAACGACACCACATGTGCGTCCGCGCCGTGTAAGGGGCTGCGCGACAAGATCGAAGCGCGCCAAGACGTCAAATCGGTGCGCTTCGTGAACCGGCAGGACGCCTACAACGACGCCATCAAGAAGTTCCCCGAGTTCAAGGACGTGGCGGGTAAGGACTCATTTCCCGCGTCGTTCATCGTCAAATTGAACAACCCCGAACAGCACGCGGAGTTCGACGCCGCGATGCAGGGCCAGCCCGGGGTGCGCAGCATCCTCAACGAGAAGGACCTCATCGACCGGCTGTTCGCCGTGTTGGACGGCTTGCGCGATGCCGCGTTCGCCGTGGCCCTGGTGCAGGCCGTCGGAGCAATCCTGTTGATCGCCAACATGGTGCAGGTCGCGGCGTACACCCGCCGCACGGAGATCGGGATCATGCGGCTGGTAGGTGCCAGCCGGTGGTACACCCAGCTGCCTTTCCTGGTTGAGGCGATGCTCGCCGCGTCGGTCGGTGTGGCCATCGCCGTGCTCGGACTCATGCTGGTTCGGGCTTTGTTCTTGGACAACGCGCTGAGCCAGTTCTATCAAGCACATCTAATCGCCAAGGTCGACTATGCCGACATCCTCTACATCTCGCCGTGGCTGTTCTTGCTCGGCGTGTCGATGGCGGCAGTGACGGGGTACGCGACCTTGCGCCTCTATATACGGCGGTAGCTGTGGCCAAGGGTTCCGGCCGTTCCAAAGCGGCGGGCGGCAAAGGTGGCAGCAAACAAGTCATCGCCACCAATCGCAAAGCGCGGCATAACTATTCGATCATCGAGTTGTTCGAGGCCGGAGTGTCTCTGCAGGGCACCGAGGTCAAAAGCCTTCGCCTGGGCCAAGCATCGCTAGCTGACGCTTTCGCAACGATCGACGACGGCGAAGTTTGGTTGCGCAACTTGTACATTCCGGAGTATCAACACGGTAGCTGGACCAATCATGAGCCACGTCGCAACCGAAAGTTGTTGTTACATAGGCAACAAATCGACAGGCTGGTGGGCAAGATACGAGATGGTAACCTCGCCTTGATGCCGCTGTCTCTGTACTTTTCGGAGGGCAAGGTGAAAGTCGAGTTGGCCCTTGCTCGCGGCAAAAGAGCTTATGACAAGCGCCAGGACATGGCGCAGCGTGATGCACAGCGTGAGGTGGTCCGTGAAATGGGGCGACGAGCCAAGGGCATGACCTGATCGGGGCGGCTTACGCCCAGCTGTCTGCCGTTACATACGGCGTCAGCGATTTCGTGGGCGGCGTAGCAGCGCGGCCACTCGCCGCGCTGCGCGTAATGCTGGTCGCTTACCCGATTGAAACGCTGATATTGGGCGTGATGGCCGTCTTCGTGGGCGGTCCCATCCATGTCGGCGCCGTTCTGTGGGGTTGCCTGTACGGCATCGGCATGGCCTTTGGCATGTGGGCGTTCTTCGCGGCACTTGGTTCCGGGCCGATTTCGGTCGTCTCACCATTGGCGGCCGTGCTCAACGCCGCGGTGCCCGTGGCGGTCGGCATGGCCCTGGGGGAGCGGCCTGGTCAGGCCGCCCTGGTGGGCGTCGTCCTGGCGCTGGCCGCCGTGATGCTCGTCAGCCGGGAGGCTCCCGTGGAGGGGACGCCGTACCGGTTCACTCCAAAAGTGGCCTGGCTCACAGTAGTTGCGGGCTCGGCGATGGGATTGAATCTGGTATTCCTGCACCAGGCGCCGCACGTGTGCAAACTCTGGCCGCTGGTCTTCGCTCGGGTTGCCGCCAGCCTGGTGGTCTTCGCCATGGCCAAAACCAGCCAGAACCTGGCGATGCCGCGCGGACGGCCGCTCAAACTCGCCGTGGCCGTCGCCGTGCTGGACATCTTCGCCAACCTCACCATGCTGGCGGCGCTGCACACCTGGTTGCTGTCGTTGGCCAGCATCTTGATCTCGCTGTATCCGGCCGCGACGGTGGTGCTGGCGATGGTGGTGCTGCGCGAGCGGGTGACCCGCTTGCAGGGGATCGGCATGGTGCTGGCCATGGGCTCCGTGGCGATGATCGCCTCGGCCTGACCGCCCCACGCTTGATTGATCGGCCTACGATCCTGACCATGGCCGATCGCCCCGTCACCAAACTCGACAAGTCCGCCGTGCTCTCCGGCCTCTTCGCTGTGTGGGACGACATCGACGCGCTGCTGGCCGGGCTGTCCGAAGCGCAGTGGCGGGCCGAGAGTCCGCTGCCCGGCTGGGACGTCAAAGCCTTGGTGGCGCACATGATCGGCACCGAGTCGTTTCTCGCCGGCATCGCCGCACCCCAGCCCGATATCGATGTCTCGACGCTGGACCATGTGCGCAACGACGTCGGGGTGATGAACGAGTGCTGGGTTCGCCATCTGAGTTCGCACGCCGATGCCGACGTTTTAGAGAGCTTCAGGGCGATCACCAACGATCGGCGCGAAGCGTTGAAGGGCATGTCCGGCGAGGAGTGGGACGCGGTGACGATGACTCCGACGGGTCCGGACTCGTACGGCCGGTTCATGCGGATCCGGGTGTTCGACTGCTGGATGCACGAAGAAGACATACGCGTGGCGCTGGGTCGGCCGCCCTCCGATGACGAGCTGGCCGGGCCGGCGGTGTCGCTCGCCGTGGACGAGATCGCCGCCACGATGGGTTACGTCGTGGGCAAGCTGGCCAAGGCTCCCGACGGCTCACGCATCCAGTTCGAGCTCACCGGCCCGCTGGCCCGCACCATCCGGGTCCGCGTCGACGGCCGGGCCGCGGTGGTCGACGACTTCGGCGGTCAAGAACCGACCGCGACCATCCGCCTGGACGGACTGCAGTTCACCAGGCTCACCGGTGGCCGCCCGCTATGTCCCGCGCGTGCCAAGGACATCGAGCTCGACGGGGACAAAGGCGTGGCCAATCAGGTCGTCCAGCATCTCAACTTCGTGATCTGATCGCAGCGTGGCGGGGAAGATAATCCCGTTGCCGCTGGTTGATAGCCAGGTACCATTGATATTCCTGCCGAAAGTCGGCGGGGTGCGAGGGGCTGAAAGGTTTCGACTTCGCGCATCGAATCAAGGGAAGCGTGCCGGTGCAGGCAACTGACCACCGTAAGCGTCGTTGCAAACAGATAAGCGCCGATTCACATCAGCGCGACTACGCTCTCGCTGCCTAAGCGACAGCTAGTCCGTCAGACCGGGAAAGCCCTCGACCCGGACCCTGGCGTCAGCTAGAGGGATCCACCGATGAGTTCGGTCGCGGGACTCATCGGGACACCAACAGCGACTGGGATCGTCATCCTGGCTTGTTCGCGTGACCAGGAGATCCGAGCAGAGGCATAGCGAACTGCGCACGGAGAAGCCTTGAGGGAATGCCGTAGGACCCGGGTTCGATTCCCGGCAGCTCCACAAGCTAGTTGGCAGGGCAGAGTGTATTTTCGCTCTGGCTTGCGTCTATTCTGGGCACATTTTTGGGCACATCCTGAACGAGGTCGTCCATTCATAGCGGCCGTCAGAGCGGCCTTTGCCGCGTGCTTCACAGTGTTTTCCATGTGATGGCGCGTTTGTTCGCTCGCGCTTTGGTGTCCGGCGGCGTGCCCGCTCCGGGCTTGAGTAGGTCGGCTGGGTCGTCGCCGTTGCGCAGTCGTTTGAGGAGATAGTCGGGGTCGATCTCGGTGCCGATTGGGTTGGCGACGAATTCGGCGCTTTCGAAGTAGGCGGCGGTGGTTGCCACCGTCGGGAAGTTGTCGGTCTGGAATTCCAATCGAATACCGTCGGGGTCTTCGTAGTAGAGCGATGTTGTGGGACCGTGGTTGATCGACCAGACGGGAGAGATGCCAGACCGCCGAAGCCGCTCGTAGTTGACCAACAAGCGTTCAACCGATTCGAATTGCACAGCAATATGGTCGATCCCGTAAAGCTTCCGACGGAACCGGGCGAGGGGAAAAGCGACTCGTAGCAGTCTGGGCACCTTGATGAGGGCTATCCGGTGATGCTCGTGGTCCCAGGCAATGAAGGCGATCCGCTTGCCTTGGTGGATCACGCGGCCACCGAAAACTTCGCGGTACCAATCGATCATCTGCTCGGTGCGCGTGGTCTTGACGACCCAGTGTGCAAGAAAGTCCGGTGCTCGGCTGTTTTGCGGCGCGGGCCGGCGTTCGTGCGCTCGTCCTGGGTTCATGGCGGCTCCTTCCGTCAGAGGCCAGGGCACGGTTGCACCTCTGCGGCCTCCAACGGTATTATCGACTGATAATAACGCTCCGGGGAAGCTAGCACCATCCCGGATCACCCACCAAAGCTGAAGGATTGGTCGTCATGCTGCTGCCACTCGCGCCGGAGCCATTCACGGTTCCCACGGATCGTGACCTGCTCCCATCGGAGCGGCGAGAATTCGTGCGGACCCATCGCACCTGTGTTTACGGATACCGCCGCCGAAACGATGGTCCGGCGATGTCAATCGTCTACTACATCCCGACCGACAACGACGAACTGCTGGTGTCCACGATGGCCGCTCGCGGCAAGGCCCGGATGGTCGATAGAGATGGCAAGGTTAGCCTCTGCATTCTTGATGAACGCTGGCCCTTCGCATATCTACAGGTGTACACAGACGCCACCATCGAGCGAGACCACGATCTGGTGGTCGATGTGATGATGGCCGTGGCTGGTCGGATGTCGGGTGAGCCACTCCCCGAGGAAGCGCGTCCAATCGTTGCAGCCAAGGCCGCAGAGGAGGATCGGGTCGTCGTGCGTTGCCGCCCATACGCGACTTTCGCGCAGCCACCGGCTCACCTCTACCGCAATGATCAAGAGCAAGAGATCGTTCACTGGGTGTCGGCCACCGTGCCCTGGGACGCACCCGACCCGGCCTGATTCGCGTCCTCTCTAATCGCCAGTAACGTGACGTGTAATGAAAACCAAAGCGCCCCAACACCCACCACGTCAGCGTCGGGTGCGAACTGATATCCGCGAAGCACTACTGAACGCGGCACTGGTCGAGTTCGGAGCCAAAGGTTACGACGGCGCATCTACCCGTGCGATTGCAGCGCGGGTAGACGCGCACCAGCCCCAGATCAATTACCACTTCGAATCTAAGATGGCGCTGTGGACCGCAGCCGTGGACCACTTATTTGCGCTACTCGGCGAGGAGATGGCTGGCCTCTTCCCGACTGGTCCGACCAACATCGACGCAGCGCAATTGGCAGTGGGCTTCGCTGACGGCATACGGCGGTTCGTGGCATTTGCCGCCCGACATCCCGAACTCAACCAAATCATGGTCCATGAGGGAACCGCCGACTCCGACAGACTTGCTTGGTTGACCAAAACTCACGTCAAGCCACTCTTCGATGCCATTGCATCCGCGTGGACGCTACTGCGCGAGGCCGGGGTGGCCGCTCCCATCGACAGCGACATCGTCTACTACCTGCTCGTCGGCGGGGCATCGACTCCCTACAGCAACGCGCCCGAAGTGCGCCTTCTCACCGGACACGATCCGCAATCATCCAAGTGGATCTCCGCGCACGCGGATGCGCTGATAACTTCGCTGCTGCCGGGAATTTCACTGCATCCGTAGTCCGAGCGATTACCTGTCCACCCGATTCACGCGCCAGGCGCGCTTGCCAGGCCAACCTGGGCGAATGCTGGTGCCCCCGGCAGGATTTCGAACCTGCGGCCTTCTGCTCCGGAGGCTGCGGACGCACTGCCGACTCTGTATTGCCGCGGACGCAATGGTGCATAGGAGCAGTGGACCCGCGACACCAATTGGGTCGTCGCTGGCATAGCCGGTGGGATGCCGACCTTTCATAGACCGCCATTTCCGCCCCCTGCGGAGTTTGGAATGCGTATCGCCCGGGACAACCATCGCCGTGTATGTTGCAGCCATGGCAGATGGCCGAGTTCGCGCGTACCGCTTTGCGGCTCCAGTGAAAGTCGGCTTGCTTAAGGACTATCCGATTGTCGGCGGCACCGACGGCGTCTCGAGATCACCAGGGCGCAAATGATTTCTTTCACCGATCGGGTCGTGCTGGTCACTGGCGGTGGCCGCGGCCTCGGCGAGTCGTACTGCCATGAAATAGCTCGGCGTGGCGCGGCGGTGGTGGTCCACGACAACGGCGTCGCAACCGACGGAAGCGGTGGGGACGTCGAACCGGCCAACGAGGTCGCCACCGCAATCCGTGCGGCGGGCGGACGCGCGGTAGCTTGCGTGTCCGACGCCAGCACCGAACTGGGCGGGCAGGCCGCAGTCGACCTTGCCGTGGCGGAGTTCGGCCGGCTGGATGCCGTCGTCGCGAATGCCGGTATCATCCACAACGATTCCTTGTCGGACTGGCCGACCGAACGCTTCGAAGCGCTGCTGCGCCACCATCTCTTGGCCGCTTTTCATGTCGTTCGCCCGAGTTTCGCGGTCATGCGGGACGCCGGGTACGGTCGGCTGGTGTTCGTATCGTCCGCTGCGGGGGTTTTCGGTCAGCCTGGGTTGTTGGGGTACGCCACTGCGAAGACGGGGATGCTCGGCTTGATGAATGTCGCAGCGCTGGAGGGCGCGGCGCACGGAATCAAAGCCAACGCCGTCATGCCGATGGGCGACACACGAATGGCCGCGGCCCTCATGGGGGAGGCCGGCGAGAGTCCCGACGCGCGCGCCTTCCTGGAGACTTTGCGGCTCGATCAGGTGGCGCCCGTCGTCGCCTATCTCGCCAGCGAGCATTGCACACAGACACATCGGGCGTTCAGCGCATTCCGGGGACGAGTGGCCGCATTGCAGATCGGTGTTACCCGTGGCTGGTTCAGCGCAGACGGCGTTCTGACCGCCGAGGACGTCGCGGCTAACCTCGAGCGGATTCTCGATCCATCTGGCATATTGCTGCCGGACAGCATATTCGACGAAATTGAACACGCGGTCACGGCGACAACGTCAGTGACGGAGCCGACTTGATAAGGGCATGTCAAAAGGCGATGACACCCCGGATATTCCTGCCGGCCCGAAGGTCTTTCATGGCCTCGTTGATGTCGTCGAGCTTGTACTTCTGCGTGACCAGCTCATCGAGCTTGATCTGGCCCGCCTCGTACATCGACAGTAGTTTCGGCATTGCTTCCCGCGGGTTCATCTCGCCGTAAAGCACACCCTTGAATGTCTTACATGAGCTGATCATGTCCGTAAGGACCATTGGCACCATCAGGTCGGTGATCTTGGGCATTGCGGTCAGCACGCACGTTCCGCCCTTGCGCAACAACATCATTCCCATCATCACCATGTCGGCGGGCACGATTCCGGGCGTGAGAACGACCCGGTCGGCCATCACCCCCCAGGTGATCTCCTTGACCAGTTCCAGCGCGGCGCCGGTGTCGATAGCGGTGTGGGTGGCGCCGAACGTCGGCGCAATCTCACGTTTGAACTCGTTGGGGTCGACGGCGATGATGTGCTTGGCGCCCGCGACCCTCGCGCCTTGCACGGCGTTCATGCCGATACCGCCGACACCGACGACGACGACCGTGTCACCCGGTTGGGTGCCCGCCGCGACCGAACCGGACCCGAATCCCGTTGTCACGCCGCAGGACACCAAGGAGGCAGCCTCTAGGGAGATCCAGTCATGGACTTTGACCAGTGAGCGCTCGGATGCCACTACGTACTCCGAGAAGGTGCCGACCTGCATCATCGCCATGAGGTCCTCGCCCCCCAGATGGCGACGTCGGGTGCCATCAGTGGTCATCGCCTTGTCGTAGATATCGGCGCCCACGTCACACAGGTACGTGTAGCCGGTCGCGCACCATCGGCAGCTGCCGCAGGCGGGGAGAAACGAGATGGCCACGTGGTCACCGGGCTGCAACGTCTTCACCCCGGGGCCGATCGCTTCCACAACGCCGGAGCCCTCGTGTCCGCCCAGCATTGGAAACCACTCGGGCACCGAGAGCCCCGACGCCCGCATCATCTCTTCCATTTCCTTACTGGGCACACTGTCGCCGGTGTAGAAGTGCTCGTCCGAGTGACAGATGCCGGCGTACGCCATCTTGACCAGGACCTCGCCGGCATGTGGCGGATCGAGTTCGACCTCGATGACTTCCCAGTCCACACCTACACCGTGCAACACGGCCGCTTTCGATTTCATCGCGGTTCCTTCAGACGTCCTTCACCATTGTCGAAGTTCGGCCACGGCGCCGGACGGCCGAGGCGCAAGGGTTAGATAGGGGATGAAACTGCTGCTACCGCAACGGAGTACGGAATGGACGACATCGACAAGGTGTTCGGCCTCGACAAGGCCGCCCTGCATGTAGCCGTGGTCCATCCAGTAGTGGATGGCACTCTCCAGCGCCTGGGGGTCCCAGGCCTTGTTGAACTCGGTCTGTGAGTCGCCCTCGCCGCCGAAGCAGTCTCCGACCGCGAGTCGAGTGAAGCCAATGTTCGGATGTTCGATGCGCCATGCCTCGACGAGCTTGTCGAGTGCTGCTTTGGACACTGCGTAAGCGCCAAGCAGCGGCCACGGCGCGGAATAGGAGGCGCTCAGTGACGACAGGTACACCCCAGATCCCGCAGTAGCGGCGAGGTGGGGTGCGGCGGCAGCGGTGATCAGTGACGCGCCGGTCACGTTGGTGGCGAACAACTTTCCCCACTGCTCGGCGCTGACGTCGGTGAGCGGTGCCAACACACCGACACCTGTGGTGTAGACAAGCGCGTCCAGTCCACCGAAGGTGTCAACGACCTCGGCGATCGCCTGCCCGCATGCCGCGCCGTCGGTCACATCGCAGGCGACCGCGGCCGCGCCGTTGCCCGCCTCTTTGGCGGCGCGTTCCAATCGGTCACGACGCCGGGCGAGGAAGGCGACCCTGGCACCCCTGGCGGCCAAACCCATCCCGATGCACCGGCCCAGACCTGCAGACGCTCCGACCACGGCAACTCTCAGCGATGGTGTGTCAGGCATCGGCTCTCCTCGAAGCAGTTGAGAGGAACATTATCATTTCGGTAGAAGCGCGATATTCAGGCACCGAAAACAATCATTTCCATAGGGTGACGAGTTCCCCATTCCGGGCAGAAGCCTATCGCCGCAGGACTTTTCGAGGCTCGACGGCGAAGCTCAGCAGGAGCCGGTCGAGAACCTTGGCAGCCCTGGCCCGCGCCTTGGCTGGGCGGTCGGCGTGCTGACCCATCTACTGGTGGCGGCAGTCGAGGAGGCAGCGCTCCTCGTAG
>NZ_LZMB01000237.1 GCF_001673555.1 Mycobacterium sp. 1165178.9 | reverse complement strand
GCCCGTCAACAAGTTCCTCGGCGACGGCGCGCTGGCCGTGTTCGGCGCCCCCAACGAGCTGGCGGACCATGCCGGTGCTGCGCTGAACGCCGCGGTGCTTATTCAGCGCCTCGTTATTGAGCGCTTCGGTGGGGAGCTACGCATCGGTATCGGCATCAACACCGGCAAGGTGATCGCCGGAACAATCGGCGGCGGAAGCAAGCTAGAGTTCACCCTGATCGGTGACACCGTCAACGTCGCGGCACGCGTCGAACAGCTCACCAAGACCACCGGCGACGCGATCCTGCTTACCGGCCGGTGCGTCGACGCCCTCAATCATCGCCCGGCCGCCCTCACCGATCGAGGCTTTCACACCCTCAAAGGCAAGTCGTCCGCCGTGCACCTCTTCGGCCTTGACTTGGTGAGACACCAGATCAGACTTCGCTAGCGGGACGCTTTTCGCTTTCATACTTCTCGGTCATGTGCGCCACGGCGTCTAACTGCGACTGGGCCAAGGCATCCCGAGCCTGACCCGCGCGCGCGGCGGCATCCAGCGTCGGCTGCGCCTGCCCCTGAAAATGTGGCATGACTTCGGCGGCGAACAATTCGGCGGACCGTCGAGTGGCGGCCGGGTTGGCCCACTCGTGACCCATCTGCAGCATGCAGCCGAAACCGCCGGACTGATCCCACAACCGCTGCACCTGTTCGCGCGCCCGCTCGGGGGTGCCGATGACGCCCGCCCCGTTCTCGTTGATGACGTCGATCATTTCGTCGAGCTGCTCTCCTGGCATCGTCATCTGCGGGAAGGCCGCCACCTTCTGGAAGTAGCGGAACCACGGCTCGATGCCGAACTTGACCTCTTCACGGGCCTGCTTTTCGGTCTCGGCGAGGTGGAATAAACCGACCAGGCTCCAGTTCGCACGGTCTACCTGCCTGCCGAATGTCGCGGCGCGCTCCTCGACGATGCCCCAGTGGTAGGACAGCGCATCGAATCCCTCGACGGTCAGGGTCGCCCCGATGGACAGCAGGCCGATGCCGTGCATGCCGGCCAGCCGCGCGCCCGTCGGTGACGCGACCGCGGCGACAGACAGCGGGATCCCGCCGTCGGAGTACGGGGCGAGCTGCAGCCTGGCATCGAAGAGCTGGTGGGTGGCGGTTTTGGCGCTGACGGTCTCGCCCGCCAGCAATCGCACGACGATGTCGAGGTTGGTTTCCAGCAGCTCGCGGGTGTCGGTCGGGGTGAGTCCGATCATGGACGAGTCACTGGGCAGCGAGCCTGGTCCCACACCGCCGATGATGCGGCCGTGCGTCAGGTGATCCAGCAGCATCAGCCGGTCGGCGACCCAGAGCGGGTTGTGATACGACAGCGAGATGACCCCGGTGCCGAACCGGATGCGCTTGGCCCGTTCCGCAGCGGCTGCTATGAAAACCTCTGGGGAACTGATGATTTCGGTGCCGGCCGAGTGGTGTTCGCCCAACCAGACTTCGTCGAAACCGAGGGCGTCGAGGTGCTCGATGAACTGCAGGTCCCGCTGTAAGGCCAGCGTCGGATTTGTGCCCGAGCGGTGGAACGGCGCGATGAAGTATCCGAATCTGAGCTTCGACATTGAAGTCCCCTTGCATCCGAGTTGCGGAGAACCATAACTCGGATAACAGGTTCGGCCCTAGGCCCCGGACAAGGGTTTAGCCGGTGGGGCCAGGTAATCCCGGCCCCACCGGCTAGGGAACAAGACTTCGTGATTGCGTTTCGGCGTTGATAGCCATCCTGCGATCAGTAGCCGCCGCAGACATTGCCGACGCACCCGCCGCCGCCACCCGGTCCACCGCCGCCACCGCCGACGCCGGGAATGGTGCCTCCGCCGCCACCGGGACCGCCACCACCGGTCGGGCCGCCGGGAATTCCGCCGCCGCCACCGCCGGGGCCCCCGCCACCGGTCGGGCCGCCGGGCACGCTGCCGCCACCGCCGTTGGGTCCGCCACCGCCGTTCGGACCGCCGGGTTGGCCACCACCGCCGCCTCCGGGCGCGGTGGAGGGCGCGACGCTGGACGATGGGGTGGTCGTCGGAGTGGTGGTGCTGCTGCTCGGGCCGCCTTTATTGCCACCGCCGCAGGCGACCGACAGCACGAGCATCGCCGCACCGCCGAACAGTGCGACCGTCGTCCTCGGCCCAGACCTCATCCGATCCCCCAATCTCCACATGCGCCACTTCGCGCCGCCCATTTTTTCTTACCCAGCGGCGCGACTGCGCAAACAGACTCCGGCATCGAGATTGCGCCAGATGAGTGGCCCATCGCGCCGGTGCGAGTGGGCCATTGCGGACGGTGGTTGGCTAGAGCCGCGGCGCCGCAGCGATAGGACCAACCTGCGGCCGCCCATCGGACGACGGGGCGGCCACGGCGGAGCCGCGGGCTAGTCTTCTTTGGTGATCAGCTTGCGCAGCGCGACCCGGTCGGACTGCAGCAGTTCGGCGATGCGCGGCCGGTTCACCTCGGCGACGATGATCTCGCCGACCTCCTGATAGACCTCGCTGAAGATGCCGTGCGATTTCATCTTGGCGGTCTGATATTGGTTGTCTTCGGTCGGCGTCACATAGATCACCGCGTCGGCCTTGAAGCGGTGCACCAGCCAGAGGTGGATCAACGTCATCAGCCGCTTCTGCCGTAACTTCTCGGCGAACGTGTTCTGGTCGCGCACCTGCAGGATGCTGCGGCCGTGCCGGTCCTTGATCGGGTCGACCACGACGTTCGCCAGCTGCTCGTCGTCGTTGCCGTAGATGCCGAGCTCGAGCACGTCCGAGCCGGCCCGGCGGGGTCGCAGTTGTACGCGGAGTTTCTCGTCGAGGTTGTAGTTCTCGCTCCACATTGCAAGCCACTCCTCGAGCAGCTTCTTGGGCACCTCGGTCTGCACCAGGTGCTGGTGCTGGGTCGAGCCCTCGCCCATCGCCTTGGTGGTCGCGGTGCGACCCGAGGAGGCGGTGAGCGCAGCATCGCTGCGCGGGCCACCGACCAGGGTTTGTGGTGTGCGATAAGGCGATTCGACCAAACGCATCTTGCGCTGCAGGCGGGCCAGCGCGAGCATGCCGTCCTGTTGCAGCGAGGTGGCGAACTCCTCGGCCGCGACACCGTCGATCTGGTGCCCGCCATAGGTGATGAAGTTGAAGACAAAGCCCATCTTGCCCAGTTCCTCAGGGAACTGCTTCATCTGCTCATCGGTCATGCCGGTGGTGTCCCAGTTGAAGGACGGTGACAGGTTGTAGGCGAGCATCTGGTCGGGGAACTCGGCGTGGATGGCGTCGGCGAACTGCTTGGCGTCGGCCAGGTCGGCGGTCTTGGTCTCCATCCAGAGGATGTCGGCGAACGGCGCGGCCGCCAGTGATTTGGCGATCGCGTACGGGATGCCGCCGCGGATCTGGTAGTAGCCCTCGGGGGTTTTGGACAGTTCGCAATCCCAACCCGGATCGACGCCCAACTCCTTCGCCTTGGTCTTGGCGGAGTACAAAGACGCACGTGCCGCGAAGGCGCGCCACTCCTCGGCGCTCATGTCGGCCGGTTCGCCCTCGCTTGCGTCGAATTCGAGCACATCGGCCACCGCCTCGCCGTAGGTCATCAACCCGGCGTCGGCCTCCCAGGCCGCGACGAACCGCGACTCGACCTGGTCGAATAGGTCGCCGATCGACTGTTGCCCGTTCTCACGCCAACTGTTGACCGCGTCGGAGATCACGCCCTGGATGCCTTGCCGCTCGAGCCAGGCCCCGGCCTCGGCGTACTCGCCTTCGGGGAGTGCATAAAGAAGGTGACCGTTGAGGTCTTTGGCCCCCAGCTCGTAGAAGCGGCGCACCATCGCCAGGAAGCACGATTTGTACGAAGGGATGTTGAGGTTGGTGGCGCCGAGCAGGAACGGCTGGTCGCGTTCATCGGCCCGGCTGTCGAGCAGGTTGGCCGCCTCGGCATCGGTACGGGCGACGATGATGCCCGGCACCTTCATGATGTCGAGCTGGAAGCGAGCGGCGTTGAGCCGTTTAATCTGCTCGTCCGACGGCACCAGCACTTTGCCGCCCTGGTGGCCACACTTCTTGGTGCCGGGGCGCTGGTCCTCGATGTGGTACCCCGGCACGCCGACCTCGACGAACCGGCGGATCAGGTTGCGCACGTGCGGGTCGCCGCCATGGCCAGTGTCCGCGTCGGCGATGATGAACGGCCGGTAGTCGTACTCCGTGGCGGTTGCCCGCTGCTGCTCGCTCATGTTCAGGCGCTGGTACTGCTGGTTGCGGTCGGCTGTCAGCAGCGCGCGCACCAGCACGGCGGCGTCGTCGGGCACCTGACTCAGCGGGTAGCTGGCAAGGTCGGGTCCGGGGTCCTCAGTGGTGGAGCCCTTGGCCGATGTCGCCCAGCCGCCCAGGTAGATCCCCTCGATACCCATGCGCTTCATCGCGACGGCCTGGCCGGGCGAGTACGGGCCGAACGTCGTGATGCTCTTCTTCTCGGCGAACAGCTCGCGCAGCCGCTCGTAGAACGCGGCCGCCGCGTTGCGGGCGACTGTGTAGTCGGTCGGGATGGTGCCGCGCTGTTCTGCTACCTGGCGGGCCGTGAAGAGGCGCGTGATGCGGGAAAAGCGCGGGTCGTCGAAGTATTGCTGCGTGGCAGCGACCTCGTCGTCAAACGATGGCCGGACTTGCGTGTCCTTATCGATGATCGCCATTGTCTTACGCTCCTCTTCGCACACGATTCCGTTGAACGTGAGTCTATCCCCGGGAACGGCGGTTCAATCAGGGGTCGAAGGAGTCGAGCCAAAACTGTTGGCGCACCCGGTACTTGCGAGCGCTTTTTGGCGGCGGCTCGGTGATCGGCGGGAAGCGTTCGTCGCACACACAATGCTCGCCCACCGGGGCGCGGTGCCGTCGCGCGGCGTCAACTCCTTGAGCGACAATATTTTTCGATACGGTATCGGTCACGGGGTGGCTGCGCGACGGGCCAGCCAGTCCCGCTGGCGACGGACGAATGCCGCGTCAACGGCCTTGCCATGGCCGGGGACGTAGATCGCGTCGGGGCCGCCAACCGCTAGCAGCCGGTCCAGCGTCGCGGGCCAGGCCGCGACATCGGAGTCGGCGTCGATCGCGGGATCGGCGGACTCCTCCACCAAGTCACCGGCGAACACCACGGCCCGCTCGCCCTCGTCCGTCCCGGGGGCGATCACCACCAGGTCGGACGCGGTATGGCCACGGCCGAGGTAGGCGATTGTCACCGCCCGGCCCCCCAGGTCGATGGCGGCGTCGTAAGCGCCGCTACTTGGCGGCCGTAGGGCGGCGATCGCCGCGTCCACCTCGGCGGGGCGGGCGCCATGACGCAACGCGTCCGCGCGGAGTTGATCGGTAGCCGAGGACAGGTGTTCGGCCACCTCGGGCGCGCAGTGCACGTGCGCCCCGGCGAACAGGGACGAACCCAGCACGTGATCAAAGTGCTTGTGCGTCAAGACGATATGGCTCACCGGGCGCCTGGCGAGCAGTCGGACGTCGGCGTCGATCGCGGCGGCCTCGCGCAGCGTGGTCCCGGTGTCGACGAGCAACGCGCCGGCGCGACCCCATACCAGCCCAACGGTCACGTCGCAGAACGGGAGCCGACAGCGGTGCACGCTACCGGTCAGCCGTTCCCAGGCGAGATGCACACCAGGAAGGTAGCCGCCCGGGCTTCCGGCCGGCGCACCTTTCCCACGCGATAATACGTCGGAAATACTTGACATGTCGGAGATGCCCGACATATGTTGCCGGATGTGGCTAGCGTCGATCGCGTCTTTCTCGCCTTGGCCAACCCGGTGCGGCGCGAACTGCTGGAGATCCTGTCCGAGCAACCGCTCTCGGCGGGGGAACTCAGCGAACGGTTCGAGCTCAGCCGCCCGGCGGTCGCCGAGCACCTCAAGGTGCTGCGGGACGCGGGGCTGGTGGCCGACCAGCCGCAGGGGCGTCATCGCATCTATCGCTTGACCGCGGAGCCGCTGGCGGAGCTTGGCGACTGGTTGCATCCCTTCGAGAAATTCTGGCGCGCGCGGCTGGCCACGCTCGCCGAGGTAGCAGAGGACCTGGAATGACCGAAACGTCGCGGTTCGCGACCATCCGGGTGGACCAATTCGTGGCGGCGCCACCAACCACGGTGTGGCGACTCCTGACCGAACCCGCGCTGTTGAAGCTGTGGTGGGCCGAGGGTCAGGTGGCCGCGGTGGTGGGCCACCAGTTCACCCTCGACATGCCGGGCTACGGCAAGCAGCCGTGCACGGTGCTCGAAGTCGACCCGCCGCACCTGTTCGCATACACGTTCACCGCTGTATGGACACTGACCTGGCGACTGGAAGCCGAAGGTAACGGCACGCGAGTGTTCCTGGAACACAGCGGCTTTGACCTCGACGACAACCGGATGGCGCAAGCGTTCGAGCGCATGGGACCGGGATGGCGCGACGTCGTCCTCCCCCGGCTCGCCGCGCTTGGTGCTCGACCGGCTCCTTGACGCGTAGTGCGACGGGTTTCGGGCCGCACCGCACCGGCTATCTCCCGGGGATGGCTATCACTGATTCCCGCGAAGTCGTCATCGAGGCGACGCCCGACGAAATCTTGGATGTGCTGTTCGATATCGAATCGTTGCCCGAGTGGTCGTCGGCGCACAAGAAGGTCGAAGTGCTCGAGCGCGACGACCAGAACCACCCGACCCGCTCCAGGCAGGTCGTCAAACTCGTCGGCGTCAGCGACGAACAGGAGCTGGCATACACCGTCTACGACGACGGCGTCGGCTGGACCCTGGTCAGCTCCAAACAGCAACGCGCCCAGGAGGGTCGGTACACGTTGACGCCCGAGGGGGACTCGACGAAGGTCCGATTCGAGCTGACCGTCGATCTGGTGGTGCCGGTTCCCGGATTCCTGGTCAAGAAGGGCGCCAAGAGCCTGATGGACACCGCCACCGAGGGACTGCGCAATCGGGTGCTCGAAGTCGAGAAGCGCGCCAAGTAGCGGCGCCCTGATCGCGGTGAAATCGGGACCTTTCCGACTGCGGACGCGAGAGTCAGACTGTTTGTTATGGAATCGACTTGGGTGGGCACATTTCGCCGCAGCGCAACGGTCGTCGGGGCGCTGGTGCTGCTAGGGGCGCCGGTCGGTTGCGGCGACCAGGGTAATAGCCACCCGACGACGTCGTCGGCGCCGAAGGTCACGACCCTCGGCCGGACGGCACCGAAAGCGCCCGCGGACGGACCCTTGACGATCAGCAGCCCGGCTTTCCCCGACGGTGCGCCGATTCCCGTGCAGTACACCTGCAAAGGCGCCAACATCGCACCGCCGTTGGCGTGGTCGGCGCCCTTGGGTGGCGCCCTCGTCGTCGACGACCCCGATGCCGTCAACGGGCTGTACGTGCACTGGGTCGTCATCGGATTGCCTCCCGGCTCCGGCAGCACCGTCGACGGTCAGACACCGGCCGGGGCGACCGCTCTGCCGAACACGGCCGGCCAGCCCGAGTACAAGGGCCCCTGTCCCCCGGCGGGCACCGGCGCGCATCACTACCGGTTCACCCTCTACCAGCTGCCCAACGACTATCAGCTGCCCGGCGGCTTGGGCGGTGTTCAGGCCGCGCAGACGATCGGGGGGGCCGCGACCGCGCAAGCGCAGCTCACCGGAACGTTCGGTGGCTGAACCGGAGCCGGGCCCGCAATGCCAGCACAATCGACGGTAAATGTAACGCAGGCAATACAATTCGGTCAGCTCGTCAACGCGACATTCGCGACGCCGCCCGGCGATCTGACGAACAGGGCGGGTCAGGTGCTGAGCGCCGGCGGCGTCGACTACACCGTGGTCACCACGATCTACGCCAACGATCTGGCGACCGACATGGATCCGAGTCGAGCCGACGGCGAAGTATCCATCGGGCTGATCTGCCAGGAGAACAACACGGGTGACGTCGCGATCGCGATCCGCGGCACCGAAGGATGGCTCGAATGGCTTCACGACCTCGACTTTCTCCAGGTGCCGTGCCCGTTCCTGGCCGGCGCCGGCCACGCCGAAGACGGCTTCACCGCCATGTACGAGTCCCTGCGGACGGGAGCCACGCCGGGCTCGCCGGCGGTGGTCGGCGCGCTCGCGAAACTTTCGCTCCCGCAACCCGTCGGCTCCCTGACGATCTGCGGGCACAGCCTGGGCGGGGCCCTCGCGACACTGCTCGCCCTCGACGTGGCCGCCAACACGACGTTCACCAACCCCGCCGTGTACACCTACGGCAGTCCACGCATCGGCGACTCGCTGTTTGCGGCCACCTTCGATCAGGTGGTCAAAGACTCCTGGCGCATCGCAAACCGGCTGGATATCGTCACAGCTCTGCCCCCACCGCTCGACTACGAGCATGTGCTCAATCCGGTCGAGCTCATCCCGGTCCGGCTGCTTCCATGGCCCCCTAAGACGTTGGTCAAATACACGGTGTCATGCGAACATTCGCTCGCGACGTATCTGTACCTGCTGTCCCTGCAATCCGGTGCCCCCGCGCTTTCCCTCGAAGCCGCATGCAAACCCTGAGTCAGGCCATGTCGTCGAGCACCTGATAGGCGGCGTTGTAGCCGGGAGTGAAGGTAATGCCGGGTCCGCCATGGCATCCCGCCCCGGCGAGATACAGGCCGTCTATCCCGATGGGCATATCGAGGAAGCCTTTGGGGCCGGGCCGGTTGGGGCCCATCAGGTCGGGGTGCAGCAGCCCGTGACAGAAGTCGCCCGAGGGTGCCCCGAACATGGTGTTCATATGGTAAGGCGCGAACGTGATGTGGCGTATCACGATGTCCTTGAAGTTCGGCGCCAGTTTTGTGATCTTGTCGATAACCCGGTGCGCCATCTCGTTTTTGAGATGCCCGTGCTGGTCGCGGCTGACCTCGACCGGAAAGGCGTAGGCGAACACGCTCGCCGCGTGCTTGCCGGGCGGCGCCATGCCGGGATCGTGCACTGATGGGATCTGCATTCCCATGGACGGGTTGTCCGGAACGATGCCTCGCCGGCAGTTCTCCCAGTTCAGCTGTTGAGATTCGGGCGACCCGAAGATTCCCACCGACTGTTGCATGCCGTCGGCGTTGAGGAACTCGTACGGCGGGGCGAATTCGGGCAGTCCGTCGAGGGCGAAGTGGATCTGGACGAACGACGCCCGGTGGTCGCGGCCGGAGACACGCGAGATTACCTGCGCCGGGACGTGTTCGGGTGCGATCAGTTCGGTGAGCGTGATATCGGGCGACAGATTGGACACCACGATCGGTGCCGAGATCGTCGACCCGTCTCGCAGCCGCACGCCGGTCACCCTGCCTTGTTCGACGAGGATCTCCTCGGCTTTGGTGCGGAACCGGATCTCGCCGCCGTGGGCGATGAAGAGCTCACGCAGGTGTTCGGTGAGCGCGCCGATGCCCCCCTTGAGCTTGGTCATCATCGCGGTGCTGGCCGCGTCGTCTTGGGGCACGGCTAATGCAAACGCCAAACACGTTGCGCTGCCCGGTGTGTACGGGCCGCGGTAAGTCGAGTTGACCGCCAGGAACGCCAGCATTCCCCGCATGACTGCGTGCTTGTCTTTGTCGGGCAGGTAGCGGTCGATCACGTCCATGGCCGAGCCGAAAAGCATTTCGTGGATCGCCCGGCGTTCGTCGTCGTTGGCCGCGCAGGCATACATCTCGTCGAGAGTCTTGGGCGGCCGGCGGACGTCGAAGCGGCCCAGCGCTTTCGCCGGTCCCTGACTCCAGCCGATCAGCTCGGCCATGCCGGTGACCGCCTGCATCCCGTGCTTTTCGTTCAGATGTGTCATCAGCCGCATCGGGTCGCGGTAGAAGATCATCGGCTCTTCGCCGTGCTCGCCGATGTTGGTTGACATCACGTCGGGCTCCACGGCCGGCAGCGTGTCCAGCCCGAGGTCCTTGGTGAGTTGGCTCGCCATCGGAAACTGCACCGAACCGGCGATCTCGTACCGGAAGCCGTCGATCAGTTCGACCGTCGCGGCCATGCCGCCGGCATAGGTGTTGGCTTCCATGGACACGGTGCGCAGGCCCGCGCGTTGCAGGATCGCCGCCGCGGTCAGCCCGTTGTGTCCGGCGCCCACCACGATGGCGTCGTAATCGGTATTGCTCATGGTCTTGGCCCTCGTTTCGATCGGGAAACCACGCGCTAAGAATATGTCAGTACTGACATAATGGGAAGAGGTGTCAGTCGTGACCCGCGGGGCCTGGGATACGATCACCGCTGAGATGAGCTCCCCGGGCAACCGTCATGAACAACGACGACGATCGACGCATGAGGCACTGCGCCAAGCGGCGTTGAAGAGCTTCGCTCACAAGGGGTTTGCCAATGTCACCGTCACCGAGTTGGCCCGCGAGGCCGGTGTCACCGAACGCACCTTCTTCCGGCATTTCCCGACCAAGGAGGCCGTGCTTTTTCAGGACTACGAGACGCAATTGGACTGGCTGGCCGAGGCGCTTACCCGGCGCCCGTCCTCGGAACCGCTGTTCGATGCGGTGCTGGCCAGCGTCGCCGCATTCCCGCACGACCTCGAAGTGGTGCGCCAAGCCGCGAGCGCTCGCGCGGAGCTGATCAGTGCCGAGCGGATCGCCGGCCACCTGCGGGTGGTGCAGTCCTCGTTCGCCCACGTGCTCACCGATTTCGTCAGAGGGCGGAATCCGGGTCTGGCGAACATCGACCTGGCCGCCGAGGTCGCTGGGTCTGTAATCGCCGCGGCACTCGTTGCCGCAGTGGAGAATTGGGGCCGCGGCGGCTGTTCCGGCGACCTCGGCGCGGACGTGACCGCGAGTTTGGAACTGGTGCGCTCCGGTCTGGCTCCGCTCGCCTGACGGCGTGCCCGCTCTCGCGCGAATCGATCACACCTAGGAGGAAAGATGCCGTTGTGTATGTCACGCTGGATACCGGTCTCGGCATCGAGCGCTCAGCCCGCCAGGTGGTCTTGCGCATGGTGAGCCGACGACGTCCGCGCGAACTCAAGTGAGCGCCACCATGGGTTTGACGACACGCCTCACCGAGGCGTTCGGGATCGAGCAGCCGATAGTGCTCGCGCCGATGGCCTTGATCTCCGGGGGGAGGCTCGCGGCGGCGGTGACGCGGGCGGGCGGCCTGGGCCTCATCGGCGGGGGCTACCCCGACGCCGAATGGCTGCGATCCCAGATCGACCGGGCCGAAGGTGCCCGAGTCGGATACGGTTTCATCACCTGGAGCCTCGCCCGAAAACCGGGGGTCCTCGACATAGCCCTGGCCCAGCGGCCGGCGGCCGTGATGCTGTCATTCGGCGAGTTACAGCCGTTCGCCGATCGCATCCACGGTGCCGGCGTTCCGCTCATCGCGCAGGTGCAGAACCTCGATCAGGCGCGCCGCGCCTTGGACGCCCGGGCGGAAGTCATCGTCGCTCAGGGCGGCGAGGCCGGCGGGCATGGAATGAGCGTGCGGTCGACCTTCACCTTGGTGCCCGAGGTCGTCGATTTCGTGGCCGAACGTTCGCCGGACACGTTGGTGGTGGCCGCAGGTGGCGTCGGCGACGGTCGCGGGTTGGCGGCTGCGCTCGCGCTGGGTGCCGACGGCGCGGTCGTGGGAACGAGGTTCTGGGCGACGCCGGAAGCGCTGGTGTCAGCACGGGCCCAGGATCGCGCAGTGGCGGCAGGCGGAGACGACACCGTGCGTACCCGCGTCTATGACCTCGTGCGCCGCCTCGATTGGCCCGCCGAATACAACGCGCGGGCGCTGGGCAACGCCTTCCTGGACACCTGGCACGGCAACGAGGCCGAGCTGTCGGCGCGGCTACCCGAAGCGATCGCTTCCTACGAGAAGGCTGTCGCCGCAGAGGATTTCGACACCGCGGCGATACTGGTCGGCGAGGGGGTGGGCCGCGTACGCGAAGTCCGTCCCGCCGCTGACATCGTCGCCGACATGATCAGCGAAGCGGCCCACATCCTGAATCGGGGGGGCTAAGAACGGGGTGACCACTCCGAGGTGCGCTACAGCCGGCTTTCCCATTGATCGCAAAACTTCAGAGCGTCAGAGAGTGGGCGGCGAGCATGAGCATCCAGCCGTGCCGGAACGCGGCCTCGAAGTCGTCTTCGAAGCGACCATGCACCTCGTGCACGAACAGCACGCCCAGACGGTAACTACAAACCGTTTGCCGGGTCTATGCCTGGCCTCGGCGACCAGGATCTGGTTTGCTCAGCTCAGTACTTCTCTTCACCGGGCAGGAGTCCGCTGATGGCCCGTCTCAATGTGCCGGATGGCCCCGGCGGCGAAGCCGCCATGATTTGGACGCTACGGCCGCAACTCGGTGACATGGTCGAACGCATGATCCGCGGTGCGTACCAGCAGAGCATCCTGCCCGCCCAGGAGCGTGAGCTGGCCAGGATGCGCATCGCGCAGATTAACGAT
Source organism: Mycobacterium sp. 1165178.9 (assembly GCF_001673555.1). GTDB lineage: Bacteria > Actinomycetota > Actinomycetes > Mycobacteriales > Mycobacteriaceae > Mycobacterium. The sequence continues at coordinate 710 of NZ_LZMB01000237.1, read as the reverse complement.
TGCGTTGCGTGCTCGGGCTTCCGCGCCCAGTCGGTGCTCGATGCCGGGGTGGCGCCAGAGCTGTACGACAACGTCGCCGCCTATGCCACCTACTCGGGATACACACCGCGCCAACGCCTTTGCATCGAGTACGCCGAACGCTTCGCCACCGACCACGCCTCCCTGAATGACGAGTTCTTCCAACGACTCCGGTCGGAGTTCTCCGACGAGGAGATCCTGGATCTCACGCTGTGCGTGGCGGTCTTCCTTGGTCTGGGGCGCTCGTTGAGCGTGCTGGGCGTCGACCAGTCGTGCGCCATCGACCTCTGATCAACCATCCGGAAGGAACAAATGGACATCGCCACCGTCGACGAACTTTTGAGCACGACGCGGTCGGTGCGCAAACGCCTCGACCTGACCCGCCCGGTGGGTCGCGAGGTGATCCTGGAGTGCATCCAGCTGGCGATGCAAGCGCCCACGGCCAGCAACACGCAGGACTGGCGGTGGCTGGTGATCACCGACGCGGACAAGCGTGCCGCCATCGCCGAGATCTACCGCGGCATCGGCGCCCAATACCTGGCGCATGCGGCCGACAACACGACCGACGCGCAGACGAAGCGGGTGTATCAGAGCGCGATGAGCCTGACCGAGACGCTGGCCGACGTCCCCGTGCACGTCATTCCCTGCCTCAATCAGCGCATCGACACCGCAGAACCCGGCATCGCCGCGGC
>NZ_LZMB01000236.1 GCF_001673555.1 Mycobacterium sp. 1165178.9 | reverse complement strand
ATGCTGATCTTCGCGGGCTTGGTGGGGATGGTCGCCCTTCGATTCATGCCGGAAGTCGCGGGCAAGCCGCTGCCGGGATCCGGGCCCGCGGTCGAAAGTGAGGCCGGCGAGCTGGCCGGCGCATGAGAGGTCGCTGGCCGGCGGCTTCGGCCCGCCGCCCGGGCAACCGCCCGCGCCGGCGCAGGGGCTTTAGACTCCGCGACCGACATGTTCGAAGGACCCGTCCAGGATTTGATCGACGAGCTCGGCAAGCTGCCGGGCATCGGACCCAAGAGCGCCCAGCGCATCGCCTTTCACCTCTTATCGGTTGAACCGCCGGATATCGACCGGCTGACCGCGGTGCTGGCGAAGGTCCGCGACGGCGTGCGGTTCTGTGCGGTGTGCGGCAACGTCTCCGACAACGAGCGCTGCCGTATCTGCGCCGATCCCCGCCGGGACGGCTCGCAGGTGTGCGTCGTCGAGGAGCCCAAAGACATCCAGGCCGTCGAGCGCACCCGCGAATTCCGTGGCCGCTACCACGTGCTGGGCGGTGCGCTCGATCCGTTGTCCGGGGTGGGACCCGATCAGCTGCGGATCCGCGAGCTGTTGAGCCGGATCGGGGAACGGGTCGACGACGTCGACATCACCGAGGTGATCATCGCGACCGATCCGAACACCGAAGGCGAGGCGACCGCCACCTACCTGGTGCGGATGCTGCGCGACATCCCCGGGCTGACGGTCACGCGGATCGCATCGGGGCTCCCGATGGGCGGTGACCTGGAGTTCGCCGACGAACTGACGCTCGGTCGCGCGCTCGCCGGCCGCCGGGCCATGGTCTGAAGCCGGCCAGCGACCTCTCATGCGCCGGCCAGCTCGCCGGCCTCACTTTCGACCGCGGGCCCGGATCCCGGCAGCGGCTTGCCCGCGACTTCCGGCATGAATCGAAGGGCGACCATCCCCACCAAGCCCGCGAAGATCAGCAT
>NZ_LZMB01000235.1 GCF_001673555.1 Mycobacterium sp. 1165178.9 | reverse complement strand
TTGAGACCTTCGGCGTGCACGGCGTTGTTCACCCCGACGTCGACCAATCCCTTCAAGGTGGCGGCCTGCTGCAGATCGGCGTCGTTGGCGACCGCGCCGGGCACGTGGTGCGCAACCGCTTCGGCGTAGCGGTTCTGGTCCTGCATGATCTGCTGCATGCCGCCACCTTGAAGGGATTGGTCGACGTCGGGGTGAACAACGCCGTGCACGCCGAAGGTCTCAATGGTGCCCAGCAGGCGACCGAAGCCTACAACCGCAAGACGTCGGCGTACGACAGGCTGGTGAAGGACGGCAGCGCGGTGGCGGGTTTGGGGGGCAAGGCGCTGCCACCGCCCTACAACCTGATCGGCACGCTCGGTGCCCCGGCCCTGACCGTGGGCGGAGATGCGTTGAAGCAAGACATCATTGGAGCCGCGCCGTCGGCCGCGCCGCCCGAGGCTCAGATACCGCACATGCAGGACAGCGCGGCGTATTCACAGGTGCTGGACGGCTTGATGGCCAACCGGGTGCCGATCGGGTTGACGCAACAATTCTTTGCTCCAGACGTGCCTGGCGACCCGCGCAGCCCGATGCACATCGCCACGTACGACGAATACAAGGCAAACGGCGGTACGTGGGACAACTACAAATACAATCAAGCGCTGAAGGGTGCGGTGCAAGGCGTATTGGGTGACGAGAGCATCATCCCGCACATGCAGCACCAGTATGACGAAGTGACCCAAATACCCAACCCCTAGGGAAGTTTCATGAGTCTCGGGCGGCGGCGCGCACTGCTCGGTGCGACTATCGCTTTGGCGCTGTGTGCCGTCGTCGCCGGCTGCGGTCCCAAGGACGGTCAGCATCCAGCCGCACCTGCGCCGAAGATTCCCTGGACGGGAACGCTGTCAGACCTGCGGACGGTGTGGAGTGCCGAGCCGGGAATTGACCTATTCACGACACCGGCCGTCGTGGTGCGCGCCTACCTGGAATCGATCCTTCTGGCGGCCAGTGCCGGTGATATCGGGTACGCCTATCCCGGATTCACCCACGCGGTGGTGCCGAATGCGCCCCAGGGCCAACCGGACAGCGCCCGCGACCGCTGGCCCGACACCCAGCATCCGTTGCGCGATCGACTCGTCGGCACCGACCGCTACCACCTCCTGCGGGTCGACACCGCCGGCCGTCAGGTCGCGGCCGTGGTGTGCGATTGGGCGTACGCCAGCGCACTGGATCTCGGTGCCGGGAACTACGGCTGGAAAAGCACGTTGCCCGCCACCGATCCCGCGGCCCGGATAGCCGTGCATCGCGTGGCCATGACCACACCGCAGGACGGGCCGGTGGCGCCCCTGCCACCGCAGAAGGGGACCGCTGCGGCGCCCGTCGACGATGTCTTTGGCGGGTGGCACATAGTCGGCCACAACATGACTGCCGACAGGGTTCCCGAATCGAACACCGATCCTCATGAGTGGCCTTCCGAAGTGGCCGACGCTCAATCGTGCGTGGACAAAGCCCCCGACCCGCTAGACCGCCGCCTGTATCTCCTCAATGGCGTGCACCCCCGCTCGGAATTTCCCACCCTGCCGCCATACCCTGGTTGGCCGGCTGGAAGTTCGTCCTGACTGTCGAAAGGGGACCTGGTGCGTACCAAGGCAATAACCGTGGTGGCCGTCGTGGCGGCCATCGCATCGGCCGCACTGACGCTTCTGCCCTGGATCGACGTGAGCCACTTGGGATTGCCGATCCGGTGGAATGGGCTCGGCATCTACATCGGCGAACACGGCGAATACTACGGGTCGTTGCTTACCAACATGGTGGACAGCACGCCGGGGTGGATCGTGGTGATCGCCTCGCTGGGCGCCGCCGCCGCGCTGCTCGCCGCGACGCAAGCGCGCTGGCTCGGGATCGTCGCATGCGGGTGCGCGGTCGTCGCGTTCGCGACCGCTGTCTTGTGTTTGGTCTATCCAGCGGTACTGGTCGGCGACGCCAAGAATGAATTGGGAATATCTCTGGTCGCCGACCGGCAAGTGCTGAACTCCGGTGCGCTGATCGCCGAAGCCGGGGCCACCGGGGTCCTGGCGGTCTGCACCGCACTGATCGTTATCAGAGCGAGAAGCGTTGTAAGGCAGGCCGATTGAGGGCACGCATGCAGTCGGCTGGTCTGACGGCGAGACGCTCTCGGTCAGAACCAGGGCCCCGGGTAGTGGCCGTCCTGATCTTGCACCATGACGATCTCCTTACACTCGCCGTTGGACGCCGGCGCGGTCTCACCGCGGCACACCAGCGTCCAGCCCGAGATCCGCTCGAAAGGCCGTAGCGTCCAGTTCGATGCGACGGGATCGGTTGCGGGCAGGGCGATCACGGAGAACGACCCGCCGGTGCCGGTGATGTAGAGGTGGTCTTCGAAGAACGCCAGCTTGGAGACCGACAGGTTCTTGGCGTCGTCTCGGCTCTTCTGGAAGTCCCACTGCTGGCTGCGCAGGTTCCATACGCCGAAGCCGAATTGGGAGGAGTCCGACCCGTGGCCGTCGACGAACAGTTTGCCGTCGGACAGCGCCGCGGCCAGGCCGCCGCCGGAGATCCGGTCGGAATCGCCGATCTTTATGACGGACTTGGCGTTGAGGTCGTAAAACATCGTCGACAGCACGGGTGGGTTGTACGAATCCCAGTGCGTGAGCTTCACCAGTTTATTAGGGCCGTCGGTCAATTCGGCATCGACGGATTGCACGTCGTTGTCCTGATAGATCGCTTCCCCGCTGGGCCGGCGCAGCTCCGCGCCGGAAGTCTTGCCGGGCTCGGTGTTGCGCGCAAACGCGAGCACGTCCTGCCAGACCCGCCCGGGCTGCGGATCATTCCACATCATCGACAGGTCAGCGCCGGACAGGACCACGGTCCGAGGTGGCGATGCGGCGCCGCGGCCGTCGGTGAAGGCGTTCAGCCACGCCACGCCCGAGGCCGTCGAGGCCAGCCCCCACTCCTTGGGCGCGGCCAGCTTCAGCTCCGGGGCCGGCGGCTGCAGCTCCTTGCCGGCCACCTGCCGGCCCGACTTGGTGTCGAACACGTAGGCGGTGGTTTTGGTGACTTCCGGGGCAGCAGCCTGCGCCGGCTTGACCGTGGTGACGACGTACACGACCTTCATGTCGTCGGCCGTGCCGGTCGGCGCGCAGATGGCGCCGGTGAGGTTCTCGCCGGCGGGAAGCGAGGGGATGCCCGGCGCGACGTACTGCCCGGATTGCGGGTCGAAGATTTTCGGCCGGATGTCCTCGAGCGCCGATCTGCCGGCCGAGAACTTCTCGGGGCAACCGAAGTACGCCGTCCCGCCGTAACTTTTCCAATCCTTTTCCAGCGGCCCGGTGATCGGGGCGGGCGGGGCGGCCGCGCGGGTGCTGGTTTTCGAGGCGGATGCCGAAGTGGTGGCGCTGAGCGGGGGCGGCGCAGCGGTTTCCGAGCAGGACGCGATGGCCAGGCAGGCAACCGACGCGACGACGATCGGGGCAAACCACTGTCCGGACATGGTTCGCCCCTCGATCCCACGCATCAATAAACCCCCGTTGAGTTCGTGCAACCAACGAGCGTAAGGCCGGTGCGCCGGCGCCGCGACTCGTGTGCGGACGCGGATGTGACGTTGACCCCGTGATACACCGGAAGCCATGACTACTCTGGCCGACCAGACGCGCTGGATGGACGCCACGGATCAGGCTGCGCTGGTGGCCCGACGCGAGGTCACGGCGAGTGAATTGCTGGAAGCGGCGATCGAGCGAATCGAGCGTCTGAACCCCTCGCTGAACGCCGTGGTCATTGAGTGGTTCGGGCACGCGCGTTCCATGGCAGCCGACCCGGGCCTGCCCAACGGCCCCTTCCGCGGGGTCCCCTTCTTGCTCAAGGACCTCTACACCAGCTTCGCGGGCCAGACGCTGTCGAACGGGAATGTCGCGCTGAAAGAGGCCGCCAAAATCGACGCCCGCGACACCACGCTCGTGGCCCGGTTCAAGGCGGCCGGGTTGGTGATCGCCGGCCGCACCAACAGCCCCGAGCTGGGCAGCCTGCCGACCACCCAGCCGCTGGCGTGGGGGCCGACCCGCAACCCGTGGGCGCTGGACCGCACGGCGGGCGGATCCAGTGGCGGCGCGGCCGCCGCCGTGGCCGCCGGCATGGTCCCGTTCGCCAACGCCTCGGACGGCGGCGGAAGCATCCGCATCCCGGCGTCCTGCTGCGGGCTGGTGGGACTCAAGCCGAGCCAGGGTCGGATCACCGTCGGACCGGTGCGCGCGGAGGTGGGCCTGGGCGTCGAACTGTGCGTCAGCCGCACGGTGCGCGACACGGCGGGCCTGCTCGACGCCGTTCGCGGACCCGGAATCGGGGACACCGTGATCGCGCCTCCGCCGCAGCGCGCCTACCTCGACGAGGTCGGCGCCCAACCCGGCCGGCTGCGCATCGGGCTGCTCGACGTCCACCCGCGAGACGACTTTCTGCACCCCGACTGCGTCGCGGCGGTGCGTGCCGCCGGATCGATGCTCGAGGGCCTCGGGCACATCGTCGAGCCCGCGTGGCCGGCCTGCCTAGCCGACACCACCTTGACCGAGAAGTTCATGGCCCTATGGGCCACGCAGATGGCGATGGGGGTGCGCGGCTTCGGTCAGACGCTCGGGCGTGAGCTCACCGCCGACGAGGTCGAGCCGGTGAACTGGGTCCTCGCCCAGCGGGCCCGCCAAGTGAGCGCGCTCGACTACGCGGTGGCGCAGGAGGCGGTCTATGCGTTTCGGCGGGCGCTGCAGCAGTGGTGGGCCGACGGGTGGGACCTGCTCCTTACGCCGACGGTGACCGAACCACCGCCACTGCTAACCGAATTCGAGAACGATCCGGAGCACCCGACGGCGCCGATGCGGCGCGCCGGTCGGTTCGCCGCGTTCACGCCCCCCTTCAACATGAGCGGACAGCCGGCGATCAGCCTTCCCCTGCATCGCAACGCTGAGGGTCTTCCCGTCGGCGTGCAGCTCGCCGCCGCATATGGGCGTGAAGATGTGCTCATTCGTGTTGCGTCCCAACTGGAATCGGCCCATCCCTGGTCATCCGATCGTCCGGCGACCCACTGAATGCTTGCCGCGCCGCTCACTCGTGCGCGCGCAGCCGCACCATCCGCGTCGTCGATGTCTCATCCAGCTCGACGACATCCGAGCGCGAGCGCAGGAAATCGCTGAACGAGCGGAATCCCAAAGATCTTTCGCTGAATGACGGGTCCATCCGTTTCATCTGTGCCTTCACGGCGGAGTTGTGCAGCCAGTCGACATCGTCCTTCTCCAAGCCGATCCGCAGGGCCCGCGTCAGCAGCGCGGTGGCGGCGGCTTGCGGGTCGGGCTGCTCGTCGGGCTCGTCCCGCTTGGCCGACTTGGCGCGGGTTGTCCGTTTATTCGGCTTGTCCGCCGCCGCGTCGGCCGGGGCCGGTTCGGGGTCCGGCACCCCCGGCAGCGCGTCGTAGATGACGAACTCGTCGCATGCGGCCGCCAGCGCCCGGCTCGACGCACCCGCCACACCGATGCCCACCACGTACCGGCCCAGCCTCTTGCAGCGCTGGGCCAAGGGAATGTAGTCGGAGTCGCCGGCCACGATCACCACGTGGGTCAGGTCGGGCAGCCGGAACATGTCCTCGACCGCGTCGACGGCCAACCGGATGTCGGCGCCGTTCTTGCCGTAGGCCGCCGCCGGGAACAACTGCACCAGGTCGACCGCGCGGGCCACCAGCTGTCCGCGATACCCGGCGTTGATGTCCGCCGACCAGTCCGCGTAGGCGCGGGTGAGCACCAGGGTCCCGAAGGACGACGCGAAGTCGAGGATCGCGGCGACGTCGACCGTCGCCCGCTCCAGCCGCTCCGCGTGCTGCTCGAGCCCTTTGGCCTTGTCCCGCTGAAAGGAATTCCGCCCGTGGATCTGGTCGTAGCGAGAGATCACGATGTTGTCGAAGTCGAGGTAGACGGCCACTCGGGTCGCAACCGGTTCGGTCATGCAGTCGATCATTGCGGAGCGGGACCAAAGCGGGTACACAGCCCACATGAATGAGCTGAAGTTTCTCCAACTGCACGGCGATCGCATCGCGTACCGCGACGAGGGTGGCGGCGAGGTGCTGCTGCTCATCCACGGTATGGCGGGCAGTTCGGAGACCTGGCGGTCGGTGATCCCGCCGCTGTCGAAGAAGTTTCGGGTCATTGCCCCGGACCTGCTCGGCCACGGTGAGTCGGCGAAACCACGCACCGACTACTCGCTGGGCGCATTCGCGGTGTGGCTCCGCGACTTCCTGGACGAACTCGGCGTCAGCCGGGCCACCGTCGTCGGTCACTCGCTTGGTGGTGGCGTCGCGATGCAGTTCGTCTACCAGCACCCCGACTACGCCCAACGGCTGATCCTGATCAGTAGCGGCGGCCTGGGACCCGACGTGGGATGGGTATTGCGTCTGCTCTCGGCGCCCGGGGCGGAGTTCGTGCTGCCGATCATCGCCCCGCCGCCCGTGTTAGCCGTCGGCAACAAGCTGCGGTCCTGGATGAAAAGCGCAGGCATCCGCTCACCGCGCGGCGCCGAGCTGTGGAGCGCCTACTCGTCGTTTTCGGATGGCCAAACACGGCAGTCGTTCCTGCGGACGCTGCGATCGGTCGTGGACTACCGCGGGCAGGCGGTCAGCGCGCTCAACAGGCTGCGGTTGCGCGAGGATCTACCGGTCATGGCGATCTGGGGCGAGCGCGACGGAATCATTCCCGTCGACCACGCCTACGCCGCGCACGAGGCGCGCACCGACAGCAGGCTCGAGGTGTTGCCCGATGTCGGGCACTTCGCGCAGGTCGAGGCGCCCGAGCAGGTGGTGGAGCTGATCGAGGACTTCATCGCCACGGGCGAACGCCGCGATGCTGAGAGCCCGCAGCCATCCGAGCCGAGCTGACGCCGAACGAGCGGTCATCGACATCATCGAGTACGGCGCGCATCGCTTCCTACGGGAGGCCCTCGTTAATCGTTGAGGATCTCGGCGATCCCCTCTCGGTAGGTCGTGATTTTGAAGTCGGGGAATCGGCGGGCGAACTTGGCGGAGTCGAAGATGTTGTCGTCGCGGTAGCGGGGCAGCAGCTCGGAGGCTTCCTTGACTGCGGGGTTGAACCATGCGCCGACCTTGAATGCGATTTCTGGGACCGTCGTGTAGCGGATGTCGCGCTCGGTGACGTTCGAGGCGATCTCGATCATTTGCGCGTAGGTGAGCCGTTTGGGATCGGTTGGTAGGTGCCAGGTTTGGCCGTAGGCGTCGGGGGTGTTGCCGATCAATCCCATCCCGCGGCTGGCGTCGGGGGTCCAGATCATGGTTCTTTTTGTGTGCGCGGTGATCGGGATCATCGGTCGCTTGCCCCGTTTGATGCGGTCGAAGACGGCGGAGTTGGACAGGCTCTTGGTCTTGCCGGGCCCGTAAAATTCGGGTGCTCGGCAGATGACGGCTTCGATTGACCCAGAGTCCATTTCTTTGAGCAGCATGTTCGCAATTTGGGCTCGCACGGCCGCCTTGCGGCCTACTGGCTGGAATGGGGTGTCTTCGTCCTGGGGCGTCGAGGTCCGCGGGTACATGTAGGTGTTGTCGAAGAAGACCAGTTTGGTGCCGTGTTTCCGGCAGGCGACAATGGTGTTGGCCATCATGACCGGGAATTGTTGCTCCCACAGCGTTGAGTCCATGGGCAGTCCCACTGTTAGGTAGGCGATGTCGCTGCCGGCGACGGCGTCGGCAGTGGCGTCGGCGTCCATGAGGTTGGCCGACGCCAGCTGATCGGTGTCGTAAAGCTTGGCGGGTTTGCGGCTGACCAGTCGGATGTCTTCGGTGATGTTGTCGTGGAGGTAGCGGGTGAGCTGCTCGGCGATTTGGCCATTGGCTCCCAGGACGGTCTGCATTGCTTTTCCTAGTGGTTCGGGCTCACGCAGTGGTGGCGCTCGTCTGTGGAGTCACGGTGCGGGGAGCGAGACGGGTACGGGGATGTGCAGGGCGTTCTGACACTCGGTGAAGACATCGAAGCGCAGCGCCTTGATCGGCTTGAGCGAGCGGACGTCGTCGGTCAGGCGTCCGGAGCCCAGCGTGAGTGATACGTCTCTGGGCACGAGCTTGCTGCCGACGGCCAGGGTGTTGGTCTGGCTCAGGGTGGCGTGCCAGCCCCCGTTGAGTTGGGTGTACGAGATCAGCGTCGAGACCTGGGTGCCGCTGGGGACCCGCTTTTGCCCCGGGGTGGCGACGTCGATCGCGATGTCGGTGCGACCGTCGTCGTTGGCCACCCGCGCCGTGGTCCGTCGCTCGTCGATGTCGACGTCGATCTCGGTGACCCACTTCGGAAAGCCATAGCCGTCGTGCCCGCGGACCTGCGCGATGTCGGTGTTTACCGGCAGCGACAGCACGTAGGCGTGCATCGAGTCGTTGGCCAGCGAGGAGAGGAGGTCGGCGGCTGGGAGCTTGCCGTGGCGCGCGGGTCGGACCGCGATGCCGACCGTGGCCTCGGTGTAGAAGTCGATGTCGCACACGTCGTATCGGAAGAACAGCACCGAGAACAGCCCAATCCCTGGAGCGATCCGCAGGGGATCCAACTCGCTAGGCAGCCGAGACCGCAACGCCGTCGTCGGAGCGAGGTACGTGATCTGCGCCTTCGACATCGCGTAGTAGAAGTTGGGCGTCCGAGTCGGACCAATCGCCGACTGGACCTGGGTCTTGGGCAGCGTCCGGAAAAAGTCAACGCTACGCACGCGCGGGTCCGCCGCGACAGCATCCAGGTCGGTGTCCATCCGGTAGCGGTCATACAGCCCGCCCTTGGGAACGGCGATCTTGCGGTCGCCCAGATCGACCTCGACCACATCCGCGACCACGCCTTCGCTCGGGACCATCTTCGACGCCACCGCCACCACCTCTCTTGATGTGTGCATTGCTTACATTGCACGATAGAATCCGATGTGAGCGGAGTCAACATTGCCGCGACAAGGGGCAGCGCGCTTACGGCAGGGCGAGCGCCCCACCGGCGTGTCCGCCGATCGACAACTGCCCTGCGTTTGATCATTGAGCCCAGAGCAACCAGGAGGACCACGCGGCCATGACTGCCACGACGAAGAGCAGTTATCACCACGGCGACTTGCGTGCCGCGCTGCTGACGACGGCCATGGGCATGCTGGAACGGGGTGAGTCGTTCTCCATTCGAGCCGTGGCGCGCGAGGCCGGTGTTTCGCCCACCGCTCCCTACCGGCACTTTCCCGACCGTGAGGCCTTGGAATCCGCACTGGCGGCTCAAGGGCTACGCGACTTGAAGTCCGCCTTGACTCGGGATCGCGAGTTGCCCGGCAATATCGAAGATTTGGCCGGACTCGGTGTCGCCTACGTCGAGTTCGCGCTGCGCCGACCCGCGCTGTTCCGGCTTATGTTCGGCAACGAGTGCGACGACGACAACGACGAACGCGTGCGGGCGGCTACCGAGGTGCACGAACTTCTGGCAACCGCGATCACGCGCGTCTTCCCTGACTCCGACCCCATCGACCTCGCCCTGGGGGGCTGGGGACTGGTCCATGGCCTGGCGTGCCTATACCTGGACCGCAAGCTCACTGCTTCGTCGATCGAAGAGGTCGCCGCCCAGGTTCGTGCGTCCTTCATCGCCGTGCTCGTCGCTCAAACAGATTGAGGTCAGCCGAGTAGGACTTTGCCGTTGACCCCCCGCGCGGGGCGCGCTAGCGTTAATGTAAGCGATGCACACATTCGAGCCTCGCAGCCGAACCCGTTCAGCGCAGAAGTGGAGGCGGGCCATGACCGGTTTCGCGCTGGGGATCGACGCGCTGAAGAAAGCGTCGCAGTAATGAGAGATCACCGGTCATTGCCCTGAAAGACCAGCGGTACAACCGACTTGAGGCCAGCCGGTTGACCGATTCATCAAACACACGAAAGCAGGCCGTCGATGACGAAACGCATCCTCAACGTGGTCACCAACGTCGCCCACTACGACGACCCGGAGCACCCGACCGGCCTATGGCTATCCGAGCTCACCCACGCGTGGCACGTCTTCGACGCGCACGGCTTCGAGCAGACCCTCGTCAGCCCCGCCGGCGGCAAGGTGCCGCTGGAGCCCAGAGCGCTGAAGTTCCCTAACTACGACAAGACCGCCAAGGCCTGGCGCGCCGACCCTGCCAAGATGGCGCTGCTGAACGACACCCGCAGCCCCGACGAGATCGACTCAGCCGACTACGACGCGATCTACTTCACCGGCGGCCACGGTGTCATGTACGACTTCCCCGACAGCGATGGGCTGCAACGCATCACCCGTGAGATCTACGAGCGAGGCGACATTGTCGCCTCGGTCTGCCACGGCTACTGCGGGCTTCTCAACACCAAGCTTTCCGACGGCTCCTACCTCATCGCCGGCAAGAAGATGACGGGCTTCGCTTGGCGAGAAGAGGTGTTCGCCCGCGTCGACAAGCTCGTTCCCTACAACGCGGAGCAACGAGCCAAGGATCGTGGCGCGCTCTACGAAAAGGCCAAACTCCCCTTCATCTCCTACGCCGTGGTCGACGGTAATTTCGTCACCGGACAGAATCCAGGCTCGGCCAAAAAGACGGCCAAGAAGGTCGCTTCGCTTCTCCGGTAGACCCCGTCGGGGCCATCGCCGGCCTTAATCAATTCAACGGCTCTCATTCGCCGTGGACCAATTCGCGGGGGTCCGGTCAGTAGTGCTAGCCGCGCGCGTTCTCCCTCGCCTAGCAAATGGAGCGCACTCCGTCAGCGTGACCGGGCGGGGCTAGCCGTCCTGACGCGTTCGCGCCCACCGAGATTGGTGGCCGCGGTGATCACAGCGCGCTCGATCTGACGCAGGGCGTGCACGGCGGTGAGGAAGCGTTGGGTGTCGGGGGCGGAGTCGCCGCGGCGGTCGCCGTCCTGTTGCCGGGCCACCGTTTCGGCGGCGTCGAGGTCGTCGGTCGCCGAGACCAGGGTCGGGGCGTGGCCGCCCTCGATGGCTTCCTGCAGCGCGTCGATGTTGCACCTCGTCTGGACCGCGGCCGCGGAAAAGGCGTGCGCCAGTTCCGAAGTCAGCGATGGTGTCCCGACCGGATCCTGATACTGCTCGGCGCTGCGCGCCAGGCTCCGGCCGTAGCGGTCGCAGGCGGTGAAGATCCGCAGGGCGCGCCGAATGCTGCGCCGGCCGGCAAGTCCGGCGACGCCGGCCAGCAGCGGCTTGGCGGTCACCCGGAACTGCTGCAGGTCGCGGTCGAGCTGGCGAGCCTGCTCCGACGGGCTGGCGCTGTCCTCACCGAACATGGTCGCGGCCGACATTTCGATCAGGAGAGACAGGCTCGTCAAGAACGCGCGAGCGTCACCGCGGATCGCCGTTCTGGTGTTGGTCGGCAGCACCACCACCGCGACAGTCGCCCCGATGACGGCACCGATCGCGGTCTCTTCGATCCGCAGCATCAGCACGCCGAACGAGAACTGGCCGAGCAGGCCGTACAGCAGCGCCAGCATCGTGGTGATCCAGAACGTCATCAGGCTGTAGGTGACCGTCATGAAATAGAAGGCGCAGAACAAGCACACGAAGATGCCGGCCAGGGCGGCGGTCTCGTGGCCGGTGAGCAGCGTGGCCACCAGCACGCCGCAGGGGACGCCGAGCAGCGTCCCGAGCAGGCGTTGCCAGCCCTTGGTCAAGGTTTCGCCCCAGGAGTTGGTGCCGGCGAAGATGACGAACGCGGCGATCACCGCCCAATACCAGCGCGCCGGCGAAACCAGCTCGCCGACGACGATGGCCAACGCTGCGGCGACCGAGACCTGGATGGCTTGCCGGGTGGTCGGCCGCAGTCCGGCAATCTCCTCTTCCTCGGCGGCCTCATCGGGCACCGCGTCTTCGGGCACCTGGGGTCGCTCGCCGTCGGCGTCGTCGAGGGGGCGCCCGACGGCCACCCGGTCGACGATTGCGCGCACGTCCGAGGTCGCCGAAGCGGCGTTGATTATCGCCAGCGCGAGACGGCGTACGGCGGCGCCGCCGGCGTCGTCACCCGCCGGGTCGGAACCGGGGCAGGGCCACTCCTCGAGCAGGCGCTGCGCTTGGTCGGCGGCCCGGCGCAGCCCGTCGGGCTCGGGGAGCCGGATGGCTCGCGACAGCTGGGTGAGCGCACCGACCAGTGCGGCCCGGGTGGGCTGGGGCATGGCATCGGGGTCCTCGCAAGCCAGGACGGCCGCCCGTCGGCCGGCGGTGGCGACCCATTCGATGGCCAGCTCGGCGTCCAGTAGCCAGGGGGCGAGTTGTTCGGCGGTGACGCCGGGCCACAGGGTGCCGGGATCGGCCTTGTCCTCGATTTGGCTCTGCACCATCAGAGCGGTCTCGTTGAGCCGGATGGTGCGGGCCCGCATGCGGCGTCGCCGCCGTTCATCGAGGCGGCCGGTCCGCACCGCTTCGGCGGTCGTGTCGAGGACTATCGCCATCCGCGCCCGCAGCGCCCGAATGGTGGCCCGCAGCACCCGCTCGGGTCGATCGGGCATCACGTAGGTGCTCATCACGTACGTGCACACGGTGCCGACCGCGACCGCCCCGATCATCCAGGGCAGCTCCGCGAGGCGGGCGTGCAGATACAGCGTGAAGAAGTAGGACATGAACGCGACCATGCCCAGCGCCCTGCCCCGCGCCCCGAAGCGCCGGATGTATGCCGCGGTGAACACGACGATCACGAAGACGACGTCGCTGACCACCGTGTGCGGCGCCAGCACCGCGGCCGCGGTGATGGACACCGCGGCGGGCAGGGGCAGCAGCGCCATGGTGATCCGCTGCTGTCGCGGGTCGGGTTCGTTGACGGAGCGCGACGCGACCATGGTGATG
>NZ_LZMB01000234.1 GCF_001673555.1 Mycobacterium sp. 1165178.9 | reverse complement strand
GGGCGCGGCGTCCGGATTGCGCCGGGCGGCCAACGCGTGTGGCGCGCTGCTCGCGCGAACGGTCTGCCGGGTCTCCCCCAAGCCCTGGACCCGCAGCGTGACGATGTCACCGTCGTGCAGCCAGCCGGGAAACGATTCCAGCGCAGCGGGATTGAGGTGCTCGACCAGTGTGCAGGTCGGCACCGTCCCGGAGCCGATGACGTCGCCGGGATTGAGGGTGACGCCGCGCGAGACGTAGGAGATGACTTCGCCGAAGGTCCAGTCCATCTGGGCGGTGGACCCCGAGCCGATGACGTTGGAGTTGACCAGTGCGATGACCTGGAGGTCCAGCCTGCCGTCATGGCGGTACGGCTCGAGCTCGTCGGGGGTCACGAGGTAGGGGCCCAGCGTCACCCCGCTGTCTTTGCCCTTGCCCTGTCCGATTCCCAATTGGCTTTCCATCTGCTGCAGGTCGCGCGCGGACCAATCGTTGAAGATGGTGTAGCCAATGATCGCCTGTTCGGCCTGCTCGACGGTGAGATCCTTGCCGCCCGTACCGATCACCGCGGCGATCTCCAATTCGAAGTCCTGCCAAGCGCTTCCGGGTGCAGTCGGCGCGTCGTCGTAGGGTCCTAAAACTGTTGTCGGACAGGCGAAGTAGAACGCGGGAATCCGATACCAGGTGTCGGCGAGGCTGCGCCCGGCGCCCAGCGCGGCTTGGCAGTTGCGCATGTGGTCGAGGAAACAGAGGGAATCCCGGATCGACGGCGGACGCGGAATGGGCGCCAGCAATCGCACATCGGCGACAGGAACCGTTGCCGCCGGCGAGCGCTGCGCCTCCTCCCCCGCCTGCCGCAATCCCTCTGACCCGCGCGCGATCAGGTCGAGCAGTGTCGTTCCCGGCGGCATCGCAAAGATGGTGTCGCCGGAGAGGAGCCCGACGCGCTCGGCGTCATCACTTTGGTAGGTAACCCATTTCACTCGCGTACCACCTCACTCGCTTCCTTGTCCGGCCGCAGGCCCCGCCAGCTCGATTGGCGTAGCCGGTTGTCCGGGGTCCACTCGCTGTAGCGCACCTCCCCGACCAGAACCGGCTCCACATATGTCACGCCCCGCGCCTCGCTCCGGGGCAGCGGTGGGTGGAACGGGGATTCGTCGGTGTGCAGGGGCGCCAGGGTCTTCTTCAAGTTGGCCAGTTCGCGTTCGGTGAACCCGGTACCGACGCGGCCCGCGAAATGCAGGCCGTCCGCGGTGGGGATGCCCATCAGCAGCGAGCCGATGCCGCTGCTGCGTCCCCCTTCCCCGGCCTTCCAGCCGCCGATCACTACCTCCTGGGTGTTCCAGTGCTTGTCCTTGATCCACGACGACGAGCGCCGGCCGGGCTGGTAGGTGGAGTCACGCCGCTTGGCGATCACCCCCTCCCAGCCGCGCTTGCCCGAGTTTTCCAGCGCTTGTGCGCCATCTCCGGGTAGCAGGTCGGGAACGACGAGATTGGTTGCGGTGCCCAGCATTTCCAGCACCTTTCGCCGGTCCCGGTAGCTGGCCCGCAGCAGCGAGCGGCCGTCGAGGTACAACACGTCGAACGCCCAGAATTCGACGCGCGAGCCTCGGCCCCTGTTCTGCATCTCGTGGAAGTTGGGCACCCCCGAAGAGTCCAGGACCACTGCCTCGCCGTCGAGGATCACATGGTGCTCGGCGAGATCTTCTGCCAGCCAACGCAGTTCGGGATATTCACCAGTTACTTCGCGACCGCGCCGAGACCGCACCCGGATGGCGCCGTGGTCGACCTCGATCAAAAGCCGGTAGCCATCCCATTTGCCCTCGAACGCCCATTGTCCCGCCTTCAGTGCCGTCACGGAACCGTGGGTGGCCAGCATGGGGGCGATCGTGTCGAACTCAAAGACGTTCTGGTCCTTCATCCGGTGCGCCAGCCACTGGTTCCCATTGGTCTGAATCAGGGCATAGCGTCCGGATACCTTGGTGCCGCGCAGATTGACGATGACCTCGTCGTCAAGGAACTTCTCGGCCTCGTAGGTTCCGGAGTCCCAGATGATCACCTTCCCCGCGCCATACTCACCTTTGGGGATGATGCCCTCGAACCCGCCGTATTCCAGCGGATGGTCCTCGGTGTGCACCGCCAGGTGGTTCACCGAAGTGGTTTCGGGCAGGTTTTTCGGCACCGCCCACGACACCAGCACGCCGTCTCGTTCCAGCCGGAAGTCGTAGTGCAGCCGACGGGCGTGGTGTTCTTGGATGACAAAGCTATTCCCTTGCCCTATAACGGGTTTCGATGCCGGAACCGGCTCGGGGGTCTTCGACGCGTCGCGCATGCTGCGGTATCTACTCAGTCGGTCCGGCACCGGTGCGTCCTCGTCGAGCGCCGCGAGCAGATCGCCGTCGCGGGCGACTCGGTCCAGCACTTCGTCGTAACGCAGCTGGCGCAGCGACGAGTCGTCGAGTTCCTCCCAGGTGCGTGGCGCCGCGACGGTGGGTTGTTCACGTCCGCGCAGCGAGTACGGCGCGATGGTCGTCTTGGCGCCGTTGTTCTGACTCCAGTCCAGAAAGATCTTTCCAGCCCGCAGGCTCTTGGTCATGGTCGACGTCACAAGTGTCGGCATCGTCTTTTCCAGTTGTTGCGCAACGCGTTTGGCCAACACCGTCGCGCCCTTGCTGCTCACCGGCTCCTGCAGCGGCGTGTAGAGGTGCAGGCCCTTGCTGCCGCTGGTGAGCGGATACGTGGTCAGCCCGATTCCGGTGATCAGTTCGCGGACGGCGCGCGCCACCTCGGCCAGCTGAGCCATCGTGACGCCTTCACCCGGATCGAGGTCGAACACCAGGCGAGTCGCCGGGCCCGGTTTCAGTTCTTCGGCCCGGCTGCGGGTCCACTCGGCGACGAAGCGCCACTGCGGTACGTGGACCTCCAGCGCGGCCTGCTGGGCGATCCAGGCCAGCCCGTCGACGCTGTCGATGATCGGGTACGTCGTCGTCCCGGATCGATGGGTCACACTTGCGCGCGGCAGCCAGTCGGGCGCCGACGAGGCCAGCTGTTTTTCGAAGAACGATTCTTCGTCGACGCCGTTGGGCCAGCGCTTGCGCGTTGCCGGGCGCCCGGCGATGTGCGGGATCATCACCTCGGCGATGCGCGTGTAGTAGTCGAAGATGTCGCTCTTCGTGGTTCCGGTGGCGGGATACAGCACCTTCTCGGCGTTGGTCAGTTTCACGCGCGGTGCCATGTTGTCAACCTACGCGTTTCGCGCGTGTTAACCGCTTTGACCACCGCTAATCGCGCAACAGTCGATTTGTTTTGTGACATGACCCACGGACGCGTATACCTCCGGAAGGTTCGGGGCACAGGAACACGATGTTTGATGTCATCCCCTCTCCCTGGCGTCCAAAAAGCGGCGTCCCACTGAGCGACGCGACACTACGACTACATGCCCGACGGGTCGACGTTCCGACGTACGACCGGTCGGCCCTCGGTCGAGGAGTCGTCCACATCGGCGCGGGCAATTTCCACCGCGCACACCAGGCCGTCTACTTCGACGACCTCGCCCGCTCGGGTGTTTCCGGACGCTGGGGGCTGACCAGTGTCAGCCTCCAATCCCCCGATGTGAAACACCTGCTGTCGGCTCAAGACGGGCTGTACACCGTCGTACAGAGCGGCCATGATCGCCAAACCGCCCGCGTGGTCGGTTCGATCGGCTCCGTTCATTACGCGCCGAACGACGGCGCGGCGGTCCGTAGCTCGCTGGCAGATCCGCAAACCCGCATCGTCAGCCTGACCATCACCGACAACGGATACTTCCTGAATCCCGTCACCGACCAATTCGACGCCGACCACCCCGACGTGCGCGCTGACCTCGTAGCCGCCGGCAGCTACGCGACCGCGTGGGGATACCTGGCCGAAGCTCTCGACCGGCGCCGCCGCGCGGGTGTCGCGCCGTTCACCGTGCTCTGCTGCGACAACGTTCCCGGCGACACACAGCCGGCGAGGACCGCGCTGGTGTCATTCGCCGCGTTGAAGGATCCCGGGCTTGCCCGCTGGATCGAGACGCACGTCGCGTTCCCGTCGACCATGGTCGACCGCATCACCCCGCAAACGACGCAGTCGGAAAGAAAGTTGGTGGAGCAGACGTTCGGCGTCGCCGACAAATGTCCGGTGGTGACCGAGCCGCACAGCCAATGGGTGATCGAGGATTCGTTCAGCAACGGGCGGCCGCCCCTCGACGAGGTCGGTGCCGAGTTCGTTGCCGACGTCAGCGACCACAAGTTGATCAAGACCCGCCTTCTCAACGGAACCCATATCGCGCTCGCGTGCCTGGCCATCCTGGCGGGTTACCAGCGCACCGACGAAGCGATGCGCGACGGCGTCATCTTCGACTACGTCGACAAGCTGCTGCGCGACGAGATTCAACCGCTGCTGCCCGCGGTGCCCGGGATGAACACACCCGAGTATCGGAGCACCTTGCTCGATCGGCTGAGCAATTCCCGGATGAGCGACCAGCTTTCGCGGCTGGCCCGACGCGGCACCAGCAAGATCGCGACCTTCGTGCTGCCCTCTTTGCAGGAGGCGATCACGCAGGGCAGACCGCACACACTGCTGATGGCGGCCGTCGCCGGGTGGGCCCGTTACATGCGGGGCCACGACCTCGACGGGCGAAAGCTCCGCCTGGAAGACTCGCAGGCGATACCGGTGGCTAGGTTGGCCAATATGGCACGCAGCAATCCTGATCCGCTGCTCAGGCATGAGATGTTCGCCGAGGTGCGCGCGGTTCCCGGTTTTGCCGAGCGCCTGGGCGCCATGATCGCCGACATCGATGAACGCGGTGTGGTCCCCACGCTGCGTGATGCGATGAGCAACGACGAGTGGGAGTTGGTGTCGCGATGACTGGGCTGACCTTTGCGCGCACGTTCGACCCGGCGCCGATCACGACCTTGCTGTGCGACGCCGACGACAACCTGTTCGGATCCGAAAGGCCGGCGTTCGACGCCTCGACCGAGGTGACCAACCGTTTCCTGGCCAGGTTCGGCGTGACCGCGCCGCTCAGCTGCGAGGAGCTGCGCAAGCGGGCCGTCGGGAAGAATTTCCGTAACACGGCTCTCGACCTGGCGGTGCAGTGCGAAGTGCCGCTTGATGAGACGCTGGTACAGGGCCGTCCCGCGGCGGTGATCGCCTCGGCCGGTGACCTCGCGAGCGGCAAGGCGTTGTCCGCCGGCGAGCTCGAACAGTGGGTGCGCGAGGAGCGCGAGCGGGTCACCGCTCATCTGGCTGTCACCCTGACCCCTGATCCGGAGGTGCTGGAGCCGTTGCGAAGCCTCGCGACCCGCTACGCGCTCGCGGCGGTGAGTTCGAGCGCCACGGGAAGGCTGCGCGCCTGCTTCGCCGCCACGGGCCTCGACTCGCTCATATCGGAGGCGGTGACTTTCAGCGCGGAGGATTCTCTTCCGGTGCCGACGAGCAAGCCCGACCCGGCGGTGTATCTGCATTCGGGCCAGGTAATGGGCGTCGCCCCGGAACAAGGGCTGGCCATCGAAGACTCCGTGGCCGGCGTGACATCCGCGGTTGCGGCCGGCTACGCCACCATCGGCAACCTGATGTTCGTGCTACCTGACGAACGGGATTGCCGCCGTGCGGAATTGATCGATGCGGGAGCAGTTGCGATCACCGATTCATGGCGCGCAATCGCGGATGTGCTGCTGTTATCTGCAATGCCGGCTGAGGGTTCGCGAGCCGGGTGACGATCCGGGCGTTGACCCGGGGAGGAGTTGGCCAATGGAGGCTAGCGGAATCAACCTGAACAATGCGGCGCTCGCGACGATGACGATCGACGCGCCCAACTACGACCGCGGCAGCGTGACCGTCGGGATCGCGCATATCGGCGCCGGTCACTTCCACCGCGCGCATCAGGCCGCGTACATCAACCTGCTGTTGCAGCAGGGCCTGGCACAGGAGTGGGGCATCTGCGGTGTGGGCGTCATGCCCGCCGACTGGACCATGCGCGACGTCCTTGATGGTCAGGACGGGCTCTACACGCTGATCCTGGAAAACCCCGACGGTACCCGGGATGCCCAGGTGATCGGCTCGATCATCGACTATCGTTACGCGCCTGATGATCCCGAGTCGGCGCTGGAAGTGCTGGCGGCTCCGGCCACCCGGATCATTTCTCTGACCATCACCGAGGGCGGCTACCGCGACCCGGACGGGCCCGCGTTTGCGTTGATCGTCGAGGCGTTGGACCGGCGACGCCGCCGCGGGATCGCCGCGCCGACAATCGCCTCCTGCGACAACATCGAGAACAACGGTGAGGTCGCCAGGCGTACCGTGCTCGCAAGCGCCGAGCACATCGACCCCGAGTTGGCCGAGTGGGTGGCAGAGCACGCCCGGTTCCCGAGTTCGATGGTCGATCGCATAACCCCGGCAACGACTTTGGAGATGGCCGCGGAGGTGCGGCGCGACTTCGGTGTCAACGACCGGTGGCCGGTGGTGGCCGAGCCGTTCACCGCCTGGGTGATCGAGGACGCCTTCGCCGACGGTCGGCCGCCGCTGGAGCAAGCGGGCGTGCTGTTGGTCGACGATGTGCGTCCACACGAGTTGATGAAGCTGCGACTGCTCAACGCGGGCCATCAGTGCCTGGCCTACTTCGCCCATCTCTGCGGCTTCAAGTTCGTCCACGAGGCGGCAAGCGATCCGTTGTTCGCCGAATTTCTGCTTGCCTACTTCGAATCCGAGGCCATCCCGACGCTTCCGCAGGTGCCGGGAATCGATTTGCACGAGTACGGCCGCAGGCTGGTCGAGCGGTTTGCCAACCCGGCCGTGCGGGACACCGTCGCGCGGCTGTGCGCCTACTCGTCGGATCGCATCCCGAAATGGCTGTATCCCGTCATCTGCGACAACCTGGCCAACGGCGGGCCGGTCCGGCTTGCGGCAGCGGTGGTGGCGAGCTGGGCCCGGTACGCCGAGGGTGTTGACGAGTGGGGCAACCCGTACGAGGTGCTGGACCAACTGGCGGACTCGCTCGTTCCGATCGCCAGGTCGCAGCACGAGAATCCCACGGTGTTCATCGAGATCACCGCGGTGTTCTGCGACCTGGCCCATCAGCCACGCTTCGTCGAGGCTTACCTTTGGGCGCTGGATTCGTTGCACAGCAAGGGAGCTCGCGCGACGCTGGACGCTTTGGTGCGATGACTCGCGGGCTGGTGATCGGCGAGTCGCTGATAGATATCGTGGACAGCGACGAGCACGTCGGTGGCAGTCCGCTCAACGTTGCCGTCGGACTCGGCCGGCTCGGTCGCCCAGTCGACTTCCTGACTTCGATCGCCGACGACTCGTATGGCCGCCGCATCATCGACTACGTCGAAGCCGCAGGGGTGCAACTGGTTTCGGAAAGCCGGTCGGCGCAGCGCACGGCGACTGCGCGGTCAACCATCGCCGAAGACGGGTCCGCCGAGTACGTGTTCGATCTGGACTGGCGACTCTCCGGAACGCCGCCGGTCACCCCGCCGCTGTTCGTCCACACCGGATCGATTGCCGCCGTGCAGGATCCGGGCTGTTTGGCGGTCGCGGCGCTGATCGATACCTATCGCGTCTCGGCCACGGTCACCTTCGATCCCAACGTACGACCGTCTCTGATCGCCGACCGCGGGCCGGCCGTCGCGCGCATCGAGCACCTCATCGAACGCAGCGACGTCGTGAAGGTCAGCGAGGAAGACCTGCGCTGGATCAACCCCACGCGGCCGCCCGAGCAGATCGCGCAGACGTGGTTGCGGTTGGGCCCCGCCATCGTGGCGATGACGATGGCTCAGCGCGGCGCGGTGGCGTTCTGCGCGGCCGGCGTGGCCCGGGTGCCGACGCGGGCGGTGCGCGTGGTCGACACCGTCGGCGCCGGTGACTCCTTCATGGTCGGTCTGCTCGACGCGCTATGGGAATCGGGATCGTTGGGCGGCGACCGGCGCAGCGAGTTGCACGGAATCAGCGTGGATGCGCTGACGACGGCACTGGAAGCGGCGAGCCTGTCTGCGGCGCTCACCGTCGCCCGCCCCGGAGCCGACCTGCCGGATCGGGCCGCGCTGAATGCGGCGTCGCGTCATTAGCCGCACGCCCCGGTAGTTCGTAGTCCAGGGGGACAATCCCAGGTCGTAGCCCTGTCGTGCTGTTTTGCCACCGGCCCTACGGGCATACTGACTTGCATGCGCTCCATCTGGAAGGGTTCCATCGCGTTCGGGCTGGTGAATGTCCCCGTCAAGGTGTACAGCGCCACCCAGGACCACGACATCAAGTTCCACCAGGTGCACGCCAAGGACAACGGCCGCATCCGCTACCAACGTGTGTGCGAGGTGGACGGCGCGGTCGTCGAATACCGGGACATCGCCCGCGCCTACGAATCCGACGACGGACAGATGGTCATTATCACCGACGACGACATCGCCACCTTGCCCGAGGAACGCAGCCGAGAGATCGAGGTGCTCGAGTTCGTGCCGGCCAGCGAGGTCGACCCGATGCTGTTCGACCGCAGCTACTTCCTGGAGCCGGACTCCAAGTCGTCGAAATCCTATGTGCTGCTTGCCAAGACTTTGGCCGAGACCGATCGGATGGCGATCGTTCACTTCACGCTGCGCAACAAGACCCGGCTGGCGGCGTTGCGCGTCAAGGACTTCGGCAAGCGCGACGTGATGGTGATCCACACTTTGTTGTGGCCCGACGAGATCCGCGACCCCGACTTCCCCATCCTGGACAAGAAGGTCGAGATCAAGCCCGCCGAACTCAAGATGGCCGGTCAGGTGGTGGATTCGATGGCCGAGGACTTCAATCCCGACCGCTACCACGACACCTACCAGGAGCAGCTGCAAGAGCTGGTCGACGCCAAACTCGAAGGCGGAGAAGCGTTCACCACAGAGGAGCAGCCGAAGGAGCTGGACGAGACCGAGGACGTCTCCGATCTGCTCGCCAGGCTGGAGGCCAGCGTGAAGGCGCGTTCCGGTAACGGCAAGGCACCTGCGAAGAAAGCCGCGGCGAAAAAGGCCCCCGCGAAGAAGACGGCGGCCAAAAAAGCACCCGCCAAGAAGGCGGCGAAAAAGGCGGCGTCGAAGTCCTGACCCGGGTCAGCGTTTGCGGGTTGCCAGGAAACGAGTCAGCGCCGCGACGATGTTGATCACCGCGACCATGATGATCAGGGTCAGCGCTGCACCCCAGATCCGCAGGAAACCGGCGTGTTCGGGATTGGTGAGCTCGGTGTAGATCAGCAGCGGCAGTGATGCCATGTTGCCGTGAAAGATGTCGAGGTTGATCGATCGGCTGTAGCCGACCAACACCAGCACCGGCGCGGTTTCACCGATCACCCGCGCGATGGACAACAGGATGCCGGACACGATGCCGGGCATCGCGATCGGTAAGACGATCCGCACGATGGTCTTCCACTTCGACACACCGAGCGCGTAGCTGGCCTCGCGCAGCTCGTCGGGCACCAGCCTGAGCATCTCCTCGGCCGAGCGCACCACCACCGGCAACATCAGCAGGACCAGGGCCAGCGACACGGCAAAGGAACTCTGCTGGAAGCCCAGGGTGGCGATCCAGAGGCTGAAGATGAACAGCGCCGCCACAATCGACGGCACACCGGCGAGCACGTCGACCATGAACGTCGTCAGCCGCACCAGGCGCCCGGACCCGTATTCCACCAGGAAGACCGCGGTCATCAGGCCCAGCGGCACGGCCATGGCGGCCGCGACCCCGGCTTGTACCAGCGTGCCGTAGAGCGCGTGGTAGACGCCGCCGGCGAACTGTTCCGGCAGCACCCCGCGCAGCGAGTGGGTCCACCACCCCGACCGCGTGACGGCGTACCAGCCTCGTTCGACCACGATCCACAACAGCCAGATCAGTGGCACCAGTGCGACGCAGAACGAAGCGAGGAAGAAAATCGTCGCGGTGTTGTTGGTGATCCGGCGCCGAAAGCTCAGCCGCCGGAACACCTCGTCCTTGACCGGTCGGTCCAACGCTTCAACGGTCACGAGCGCCGCTCTCCCCCGGCAAGCGGGTGGGGGTACGCCCCCACATTGCGGTTCATCCGTTGACCTTCCCGCCGGCGATCGCCCGGGCGAGCGCGTTGACCACGAACGTCAAGACGAACAGCGCGAATCCGGCCGAGATGTATGCCCCCGTGGGCAGCGGCGCGCTGGGCGAGACCGTCGCGGTGCTGATCATCTTGCGTTCGGCAGCCCGCCCGGGCAATTGGTCGCTGTTCGACGGCGGCTACACGTTCGCCTCGAAGATCGCGTCGGCGGCCGCCGAATTCAGCGCGCCGCTGCCCACGGGGGCATACATCTCGGCCGGATTCGCGCTGTTCGTCTTGACGTTCGTGGTCAACGCGC
>NZ_LZMB01000233.1 GCF_001673555.1 Mycobacterium sp. 1165178.9 | reverse complement strand
TCACGTCATGGGACGCGGAATCCTTTACGGCACCTTGGGCAATGGCGGCACCGCCTACTTCGCGGCCCGCAGCGACTTGTCCACCCTGCTCGAGGACCTCGAGTTGGTGCGGCCCACCGAGATGAACTTCGTCCCGCGCATCTGGGAGACGCTGTTCGGCGAATTCCAGCGGCAGGTCGAGCGTCGTCTGGCCGACGGCGGGGACCGTGAAGCGGTCGAGGCCGCGGTTCTGGACGAACAGCGCCAGTACCTGCTGGGCGGGCGCTTCATCTTCGCGATGACGGGCTCCGCACCCACCTCACCGGAATTGAAGAAGTGGGCCGAGTCGCTGCTCGAGATGCACCTGTTGGACGGTTACGGCTCGACCGAGGCCGGAATGGTGTTGTTCGACGGCGAGATTCAGCGGCCGCCGGTGATCGACTACAAGCTGGTCGACGTTCCGGATCTCGGTTACTTCAGCACCGACCGGCCGCATCCGCGCGGTGAGCTGTTGCTGCGGACCGAGAACATGTTCCCCGGCTACTACAAGCGGGCCGAGACCACTGCCAACGTTTTCGACGACGACGGGTACTACCGGACCGGTGACGTGTTCGCCGAGATCGGCCCGGGCCGCCTGGTGTATGTCGACCGCCGCAACAACGTGCTGAAGCTCGCGCAGGGCGAGTTCGTGACGCTGGCCAAGCTGGAGGCGGTGTTCGGCAACAGCCCGCTGATCCGCCAGATCTACGTCTACGGCAACAGCTCCCAGCCCTACCTGCTGGCCGTTGTGGTGCCGACCGAAGCGGCCTTGGCGGACAACGACATCGAGTCGCTCAAGCCGAAGATCGCCGACTCGCTGCAGAAGGTCGCCAAAGAGGCCGACCTGCAGTCCTACGAGGTGCCGCGCGACTTCATCATCGAGACCACCCCGTTCACGCTGGAAAACAGTCTGCTGACCGGGATCCGCAAGCTGGCGTGGCCGAAGCTGAAGCAGCACTACGGCGAACGGCTCGAGCAGATCTACGCCGACCTGGCCGCAGGACAGGCCAACGAGCTGGCCGAACTGCGCCGCGGCGGCGCCGACGCGCCGGTGCTGCAGACCTTGAGCCGGGCCGCGGCCGCCATGCTGGGGGCCGCGACCAGCGACCTGTCCCCCGACGCCCACTTCACTGATCTGGGTGGAGACTCGTTGTCCGCGTTGACATTCGGCAACCTGCTGCGCGAGATCTTCGACGTCGACGTCCCGGTGGGTGTCATCGTCAGCCCGGCCAACGACCTGGCGGCCATCGCCGCCTACATCGAGGCCGAGCGGCAGGGCTCCAAGCGGCCGACGTTCGCCGCCGTGCACGGGCGCGACGCCACGACGGTGCACGCCAGTGACCTCACGCTGGACAAGTTCCTCGACGAGGCCATCCTGGCCGGCGCACCGAGCCTGCCGAAGCCGGCGACCGAGGTGCGCACGGTGCTGCTGACCGGCGCGACCGGGTTCCTGGGCCGCTACCTGGCGCTGGACTGGCTCGAGCGGATGTACATGGTCGACGGCAAGGTCATCGCGTTGGTGCGGGCCAAGTCCGACGAGGAGGCGCGCGCCCGGCTGGACAAGACGTTCGACAGCGGCGACCCGAAACTGCTGGCGCATTACCAGAAGCTGGCCGCCGACCACCTCGAGGTGATCGCGGGAGACAAGGGCGAGGCCAACCTCGGTCTGGACCAGCAGACCTGGCAGCGACTGGCCGACACGGTCGACGTCATCGTCGACCCGGCGGCGCTGGTGAACCACGTGCTGCCGTACAGCGAGCTGTTCGGGCCCAACGCCCTGGGCACCGCGGAACTGATCCGGATTGCGTTGACGTCCAAGCAAAAGCCCTACACGTACGTGTCGACGATCGGTGTGGGCGACCAGATCCAGCCGGGCAAGTTCGTCGAGAACGCCGACATCCGGCAGATCAGCGCCACCCGCGAGATCAACGACAACTACGCCAACGGCTACGGCAACAGCAAGTGGGCCGGCGAGGTGCTACTGCGTGAGGCACACGACCTGTGCGGCCTGCCCGTCACGGTGTTCCGCTGCGACATGATCCTGGCCGACACCACCTACGCCGGACAGCTCAACCTGCCGGACATGTTCACCCGGCTGATGCTGAGCCTGGTCGCCACCGGTATCGCGCCCGGTTCGTTCTACGAGCTCGACGCCGACGGCAACCGGCAGCGGGCGCACTACGACGGACTGCCGGTCGAGTTCATCGCCGCGGCGATCTCGACGCTGGGAACACAGATTCTGGACAGCGACACCGGCTTCCAGACGTACCACGTGATGAACCCGTACGACGACGGCATCGGGCTCGACGAGTACATCGACTGGCTGGTCGAGGCCGGCTATTCGATCGAGCGCATCGCCGATTACTCCGAATGGCTGCGGCGGTTCGAGACCTCGCTGCGTGCCCTGCCGGATCGGCAGCGTCAGTACTCGCTGCTGCCGCTGTTGCACAACTACCAGAAGCCGGAAAAGCCGATCAACGGCTCGATGGCACCCACCGATGTGTTCCGCGCGGCGGTGCAGGAAGCGAAGATCGGTCCCGACAAAGACATTCCGCACGTGTCGGCTCCGGTCATCGTCAAGTACATCACCAACCTGCAGTTGCTCGGACTGCTCTGAGGTAGGCCAAACAGTAAGCCGCCCAGCCCTTTCGGACTGGGCGGCTTATCGTTGCTAACGACTACTGCTGCGGGTGCGGCCAGCGCAGGTACGCGGCGTTAGCACCGGCTCCCGCGCCGGCGAGGTTACGACGCCAGCCCCGCTTGGGCTCGGCGTCGGCAGCGGATCGCGGCTTGGTCAGCGCCCCCGAGGAGACCTCGGCGGGCTCGTCGTAAGTCGAATCCCGGTAGGGCTCAACGGCCGGCGCCGCGGCGCGGTCGGCGGCCAGCGGATGCACGTCGCGCGCCAGGCGCGCGGCGGTGCCGGCGAGCGCAACGCCACCCACGAAGACGATCAGCGCGCCCAGGCCCGAGAAGTAGGTGACCTCGAGCACCGCACGCTTGCGGTCGGTCGCGGCGATCGGGTCACCGGCGGAGCCGATTCCCAACAGGGGGGCGACCTGGCCGCCCACGACGAACCAGGCTCCGGCCAGCACAGCCAGCCAACCGCCCAGCATGGCGGCGACACGGTTCCCGGCGACGACCAGCAGCAGGCCGCCCAGTACGGCCGCCGCGCCTGGAGCGACCTCGAGCCAGCCCCGGGCCGTGCTCCACGCCCAGTCCCGGTCCGGCGTGTAGGCGAAATTGAAGTGCGGACCAACAAACGGTATTAACGCCCCCCAGGCTCCCAAGATGACCAGGAGCAATCCGCTGACCGCGCCGCGCGAGCGCGGCATACTCAGCCCGCGGGTTTGGCCGTCTTCTGCGTATTTCATGACATCCCCTCGTTGAATACCGGGTCGGTTTCCGGCCTGGGGTGGTTACCCAGCGTCTTCCACTACTAACCCATGAGGCAGGCGAAAGCCACCGCTGACCGTGGCTTTTGAGGCTGGTGAGACTGGTGTTACTACTGAAGGCCGAGCAGCAGGAGCGCGATCGCGATCGCCGGAAGGGTGCCCTGCGTCGCGGCCGCGCGCGCCTTATGCGGGTCGGACGCGACCAGAACCGTCGCGGCCGCGGCCATCGATCCGACACCGGCGAAGACAAGCGACGCTCCGATACCTATGTGCCCCAAGGCAACTGCGATGATGCCCACACCTGTGACGACGGCCAGGAAGAGGTTGTAGAAGCCTTGGTTGAAGGCGAGCAGCTTGGTGGTTTCGGCTTCGGCCTCGGTAGTGCCGAAGGTGGCGCGGGTGCGCGACGAGGTCCAGGTCAACGATTCCATCACAAAGATGTAGACGTGCAGCAACGCCGCCAGTGCGGCGAACACCATCGCGGTGGCGATCATCGCTCCTCCTGGCTGGTTCCGGCCCGCGGTGCGGTCAGGTTCCGCATGTCTGGGCGCCGGTGAACTTTACCGACCGGCAGCCACCCGAGGCAGGCTGACGCGCGAACAGGCCCCGGTAACCGAAGCTACCGGGGCCTCCCGCCTTACTTGGAACTACTGCGCTGCGTCTGCATGGTGGTGCCTGCGGAACAGGCCGCCACCCTCAGTGCGCCGACGCAACAAGCCGCCCTCGCCGGAACGCCGACGTAACAGGCCACCACCGGTGCGCTCGCGCGGCGCCGGCTCGGCGGCCACGGCATCCGACCGCGCTCCCGCCGGGACGCGACCCTCGTCGTACGTGGCCGGTTCAGCGGCCGGCACGGTTTCGCCTGCCACCGGCGCCGGTTCGGCCACGACGACGTCGCGTGCGTGGCGAACGGCCAGCCGCGCAACCGCGGCCCCGCCCAGGAACACGATCAGGGCGCCCAGGCCCGTGAAGTAGGTGACCTCGAGCAGGGCTCGCTTCAGGTCCGTCGAAGCCATCGGTTGACCGAGGTCACCGATGCCGAGGGTCGAGGCGAACGCGCGGCCCACGATGAACCAGGCGCCACCCGCGACCGCCAGCCAGCCGCCGAACACCGCGCTGGCACGGTTGCCGGACATCAGCACCAGCAAACCGCCCACCGCGGCCGCTGCCCCGGGGAGCACCTCCAGCCAGCCTTTGGCCGTCGTCCACGTCCATGCCGGATCGGCCATGTAGGCCCAGTCGATGTTGGGCCCGAAAAACGGCACCAATGCGCCCCACGCACCTAGAAGAATCAAAAGTAACCCGGTTAGCGCGCCGCGGGTACGTGGCATGTACAGCGCGCGAGGGCGGTCGTAGTCGTGGCTTCTGGTCCTCATCGGAACCTCCTTCGGACATTAATGACTGCTGTGGGGCTGGTTACCCGAGGGTCCTGGGGTGTAACCGCTCACGCGGTACCCAAGTGCCTGCTGAGGTCACTGTGGCGAGGTGAGGCCGGCGCGGCCGAGGCCGCGCGATGGACGGTGCGGGCGGGTCTGAGCTGGCCGGAGGCCCAGTAGGCCAGCGCACGGGCCCGCGCTCTGCGCAAAGGTCACGATTTGGCCGCGATTGGTCCGGCCGCTAGTCGAACAGACCGGCCTGACCGAAACCGGTGACCCCGGCCGGCGGCGTCATGCCGAGGTGTGTCCAGGCCTGGGCGGTGGCCACCCGGCCTCGCGGCGTCCGCGCGACCATGCCGGCGCGCACCAGGAACGGCTCGCAGACTTCCTCGACGGTGGCGGCCTCCTCACCCACCGCCACCGCCAGCGTCGACACCCCGACCGGTCCACCGCCGAAGCTGCGGGTAAGCGCCGAAAGCACCGCCCGGTCCAGGCGGTCCAGGCCCAGCTCGTCGACGTCGTAGACCGCCAGCGCGGCCTTGGCGACGTCCCGGGTGATCACGCCGTCGGCGCGCACCTCCGCGAAGTCGCGGACCCGGCGCAATAACCGGTTGGCGATCCGCGGTGTCCCGCGCGAGCGCCGGGCGATCTCCTCGGCCGCGTCGCCGCCGAGTTCGATGCTCAGGATGCCGGCGGAGCGGGCCAGCACCCGCTCTAGCTCGGAGGGCTCGTAGAAGTCCATATGCGCCGTGAAACCGAACCGGTCCCGCAGCGGGCCGGTCAGCGCGCCGGACCGGGTGGTAGCGCCGACCAACGTGAACGGCGCCACCTCCAGCGGAATCGACGTCGCCCCGGGACCCTTGCCGACCACCACGTCGACCCGGAAGTCCTCCATGGCCAGGTACAGCATCTCCTCGGCGGGCCGGGCGATGCGATGGATCTCGTCGATGAACAGCACGTCGTGCTCGACCAGGTTGGACAGCATCGCCGCCAGGTCACCGGCGCGTTCCAATGCGGGCCCCGACGTCATCCGCAGCGAGGACCCGAGCTCGGCCGCGATGATCATCGCCAGTGACGTCTTGCCCAACCCGGGCGGACCGGACAACAGGATGTGATCCGGTGTGCCGCCGCGGTTTTTCGCGCCTTCGAGGACGAGCTGCAGCTGCTCGCGCACCCGCGGCTGGCCGATGAACTCGCGCAGCGAGCGCGGACGCAGGCTGACGTCGATGTCGCCCTCGCCCACGGTCAGTGCCGGGGAGACCTCTCGTTCCTCGTAGTCGTCCGTCATCGGGACTTACCCAGCATCGACAGGGCGGCGCGTAGGGCGGCCGTCGTGGTGGCTTCGTGATCCGTGGCCAGCACCTTGTCGGTGGCGTCCTCCGCCTGCTTGACGGCGAAACCGAGCCCGACCAGGGCCTCCACCACCGGTCCGCGTATCGCGTGGCCATTGAGGCACGCGGCCGGGGACGCTCCCCCGGTCGCGAAGCCGGCGCCGACCTTGTCGCGCAACTCCAAGACCATCCGTTCGGCGCTGCGCTTGCCGATCCCGGGCACCCGGGTCAGCGCGGTGACGTCGCCGTCGTGCAGCGCCTGTCGCAGCGCCCCGGCGTCGTGGACGGCCAAGGTCGCCATCGCCAGGCGCGGGCCGACCCCCGACACCGACAGCAGCGTCATAAACAGATCGCGGGTGTCGGTGTCGGTGAAGCCGTACAGCGTCATCGAGTCCTCGCGGACGATCATCGCGGTGATCAGCCGCGCCTCGGTCCCGGTCCGCAGCGTGGACAGCGTCGACGGTGTCGCGTTCACCCGGTAGCCGACGCCGGCGGCCTCGATCACCACATGATCGAGCGCCACCTCGAGAATCTCGCCGCGCACCGAGGCGATCATCGCGCGGCCTTCAGCTTGGCATCCAACCTGGCTTTGTATTTTCGTTGCTGCTCGGCGGCCATCGCCTCCGCCGCGGCCATCCGGGCGATCATCGGCGCCCGCCAGCAATGGCAAATCGCCAACGCCAGCGCGTCGGCGGCGTCGGCCGGTGTCGGCTTGGCTTGCAGCGCAAGGATTCTGGTGACCATGGCGGTGACTTGGACCTTATCGGCCGCGCCGTTGCCGGTGACCGCGGCCTTGACCTCGCTGGGTGTGTGGAAGTGCACGTCGATGCCGCGCTTGGCCGCCGCCCGCGCGACGACGCCGCCGGCCTGGGCGGTGCCCATCACCGTCGACACGTTGAGTTGGGAGAAGACCCGCTCGATTGCCACGACGTCCGGTTGATGGGTGGCCAGCCAATGCTCGACGGCATCGCTGATCGTCAGCAGCCGCTCGGCGAGCGGCGCGTCCGAGGGCGTGCGCACCACGTCGACATCGAGCGCGACGACCGTGCGCCCGCGCCCGGTCTCGACGACCGACAGACCGCATCGGGTCAGGCCGGGATCGACGCCCATCACCCGCATTCCCCGCTCCCACCTAGTAGAACAGCTGTTCGATACCCTAGCGGCCGGCACCGACGCGCGCGGGTAGGACACGCGGCGGCGCGGCCGATTCCCGGGGTGAGTTGCGGCGCCGAACCCGCCGAAAAGCTGTTAGCTTTAGCCCACGTTCGCTCGAGCATCGTGGCAACAGAGGGGTTGGCGTGGGATCTCTGCTGGTCATAATTGCCGTGCTGCTCTTCATCGCATCCATCGTGGTGCTGGTGGTGGCTTTGCGACGACCCAAGCAGCCGGCCCAGCGAGGCGGGCGCCAGGATCCGCTCGCCTCCGACGCGATGCCGCAGTTCGGGCCGCGCCAACTCGGGCCCGGCGCCGTCGTCAGCTACGGCGGCATCGACTACCTCGTGCGCGGTTCGGTCACCTACCGCGAGGGACCGTTCGTGTGGTGGGAGCACCTGCTGGAGGGCGGCGACCAGCCGCTCTGGTTCAGCGTCGAGGAGGACGACGGACGCCTGGAACTGGCGATGTGGGTCAAACGCAAGGACGTGTCACTGCGCCCCGGCGACCAATACGTCGTCGACGGCGTGACGTTCCACGAGTCCGAACGCGGCCGCGCCTCCTACACGACCGAAGGCGCGACCGGCCTGCCGGCCGGCGGCGAGATGGAGTTCGTCGACTGCACCAACGCCGACGAGTCGGCGCTGCTCTCGTTCGAGCGCTGGGCGCCGGACATGCCCTGGGAGGTATCGACGGGCAGGTCCGTCTCGCCGGGCGAGATCACCGTGTATTCGGCGCCCCCACCCAGCTCGGCGTAGGGCTAAAGGTTCAGGTCGGTGCCCCTTCATCAGCTCGCCGTGACTCCGGCGGACGTATCCGGGGAAAGGCTGGGACTCGCGCTCAACGCGCCCGTGCCCGCGCCCCTGGCCAGCTGCCGGCTGGGCCACCCCGCCGGTGGCGCCACGCTCCTGCTGGGCGTGCTCGGCGCGTCACACGTCGTGGCGGTCGAGCACGCGTTTTCCGAGGAAATCTCTTGCACGGCACGCAATCTCGGGGCCGAGCTGCCCGAGCGCACCGACGCGCCCGGGTACACCTTGCGGTCGCGCACCGACACCCGCGACGAGGCGAGCTTTCGCCGGCTCGCGCGGGACCTGCGAGGCCGGTGCGCGCGCCGGGCGGGCTGGCTCGGCGGCACGTTCCCCGGCGATGACGCCGCGCTGACCGTGCTGGCCGCCGAACCCGACGGCGCGGGCTGGCGCTGGCAGACCTGGCACCTCTATCCGGCCCGCATCCCAGGCGGCGGCGGAACGGTGGTCCACACGGCCAGCCGGTGGCGCCCGTGAGCCGCAACCGCCTGTTCGTGATCGCCGGAGTGCTGGGCGCTGCCGCCGTGGCGTGCCTGATCGTCGGGATCGTCCTGTTGCAGAAGAACATTGCCTCGTACGTGGCAGGCCACTATCACGAGTACGCCCGCGACGCGAACGGGACTCGCTACCAGTGCACCGGTTCACCCGAACAGGTCGCCGACACGTTGGCCGACTATGCCCAACCCGACGCGCGGGCCGACAACGGCAAGACCGAGTACCTGCGCTACAGCAACAACATCGTGGTCGTCGGCCCCGACGGCGGTTACCCGTGCAGCATCCGCGTCGAACCGCTGAGCGCCGGCTACAGCCACGGCGCCTTCATCTTCCTGGGCCCCGGATTTTCCCCTGGATCCCCGTCGGGCGGCGCCGGAGGCACCCCCGGCGGGCCCGGCGGAATCAAGTGAACGCAAAGGAGAACACCATGTACCTCGCCGTCGAGATCGGCACCGTCGACCTCAATCCCGTGCTGAAGGGCGCGGTCGCGACGATCCTGTACTTCGTCGTCGGCATGGCCGTGCTTCTCATCGGGTTCTACGCGGTCGACGTGCTGACCCCGGGGAAGTTGCGCCAGCTGGTGTTCATCGACCGCCGCCCCAACGCCGTGGTGGTCGCGGGCGCGATGTATATCGCCCTGACCGTCGTCATCATCACGGCCATCGCCAACAGCTATAGCCAGCTGGGCCAGGGGCTCCTGGGCGTGGCGGTGTATGGGCTGATGGGCGTGATCCTGCTGGGCATAGCGCTGCTGGCGATGCACCTACTGATACCGGGCAGCTTCCACGAGCACATCGACGAGCCGGAGCTGCACCCGGGATCCTTCGCCGTGGCCTTGATACTGCTCGCCGTGGGAGGGGTGACCGCCGCGGCGGTGTCATGAGCGCTGTCGATGTGCGGCCGCCCGAGGTGGCGCCGTCCGCGGGACCCTCGGATCGGTGGCGGGCGCTGCTGCTGGCCGCGGTCGCGGCGTGCGCGGCGTGCGGCATCATCTACGAACTCGCGCTGCTGACGCTGTCGGCCAGTCTCGACGGCGGCGGAATCGTCGCCACCTCGCTCATCGTCGCGGGCTACATCGCCGCGCTGGGCGTGGGCGCCCTGCTGGTCAAACCCTTGCTGGCCCACGCGGCGATCACCTTCATCGCCGTCGAGGCGCTGCTGGGCATCATCGGTGGACTTTCGGCGGCGGCGCTGTACGTGGTGTTCGCTTTCGTGGACGGGTCGACGTGGGTGCTCGCGTTGAGCACGGCGCTCATCGGTGGCCTGGTGGGTGCCGAGGTGCCGCTGTTGATGACGCTGCTGCAAGGTGGCCGGATAGCCGGCGCGGCCGATGCCGGGCGGACGCTGGCCAACCTCAACGCCGCCGACTATCTGGGCGCGTTGCTGGGCGGGCTGGTCTGGCCGTTCCTGTTGCTCCCGCAGTTGGGGATGATCCGCGGTGCGGCCGCCACCGGCATGATCAACCTGGCGGCCGCCGCCGTCGTAGCGATTTTCCTGTTGCGCCAAGTGGTTTCGGCGCGGCAGCTGATGCTGGCGATCTGCGCGCTGGCCGCGGCCGTGGCGCTACTGGCCACACTCCTGCTGCGTTCGGCCGACATCGAAACAACGAGCAGGCAAAGGCTTTACGCCGACCCGATCATCGCCTACCGGCACACGGCCTATCAGGAGATAGTGGTGACCCGCCGAGGCAATGACACCCGGCTGTATCTCAATGGGGGCCTGCAGTTCTCCACCCGCGACGAATACCGCTACACCGAAAGCCTGGTCTATCCCGCCCTCGGCGGGGTTTCCCAAGGCGCCCACTCGGTGCTGGTGCTCGGCGGCCGCGACGGCCTGGCGGCGCGCGAATTGCTGCGCCAGCCAGGCATTTCCAAGATCGTGCAGGTCGAGCTCGACCCCGCGGTGATCGACGTCGCGCGGACCACGCTGCGCGCGGCCAATGGCGGCTCGCTGGACAACCCCCGGGTGTCCGTGCTGACCGAAGACGCGATGAACTGGTTGCGCGGGCCGAACGTGGACCGATTCGACGCGGTGATCGTCGACCTTCCCGACCCCGACACACCCGTGCTGGGCCGGCTGTACTCCAGGGAGTTCTACGCGCTGGTCGGCCGCGCGCTAGCTCCCGGTGGGCTGATGGTGGTGCAGGCGGGCAGTCCCTTCTCCACCCCGACGGCGTATTGGCGCACCGTATCGACGATCCGGGCGGCCGGCTACGCGGTCACGCCGTATCACGTGCACGTGCCCACGTTCGGTGACTGGGGATTCGCCCTGGCGCGGCGCGGCGACGTCGCACCCACGCCTACGGTGCCTCCCAATGCGCCGCCGCTGCGTTACCTCAACCAGCAGGTGCTCGACGCCGCCGGCGTCTTCTCCGGCGACATCGGGCCGCGCCCCGTGGAGCCGTCGACGCTGGAGAATCCGCGCATCGTCGAGGACATGCGGCACGGGTACGACTAGTCCTGATGGCGCCTTTGGTCACGCCGAGCGTGCACTCAGGGCGAAAAATCGTCCTGAATCTCGCCCTGAGTGCACGCTCGGCGAATGCCGAACTATTCGTCGTCGAGGGCGGCGAGCACCTCGTCGGACAGGTCGACGTTGGTCCAGACGTTCTGCACGTCGTCGCTGTCCTCCAGCGCGTCGACCAGCTTGAATACCTTCCGCGCGCCCTCGACGTCGACCGGCACGCTGACCGACGGCTGGAAGCTGGCCTCGGCCGATTCGTAGTCGATGCCGGCGTCCTGTAGCGCCGTACGCACCGCCACCAGGTCGGTCGGTTCGGAGATGACCTCGAAGCTCTCGCCGAGGTCGTTGACGTCCTCGGCGCCGGCATCGAGCACGGCGGTCAGCACGTCGTCCTCGGTGAGCCCGTTCTTTTCCAGCGTGACGACGCCCTTGCGGGTGAACAGGTAAGAGACCGAGCCGGGGTCGGCCATGTTGCCGCCGTTGCGGGTCACCGCCACCCGGACCTCGCCGGCCGCGCGGTTGCGGTTGTCGGTGAGGCACTCGATCAGCACCGCCACGCCGTTGGGGCCGTAACCCTCGTACATGATGGTCTGGTAGTCGGCGCCGCCGGCCTCCTCGCCCGCGCCCCGTTTGCGGGCACGCTCGATGTTGTCGTTGGGCACCGACGTCTTCTTCGCCTTCTGGATGGCGTCGTAGAGCGTCGGGTTGCCCGCCGGGTCGCCACCGCCGGTGCGGGCTGCGACCTCAATGTTCTTGATCAGCCGGGCAAATTCCTTGCCGCGGCGCGCGTCTTTGACGGCCTTCTGGTGCTTGGTGGTGGCCCACTTGGAATGGCCGCTCATTGCTGTCCTATCTGAAGTCCTCTTGTTTTTGTGGCCAGACGAGTCTACGTGGGCGGTCGGGGTGGGTTGCCCGGTCACTGCCCCGCCGTCTCAGCGGCCCCAAGGGTCACAGCACCGTGCATCGGCGTCCGTCGCTGGGCGGATGTGCCCACCGCGATCGTCAGCCGGTGACGAGGTCGACGAACAGGTGGTGGATGCGCCGGTCACCGGTCATCTCGGGGTGAAACGCAGTTGCCAGCTTGCGGCCCTGCTTCACCGCGACGACGTGGCCGGCCGCGCTGGCCAGCACCTCGACATCGTCGCCGGCGCGCTCCACCCAGGGGGCGCGGATGAATACCGCGCGCACCGGATCGTTCAGTCCCGCGAATGGGATGTCACCCTCGAACGAATCGACCTGTCGCCCAAATGCGTTGCGCCGCACCGTCATATCGATCGCGCGCAGCGGCAGCGCCTCGCGCCCGCCCGCGCCGGCGTCGAGGATCTCGCTGGCCAGCAGGATCATCCCGGCGCACGCGCCGTAGGCGGGCAGCCCGTCGGCCAGTAAGCCCCGCAACGGCTCCAGCAGCCCGAGATCCAGAAGCAGGTGGCTCATGGTGGTCGATTCCCCACCGGGGATGACCAGCCCGTCCACCGCCTCCAGCTCGCTGCGCCGGCGCACCGGCATCGACTCGGCTCCCGCCTCGCGAAGGGCCGCCAGGTGCTCGCGGGTGTCGCCCTGCAGCGCCAGGACGCCGATCCGCGGGGCGCTCACTGGTTGGCCGGCTGGAAACCGCGCCTGAAGCGGGTCAGCCCCTCCTGCATGACCGCCGCGACCATCTCGCCGGACTGCGTGAAGATCTTGCCCTGGCACAGCGAACGGCCGCCGCTGGCCGACGGCGAGCTCTGGTCGTAGAGCAGCCACTCGTCGGCCCGGAACGCCCGCATGAACCACATCGCGTGGTCCAGCGACGCCACCTGTAGGTGCTCCCGGACGTCGAGATGGGTGACCTGCGCCGATCCCAGCAGCGTCAGGTCGCTCATGTAGGCCAGCGCGCAGATGTGCAGCACCGGGTCGTCCGGCAACGGGTCGCGGTGGCGGAACCACACCTGCTGCTGGGAGGCCTTGCCCGGCAACAGCTGCAGCCGCTCGCGCGGCACGATGCAGACGTCCCACTCCTCGAACTGCTTGAAACCGGCGTCGTCGAAGACCTTGATCGAGTTCAGCCCCGGCAGGCCGTCCGGTGGCGGCGCGGCCGGCATGGAGTCCTGGTGATGGATGCCTTCCTGATCGGTATGGAAGGAGGCGCCCATGCTGAAGATGATCTCGCCGTGCTGGATGGCGTTCACCCGCCGCGTGGCGAACGAGCCGCCGTCGCGGGAGCGTTCGACGATGAAGACCGTGCGCGCTAAAGCGTCCCCGGGCCGCAAAAAATACCCGTGCAGCGAGTGCACCTGGTACCGCGGATCGACGGTGCGCACCGCCGACACGAGCGACTGGCCGGCCACATGGCCCCCGAAGGTGCGCTGCAGGAATCCCGACTCTGGGCTGAAGATGCTGCCACGGTAGATGTTGACCTCGAGTTGCTCGAGATCGAGGATCTCTTCGATCGCCACGGACTGTTTTTACCAGCCGCGTTCGGCCAGCCGGTGGGGCTCCGCGATCTGCTCGACGTTGATGCCGACCATCGCCTCGCCCAGCCCGCGCGACACCTTGGCGAGCACGTCGGGGTCGTCGTAGAAGGTGGTGGCCTTGACGATCGCGGCCGCGCGCGCAGCCGGATCGCCGGACTTGAAGATGCCCGAACCCACGAACACGCCCTCGGCGCCGAGCTGCATCATCATCGCCGCATCGGCCGGGGTGGCGATGCCGCCCGCGGTGAACAGCGTGACCGGCAGCTTGCCCGCCCGGGCCACCTCGACGACCAGGTCGTGGGGCGCTTGCAATTCCTTTGCGGCGACGTACAACTCGTCTTCCGACAACGACGTCAGGCGGCGGATCTCGCCGCCGATCGCCCGCATGTGTGTGGTGGCGTTGGAGACGTCACCGGTGCCGGCTTCGCCCTTGGAACGGATCATGGCCGCGCCCTCGCTGATGCGGCGCAGCGCCTCCCCGAGGTTGGTCGCCCCGCACACGAACGGCACGGTGAACTTCCACTTGTCGATGTGGTGGGTGTAGTCCGCCGGGGTGAGCACCTCGGACTCGTCGACGTAGTCCACGCCGAGGCTCTGCAGGATCTGCGCCTCGACGAAGTGACCGATGCGGGCCTTGGCCATCACCGGGATGGTCACCGCGGCGATGATGCCCTCGATCATGTCGGGGTCGCTCATCCGCGACACACCGCCCTGCGCGCGAATGTCGGCGGGCACCCGTTCCAGCGCCATGACGGCGACGGCGCCGGCGGCCTCGGCGATCTTGGCCTGCTCGGGGGTGACGACGTCCATGATGACGCCGCCCTTGAGCATCTCGGCCATGCCGCGCTTGACGCGCGCCGTTCCGGTTCGCCCGTTACTCGGGTGGGCGGTACTCACTGCATGATCTCCTTCAACCGTTGTCGACCCAGTCTAATGAGGCGCTTTGGCCCGCGTTGACGCCGCGGCGTCAGCGGATGGACAGCAGCGGCCCGGGGGTCCGGCCGCTGGCGAGCGCGGCCGCGTCGGTGAGCAGTCCGGATAGTTGCATGGGGTAGACCGTCTCCCCGGCCGCGACGAGTGCGGCGATGTCGGCAGCGTCACACCAGCGGTGGCCGTGGATGTAGCTGTGTTCCAGCTCGGTTCGGCCCGTGCGCGACGGCTCGAACCGGTCGGTGCGGTAGACGAAGTAGAACTCCTCGCTGTCGATCAGCGAGCCGTTGAACTCGAAAACCTCGTCACGCCGCCAAACCGGTCCGACCATCTCCGCCGGGGCGACCCGCAGACCGGTTTCCTCGGCCAGCTCCCGCGCGGCGGCCTCGGCCAGCCGCTCCCCTTGCTGCACCTCGCCGCCCACCGTGAACCACCACTTCGGCGCGTGCTGGGCAGCGAGCGCGGGATCCGACCCGCACAGCAGCAGAACCGCGCCGGTGTCGTCGAGCAGCACGATGCGCGCCGAGGTGCGGTGGTTGAGGACCCCTTGAAAGCCCAAGGCGCCGTGGGCCAGGGCGTGCGGCCGCTCGACGATCTCGAAATAGCTGGGCAGCGAGGCGGTCCCGCCGAGGCGGAACAGCCGCACCAGGGGCCGTTCGGCCAGGGCCAGGGTGTCCCGGACCGCGTCGTTGTGGAAGCGACGGGCCAGCACCACACGGGCCTCGGCATCGGCCAGCTCGGCGATCAGACCCGCCGGCAGCGATGCCGGATCGACGACGGCCAGCGCGGCCGACAGCTCATTCTCGGCGTTTTCCCGCGCGGGCCGCGGCGCCCCCTCCGCGGCGTCGGCCAGGGCCGCCAGCCGCCGCCCTTCGGAGGCACCGCCGTAGGCGTCGATGGCGACGGCCCGCGACACCACCGCCCGCCGTGCCAGTGCCCCGTCGAGCGCCTGCCACGACAGGTCGTAGCGGACGTGCAGTCGATCCAGCCGGTTCGCCGTCCGGTACGCCCAGACACCGAAGACCGCCAGCACCGCGACCAGCGCCGCGATGGCGACAATCAGCCATGTCATCAACCGGCCACCTCAACCTTGGCGCCTGACGCGGCGACCGTCTCGTAAACCCGCATGATCTGGCTGGCCACCACCGACCAGTCGTAGCGCTGGACGGCTGCCGTACCGGCCGTCACATAACGTTCCCGCAGCACATCATCCTCCACCACCGCGATCAGCGCATCGGCAAGCGCGTCGCCGTCGCCGACGGGTACCAGGCATCCCACGTCACCGTTGCCGAGCACGCGGCGGAAGGCGTCCAGGTCGCTCGCCACCACCGGGGTGCCGGCGGCCAGCGCCTCGACCAGGACGATGCCGAAACTCTCCCCGCCGAGGTTGGGCGCGCAATACACGTCAGCGCTGCGCATGGCCGATGCCTTTCCGGTGTCGTCGACCTGGCCGAGAAAACGGACGTGGTCCACCAATTCGCCTGCCTGGGCGCGCAATTGGTCTTCGTCGCCGCGCCCGACGACCAGCAGCTGCACCTCGGGGAAGCGCTCGACGAGCGCAGGCAACGCATCCAGCAGCACCGACATGCCCTTGCGCGGCTCGTCGTAGCGGCCCAGAAACAGCACCGTCTTGCCCGCACGCGGGTAGCCGTCCAGGTGCGGGGCCGAGGCGAACGAGGCGACGTCGACGCCGTTGGGAATCTCCACCGCGTCGGTGCCCAGCGCCTCCATCTGCCAGCGCCGTGCCAGATCGGAGACCGCGAT
Source organism: Mycobacterium sp. 1165178.9 (assembly GCF_001673555.1). Taxonomy (GTDB): domain Bacteria; phylum Actinomycetota; class Actinomycetes; order Mycobacteriales; family Mycobacteriaceae; genus Mycobacterium. The sequence goes on along the minus strand of NZ_LZMB01000233.1, from coordinate 1,542 downwards.
CCGGCCGACGATCTTCTCGTGCATCGGGCGCAGGATCCCCTGAAACACCGTCAGCGTCAGCGATTTGGTGGTGGACGTGTGAAACGTGGCGACGATCGGGCCCCCGGCGATGTTGAGGGCCAACATGGACAGGCTTGGCGCGTTGGGCTCGTGCAGGTGCAGGACGTCGAAATCACCTTCGGCGAGCCACTTTTTGACCTTGCGGTGGGTGGCCGGCCCGAACCGCAGCCGGGCCACCGAACCGTTGTAGGGAATCGGGACGGCCTTGCCCGCCGAGACGACATAGTCGGGCAGCTCGGCGTGGGGCGAGGCCGGCGCGAGCACGCTGACATCGTGGCCTCGGGCGCGCATCACCTCGGCCAGCTGCAGGACGTGCGACTGCACCCCGCCCGGAACGTCGAACGAGTAGGGACAGACCATCCCGATCCGCATCAGGTTTCCTTCAGCCGCGCCTGCTTGGCTTCGGGGAGGTCGGCCAGCCACTGCGGCTGCATCATGTGCCAGTCCTGGGGGTAGGCGGCGATGTTCTTCTCGAACTGATCGGCCAACGCCTGGGTGATGACGCCGACGTCGCCGCTGCTGCAATCCAGCGACGACTGTATATCGACGCCCCATCCCCGGTCCTCGAACCAGCAGTGCGCCGGCAGCAGGGCTGCGCCGGTCGCGATCGCGAGCTTCGCGGGCCCGGCCGGCATCCGGGTGGGTTCGCCGAAGAAGTCGACCTGGACGCCGCTGCGGGTGAGGTCGCGCTCGGCCATCAGGCACACCACGCGGTTGTCCCGCAGCCGATCGCACAACACGTCGAACGGCGGCCGTTCCCCCCCGGACAGGGGCAGCACCTCGAAGCCGAGGCCTTGACGGTAGGCAATGAAGCGCCGGTACAGCGACTCGGGTTTGAGTCGCTCGGCGACGGTGGTGAAGGTGCCGTGTGTCTGCGCCAGCCATACCCCCGCCATGTCCCAGTTGCCGCTGTGCGGCAACGCGATCACCGCGCCGCAGCCGCGGGCCAGCGCCGCTTCGATGTTGTCTGACCCTAGGACCGAGTCGTGCAGCTCGCGGCCCAGCTTGGCCAGGTCCATGCCCGGCAGGCGGAACGCCTCGCGCCAGTAGCGGGCATAGGAGGCCAGCGAGGCCCGCATCAGCGAGTCGGGCACGTCCTCGGGTGGCACGCGCAAGACGCGAGCCAGGTTCCTGCGCAGCTGCTGTGGCCCGCCGCCGCGGGCGGCGTAACGTGCTCCGGCCTCAAAGGCGTTGCGCGCGGCGAACTCCGGCATCGCACGCACCGCCATCCAGCCCGACGCGTACGCCCAGTCGGCGCCGGCGCCACCCGTGACACGGCCCGCCATGCGGCCGGCCAGCTGGCGCAGCGGTTGTGCCCCAATCATTTTCATGCCTGACGGAGTGGGTATCACGGCTCGCCCACCAGCCGGTCGGTCGCACCGGGCGAGGTGCGTACCGTGTGCAGCCGCTGCGCGCAGGTCACCACGCTGGCCGCGGCCAGCACCCACATCGCCACGGGCAGCGCGGGCGGCCAGGCGACGA
>NZ_LZMB01000232.1 GCF_001673555.1 Mycobacterium sp. 1165178.9 | reverse complement strand
GGGACTGGATGGCCAGGGCCTGCTCGCGATTCGCCTCGAGTGCCTCGGCCCACAGATCCAGCGTCCTGGCGTAGTGCAGCTGCAGCAGTTGCACCCGCTCGATCGAGAAGCCCGCCGCCTCGCCGAACTTGAAAATGTCTTCCTGTGCCGGCAGCTGTCCACCCGGAAAGATTTCCTGGCCGATGAATCGCATGAAGCGTAAATCGCTCATGGTGATCGAGACACCACGTTCATGCTGCTGTTGCTGCGAGTAGGCCAGAATCGTGTGCAGAAGCATCCGGCCATCACCGGGAAGAATGTCGTAGGCGCGTTCGAAGAATGCGGGATAGCGCTCCATCTTGAATGCCTCGAAGGCCCCGATGGAGACGATCCGGTCGACCTTGTCCTCGAACTCTTCCCAGCCCTGCAGGCGCACCTCGATGTTGCGATTCGTCGGCAGTCCGGCCAGCTTGTTCCTGCTGTACTCAAACTGGTTGCGGCTCAGCGTAATTCCGATGACGTTGACGTC
>NZ_LZMB01000231.1 GCF_001673555.1 Mycobacterium sp. 1165178.9 | reverse complement strand
ACTGTACTGATATTCGTCCGGCTTGACCGAACGCGTCGCCCGCCAGTACTCCCAGGTGTAGCCGCCCCAGAGCACGGTGTTCTTGCCGTGCTCGTCCAGATACCAGCTGCTGCAGCCGCCGCTGTTCCACACCGACGGGCCGAGTCTGCGTTGCAGCTCGTCATTGAATTCGTCCTGGGCGGCGCGGGTCGGGGCCAGCGCCTGTGCGCCCAGCTTGTCGCAGGTCGCGATCGCGTCTGCGACGTAACGGATCTGGGACTCGATCATGAAGACCACCGAGTTGTGTCCCAACCCGGTGTTGGGCCCCAGCAGAAAGAACAGGTTGGGCACGTCGGCGATGGTGATCCCGCGGTGCGCGCCGATGCCCTCGCGGTTCCACCGGTCCACCAGGTCCTCGCCGTGCAGGCCCTTGATCTGGACGTAGGTGTAGGAGTCGGTGACGTGGAAGCCGGTGGCATACACAATCACGTCGGCCTGCCGGTGCGTCCCGTCGGCGGTGACGATGCCGTCGGCGGTGATCCGCGCGATGTGGTCGGTGACCAGTTCGGTCTTGGGGTTGGCAACCGCAGGGTAATACGTGGTGGAGTTCAGGATTCGCTTACAGCCGATGCTGTAATTCGGGGTCAGCTTGCGACGCAACTCCTTGTCCTTGACCGACCGGCGAATGTTGTACTTGCTGTAGACCTCGATGAACTTCAACAATTTCGGCCGCTTGGTCATGCCGATGGCCAGCGCCTCCTGCCCCCAATAGATGACGAGGCGGACCAGCGCACGCAGACCGGGCACGTTCTCCATGGCCCGGCGCACCGCCGGCGGGATCTCGGGGTTCGAACGCGGCACCACCCACGGTGGGGTGCGTTGGTAGAGCTGAAGTTCGGCGACCTGGTCGATGATTTCCGGCACGATTTGGATCGCGCTCGCGCCGGTCCCGATCACCGCCACGCGCTTGCCGGTCAGGTCGACGCTGTGGTCCCACTCCGCGGAATGGAAAGCGGCGCCACGGAATTCGTCGCGCCCCTCGATGTCGGGCATGGACGGGATGTGCAGCGCGCCGGCACCCGAGATCAGGAACTGCGCGACGTACTCGCGCCCGTCGGCGGTGAACACGTGCCAGCGGTTCTCGTCATCGTCCCAGTGCGCGCGATCGACCAGCGAGTTGAACTCGACGTAGCGGCGCAACCCGTACTTGTCGGTGACCCCTTTGAGGTAGTCCAAGATCTCGGGCTGGAAGGAGAACGGGTTCTTCCAGTCGGGTTTGGGCTCGAATGAGAACGAGTACAGGTGCGACGGGATGTCGCAGGCGCACCCGGGATAGCTGTTGTCTCGCCAGGTGCCGCCGATGTCGTCGGCCTTTTCCAGGATGACGAAGCCCACGCCCTGCTTCTGCAGCGCGATCGCCATCCCGAGTCCGGAGAATCCGGTCCCGATGATGACGGCGCGCGTGTGCACCGGCTTGTGGGCGGTGGCCGCGGGGACTGTCTCGGTTTGTGTTACGACGTCGGTCACGGTCGATCGGTCTTTCTATCCAGGTCTGTCGGGTCGGCGCTGGCCGGCGTTTTCGGCTCCGGCTCGGCTGACGCAGATACCCAGTACCCAGGGTATCGGTTTGGACGAGTGTTATCGATGGCCGCGGCGCTTGTCAACGCCGCGGGTCGCTCAGATCGCGGCCGAGTTGCCGGCCACCATGTCGTGAATCGGCAGGTCAGGATTCATCCTGATGCCCAGCGCCTCGGCGGTGCCGACGATCACCCCCATCATGATGGTCGTCAGGTGCGCAACGAACTGCTCACGCGACATCAGCCGCGGGCTTTCCGGCTCGGGACCCAGCCACCACTCGGTGGCCGACGCGGCACAGCCGAACGCCGCGTGCCCGGCGAGTTCGACCGCCGCGTGGTCGAGCTCCATCTCGCGGAGTTCGTTGTCGAACATGTCGGCCACCGCCAGGGTGATTCCGCGTCCCTCGTTGAGGACTTGTGGGGTGGCGGCCGATCGGCCCTGGATGAACACGCGCAGCACGTTGGGATGCTTGTCGACCAGGATCACGTACTCCTCGACGCTGCGCCGGATCACCTCCCGTGCCGAGTCCGTTTTCAGGTCGATGGACGGGAAGATCGCCGCCCACAGCATGTCGCGCAGCCGCTCCCCGATCGCCTCGAACAGGTCGGATTTGTCGTGGAAATGGCGGTAGATCTTCGGTTTGGCGGTGCCGGCCTCCTCCGCGATTTCTCGGACGCTGAGTTCGGGCCCGAGGCGGTCGATCGCGCGGAACGCCGCGTCGACGATTTCGTTGCGCACTTTCTTGCGGTGTTCGCGCCAGCGTTCGCTACGGGCGTCGACCTTGGCCCCAGGCTTGACGCTGGGGTGGGGTCGGGGAATTCTCACCACGTCAAGCACTTTACCTGGTGGCGGCTTCTGACCTGGGCAGACCGCGATTAGCCGGCGGTGCGGCGTTGCGATGCCCTGGTCTAGGCCGCGGCGCTACGGCCCACGCAGGACTTCCCTCGGCGAGCGGCGGAATTCTCGCCGGTAGTCGGCCGCGAACCGGCCGAGGTTGCCGAAGCCCCAGCGGAATGCGACCGCTGCCACGGTCGTCCCATCCTCGACAGATGCCTGCCGTAAGTCGGCGTGCGCCCGAGCCAGACGGATCGACTTCAGGTATGCCATGGGCGTCGTGTCCAGGTGCTTACGGAAGGCTTCCTGAAGGGCGCGCGGGCTCAACCGCGCGGCAGCCGCCACGTCGACGATCCGGACGTCCTCGGCCGCGGAATCCTCGAGGTAGGCGATCGCACGCCGCACCGCCGGC
>NZ_LZMB01000230.1 GCF_001673555.1 Mycobacterium sp. 1165178.9 | reverse complement strand
CGATGCCCGCTCGCCGTTCGCCCACCTCACGATGGAGCCCGCGCGTGACGGGCCGGGTGCACCGATCAAGTTCCTGGTGCGGGCGCGCGTCTGGCCGGCGGGCGATCCGCAGGTGCTGGGCGAGTGTCATCCGCACGGTCCGCCGGTGGACTGGCAAGGCTAGATCCCAGCGACCGGTACGCGGCCGCCGTCGGCTAGCGCCAGACGAAAGACCTTGTCAGCCAAGCATTTCGGCGATCGGCACGGCCGCGGCGATCTTGGCACGGACCTTCATGACCTTGCCGGGCATGCCGCCGCCGACCACCCCGACCAGCGCCCCGTCGCGTTCGTAGTAGGCCAGGAACTTGCGGCCGTCATCCTCGACGATATGGACGATGTCGCCGGCTTCCGGCTCGCCAAGGCACTGGATCTTGACGTCGTATTGGTCGCTCCAGAAGTACGGCACGACCACCACCGAGGGCACGTCCCGGCCCAGCAGCGCGGGCTCCACGACCCGTGCCTGATCGGCGACGTTGCTCCAATGTTCCACACGCCCTTGGTGTCCCGTCGCGTCACGCCACGATGCGACGTCACCGAGCGCCCACACATTCGGCGCGCTTGTGCGGCCGGCCTCGTCGCAGATGACGCCGTTGCCGACCTCGACTCCGCTGCCTTCGAGCCATTCGGTCGCCGGGCGCGACCCGATGCCGACCACGACGATGTCGGCCGGCAGTTCGGTGCCGTCGCTCAACACGACCGCCTCGACGTGTGAGTCGCCGCGCACCTCGGCCACCCCGACCCCGAGGCGGACGTCGACACCTTCGGCACGGTGCAGCCGCGCCACCAGCTCCCCGATCTGCTCGCCGAGCACCGCGGCCAGCGGCGTCGGCTGCGGCTCCACCAGCACCACGTCCACGCCAAGGCTGCGCAGGCTGGCCGCCACCTCGCAGCCGATGAAGCCGGCGCCGATGACCACGGCGCGCTGCGCCGCGGACGCGTGCTCGCGCAGCGCCATGCTCTCGTCGACCGACCGCAGCACGCGGATGCCCTCGAGATCCGGGATCGCCGGAATGCGCCGCGGCACCAGGCCCGTGGCGATGACCAGTTCGGCGTAGCCCAGCGTCGTCCCGTCGTCCAAAGTCACCGTCTGGGCGGCGGTGTCCAGGCTCCTCGCGGCCGACCCCAATCGCAGGGTGATGTCGTTCTCGTCGTACCACTCGCGCGGTTTGAGCGCGGTGTCGTCGACCTCCTTGCGCAGCACCTCTTTGGACAACGGCGGGCGGTCGTAGGGCAGGTGCACCTCGTCGCTGACGATCGTGATGGGCCCGGAATACTCCGCCTTCCGCAGCTGCTCGGCGGTGCGCGCGGCGGCCAATCCGCCACCCACGATCACGATCCCGTTGTTGGCGCTTTCGTCACTACTCACGTGGAGTTCTTAGCACGATGGCCGCTCAGTACTTTAGGGCACCCTTATCCACGGGGATCTGGGTGCCGGTGAGGGTGCCAGAGCCGTCGCAGGCAAGCCACGCCACCACATCGGCCACTTCATCGGCCGCCATGAATCCATTGGGCTGCACCGGCATTGGCGGAAAGCTGTGGACGAAGCTGGGATGCTTGGCGAAAATCTCCATCATCGCCTCGGGTTCGATCATCGGGGTGTCGACCGAGTATGGGTGGATGGAGTTGACCCGGATGCCGAATTCGCCGAGCTCGATGGCGAGCGTGTTGGTGAGCGCCGTGAGTCCGTGTTTGCTGGCCGAATAGTGACCGTTGCCCGGTGTGGCCTTGAGCCCCGCCGACGAGCTGACCACGACGATGGAGCCGCCATTTCCCGCCTCGATCATCGCGGGGACGGTGGCGCGCAGCGTGCGCCAGGTGCCGGTCAGGTTGACCCCGATGACCGTGTCCCACTGCTCGTCGGTGAGCTCCCAAATGCGGCCCCAGCTCAGGACTCCGGCGTTGGCCACCACGACGTCGAGCCGGCCGAACTGCTCGACCCCGTCGGCGACCAAATCCCGAAGCGCGGCGTCGTCGCGTACGTCGACCTCGCGCCTCAAGATCTTGCGCCCCTCGTTCTCCACCAGGCGGGCGGTCTCGTCGAGGTCGTCGCGGGTGGCCGGCGTGTACGTCACGCTGGCGGACGCCGGCGCGCAGATGTCCAGCGCGATGATATCGGCGCCCTCGCGGGCCAGCCGCACCGCGTGCGAGCGCCCCTGCCCGCGGGCGGCCCCGGTGATGAATGCGACCCGTCCCTGCAGTGCTCCGGCCTGTCCAGCCACGTCTAACCCCTTCGACCGCCGATAGATCAAGCCAGGCTAGCAGCGCAACTGAAACGTGTTCTAATTCACCCGGCGCCGCCGAGCGAGCTCCTAGATTTCGGAGATGATCGACGCGCGCCGGCTCGTGTATTCGTCGTCGGTCAGCGCCCCACTGGCGTGCAGATCCTTCAGCTCCTGCAACCGCGCGGCGATCGACGGTTCGGGTGGCGTGACGACCGCCGCCGCGGCGGGCGCCGCGGCGGCGGCGGTCGGGGCGGGTTGCGGGCCCCGGAATCCTGCCGTTCGACAGCGAAGACCGGGTGATCGCCAGCGT
>NZ_LZMB01000229.1 GCF_001673555.1 Mycobacterium sp. 1165178.9 | reverse complement strand
CCTTCGTCTTGTGCGGCTCGGCCGATCCCTTGCCCACACCGGCGGCCTTGAGCAGCAGCTTGGCGGCGGGCGGCGTCTTGAGCGCGAAGGTGAAGCTGCGGTCCTCGTAGACCGTGATCTCCACCGGGATGACGTTGCCGCGCTGGTTCTCCGTGGCAGCGTTGTATGCCTTGCAGAACTCCATGATGTTGACGCCGTGCTGACCGAGCGCGGGCCCGACCGGCGGCGCCGGGTTGGCCTGCCCCGCCTGGATCTGAAGCTTGATCAGGCCGACGACTTTCTTCTTCGGGGCCATGAGATTGTGCGGTTCCTTCCTGGTTCACGCCGGGCGTATGCGCCGGTTTAGAGCTTGGAGACTTGGCCGAACGTCAATTCGACCGGGGTTTCGCGGCCGAAGATCGACACCAGCACCTTGAGCTTTTGCTGTTCGCCGTTGACCTCGCTGATCGTGGCCGGCAGCGTCGCAAACGGGCCGTCCATGACCGTCACCGATTCGCCGACCTCGTAATCGACCTCGATGGTCGGGCGTTCGAGCCCGCCGACGTCGGCGGCGGCGGCGGTGGCGGCCGCGCCCTTGGCGGCCTTCTTCGTCGCACCGCGCGGCAGCAGGAACTTGACCACGTCGTCGAGCGTCAGCGCCGACGGGCGCGAGGTCGCCCCGACGAACCCGGTGACGCCGGGGGTGTTGCGGACCGCGGCCCACGAGTCGTCGGTCAGGTCCATGCGCACCAGGATGTAGCCGGGCAGCACCTTGCGGTTGACCTGCTTGCGCTGCCCGTTCTTGATCTCCGTGACCTCCTCGGTGGGCACCTCCACCTGGAAGATGTAGTCACCGACGTCGAGGTTCTGTACACGGGTTTCCAGGTTGGCTTTGACCTTGTTCTCGTATCCCGCGTAGGAGTGGATGACATACCAGTCGCCGGGCTTGCTGCGCAGTTCCGCTTTGAGCGCGGCGGCCGGATCGGCCTCTTCGGCCGGCTCGTCGGGCGTCGCGGCGGCCTCGGCCGTCTCGTCGGCGGCGTCGTCCGCAGTCGCCTCGGTGATCTCAGCGGCCGCAGGGGTGTCCGTGGCCTGCGCCTGCGCGATTTCGTCCACGTCGACCGCTTCACCCGCGGACGGGTCACCGTCGAAGGTAGTCACGGTGTGAGTCCTCTCTGTCACTCGCTCAGCCGAACACCAACAGCACCAGCTTGGTCAGGCCGAAATCCGCCAGGCCGACCAGCGCCACCATGAAGGCCAGGAAAGCCAGCACAACGGAGGTGTAAGTGAGCATCTGCTTGCGGTTGGGCCAGATGACCTTCCGCATCTCTGCAACGACCTGCTTGAGGTAGTTGAAGACGAACACGAACGGGTTGACCCGACCGTCGCCGGCCTTGGGTTTTGCGGCCTTCTTGGCTTTGGCGCCCTTCTTGGCCTTGTCCGGCGCGGAGACTTCGACCTCATCCGAAGTTTCTTCGCCGCCCTCGACCACCCGCTGCCGGGACCGCTTGCCCGTGGGGCGCTGTGGCCGGGTCAACCCCGCCGTTCGGCCGGCGCTCGCGCGGCCGTCCTCGTTGTCAGTGCCGTCGCTTGCGGCGTCGTTGGCAACGTCGTTTTCGTCGCTCACCGCATGCTCCTTTGTTTGCCAGTACTTCGCGAACCATCCCGCCGATGGTGGGAACTTTCTTCCAGTGTCCACCATGCCAGGACCTTCGCCATTGCAGGGGCGACAGGACTTGAACCTGCAACCTGCGGTTTTGGAGACCGCTGCTCTGCCAGTTGAGCTACGCCCCTTCGCGGTTGGCAGGCCAACCTGCGCTTACCTACCGGGGCCTACATGACACGCGCGCCTTCCGATTGCTTCGACTCACGGAAAGCGCGCTAATGCTGGGAAAACCCCGAGGACCGAGTGTACTTGATTGCCCCTAAGCGCGGGAAATCCAATACGAATTACGCCGTCCTGACGACCTGGCCGGACTCCGGGTCCCAGCGCAGGTTCTCGGACTGTTCGGCGTACTGGCTCATCAGCGTGGTGTAGGCCTCCAAGACCAGCTCGCCCTGATCGTTGGTGCAGATGTTCTTGGTGACGACGATGTCTGCGCCGAAGCGCTCGTCCACGGATTGGACCTCCATCCGGGCCCACAGCTTGTCACCGGCCTTGATCGGCTTGGCGAACACGAACCGCTGGTCCACCTGGACGATCACCAGGGTTTCCATGCCGATGTCGACGTGCCGGAAGAAGTCCAGCTGCACCAACTTGGCGAAGATGGTCGCGAAGGTCAGCGGCGCAAGGATCGCGCTGTGGCCGAGTTCGGCGGCCGCGTCTTCCGTGTAGTAGGCGGGGTGGTCGTTCTTGATGGACTGCGCGAACGCACGCAGCTGCTCGCGCCCCACGACGAAGTAATCCGGGTAACGCCAGATCATTCCGCGGATGTCTGTCTTGAGTGCCATGAACTACGCCAGAGTCGCGGACGCGATCGCCCTGCCGAAAATCTTCTTGCCTCCGGTGGTGGCCGTGAGCGCGATCGTCACTGACTTGGTCTCGGGATCGGCGGACTTCACCCGGCCGCTGAAGACGAGCTCGGCGCCCTTGCCGTCGTTGGGCACCGGCACCACGGCGGTGAACCGCACGTTGTACTCGGTGACCGCGCCGGGGTCGCCGATCCACGCGGTGACGTAGCCACCGCCGATACCCATGGTCAGCATGCCGTGCGCGATCGCCGTGTCCAGGCCGACGACCTTCGCGATCTCGTCGTCCCAGTGGATCGGGTTCAAGTCGCCGGAAACGCCCGCGTAATTCACCAGATCCTGTCGGGTCAGCGGATAGGTCTTCTCAGGAAGCTGGTCACCCACCTTCACGGAGCTGAACTCACGCAGTGGCATCAGTAAATCCCTCTTCTCCATCCTCACCGGCACGGCCCGCCAGGGTCGTGTAGGTCTCTTGCACGACGTCGCCGGCGTCGTTGGTGACGACATTCTTGGTGACAACGATCTGGGTACCGTGCGACTCCCGCAGCGATTCCACGTAGACGTCGCAGTGCAGCTTGTCGCCGGCGACGATCGGCCTCGCCATCTTCAGCACCTGGTCGACCTGAACGATCTGCTGGTCGGCGATCGCGATGTTCGCGTACTGGAAGAACGCGGTCTGGGCCTTATATCCGAAAACACAGATGAAGGTAGGGGGCGCCACCAGCCCGCCGTAGCCGAGTTCGGCCGCCGCCTTCTCCTCGAAGGACGAGGGGTCGTCGTTCTGCACGGCCACCGCGTATTCGCGGATCTTCTCCCGCTCCACCTCGTAATGATCGGGATAGCGGTAGTGCATACCGACGATGCTCGGACTTAACGGCACGGTTCTTAAACTACCTAGTCAATCGGAGTAAAACGCCCGCGGGTGGCCGCTAGCGCGTCTCCCGATGCGCCTGGTGCTTACCGCAGTTGGGGCAGAACTTCTTCAGCTCCAGTCGGTCCGGGTCGTTCCGGCGGTTTTTCTTGGTGATGTAGTTGCGGTGCTTGCACACCTCGCATGCCAAGGTGATCTTCGGCCGTACGTCGGTACTGGAAGCCATGACGGTTCTCTCTCGATTCCTGAATGTGCTGTTGTGTTGTAGCGATGGCCGGACTCGAACCGGCGACCTAACGATTATGAGTCGTTCGCTCTAACCGACTGAGCTACATCGCCTCTGGCCACCCCTTTTGGGGTCGGGGCCGCCACGCCTGCTCGGCGTCCGCCGAGCCCCCTAACGGAATCGAACCGTTGACCTTTTCCTTACCATGGAAACGCTCTACCGACTGAGCTAAGGGGGCCGTTCACCCGAAGCGATCTCCTCCGCGCGGGACCCAGCGTTCACTACCCGTGGTTTGGTTCCGCTGCGAGCCAGGCTGTACCCTCTTTTAGGCCCGCGCGGACGTTCGTGATCGTGAGGGTTTACGCGGCGATCGACGAGGCCGCGGCAAACGTCAGCCGCTCCTGCCGTTGCGCTGAGGTTCCCAGGCACTGAGGTCGCTGAACTCGTCGTACTCATCGTCCTGTTCGACGGAATCGCCGTCGCTGAGCAGGGTCCGCAACGCGAGATTGATGGCCTCGCGCGCGTCGAGGAGATGGAAGCGGCGGATCGCCTCATCGATCAGATCCGCGTCGACCTCGATTTCGACCTTCTTCCTCATGCGCCAACAATACCCACGCGATACCGGCCTAATCGGCTCCGAAACGGCGGTGTCGGTGGTCCGTTGCGGTCGGCGTCCTAGTCTGGTCACGTGCCAGAGGATCGGCTGTATTTTCGACAACTGCTCTCCGGTCGCGACTTCGCCGCCGGCGACATGTTCGCGACGCAGATGCGCAACTTCGCCTACCTGATCGGCGATCGGCAAACCGGCGACTGCGTGGTTGTCGACCCGGCCTACGCCGCCGGCGACCTGCTCGACGCGCTGGAGGCCGATGGCATGCACCTGTCGGGCGTGCTGGTAACCCACCATCACCCCGACCACGTGGGTGGATCGATGATGGGGTTCGCGCTGCCGGGCCTTGCCGAACTGCTGGACCGGGCACAGGTGCCGGTGCACGTGAATACCCATGAGGCACTGTGGGTTTCGCGCGTCACCGGGATCGGCCTTGGTGACCTGACCTCCCACGAGAACCATGACAAGATCAGCATCGGCGACATCGAGATCGAGTTGCTGCACACCCCCGGCCACACGCCCGGCAGCCAGTGCTTTCTGCTCGACGGCCGCCTCGTCGCCGGTGACACGCTGTTCTTGGAGGGCTGCGGCCGCACGGACTTCCCCGGCGGGGACTCCGACGAGATGTACCGCAGCCTGCAGAGGCTAGCGACGCTGCCCGGCGACCCGACCGTGTTTCCGGGCCACTGGTATTCGGTGGAGCCCAGCGCGTCGCTCGCGGAGGTCAAGCGCTCCAACTACGTGTATCGGGCCGCCGACCTCGATCAATGGCGGATGCTGATGGGCGGCTGAGGCCGTATCGCCCGGTCTCGGCCATGCGGCGCGGCGACCGCCCCTGTGATATAAGCGTTGGGTGGATTCCATGGGTTGGATCCAGGACAGCTGGCATGATGTCACGCACGTCGGGTCCGACACCTGGATAGCGTGGGCGGCGTGGGCGGCGATCGTCCTGGCAATCGTCACGCTGGTCTTCACCAATTGGCAGATCAACCGGAATCGCCGCGTGGCGGCCGAGCAGACGCGCCCGCAGGTCGCGATGTTCATGGAGCCACATTCGGCCGACTGGCACGTGATCGAACTCGTGGTCCGGAACTTCGGGCGGACCGCGGCCTACGACATCGGGTTCTCCTTTGCGAATCCCCCCACCGTGGCCGAGTACGAGAACGCCACCGACGGCTACGCCGACGTCGTCGAACTGCGGCTCCCCCGCGAGCTGCCCATGCTGGCGTCCGGCCAGGAGTGGCGCATGGTGTGGGATTCCGCGCTCGACCGCGCCGAGATGGGCAGCGGCATCGAATCGCGCTTCACCGGCACCCTGACCTACTATGACCGGCCCGGTCGAGGGCGCCGCCGGCGGTTCTGGGAGCGCAAGCGTTCCCCGCTGCACACTGACGTCGTGCTGGACTGGGATGCCCTGCCGCCCGTCCAGCGCATCGAATTGATGACGACCCATGATTTGGCGAAGCGAGAGAAGGAGAAGCTGGAGCTGCTGCGCGGCCTGCTGACCTATTTCCACTACGTCAGCAAGGAAACCCGACCGGAGGTGTTCCGCAGCGAGATCGACCGGATCAACGCCGCGGTCCGGGAAACCCAAGACAGATGGCGCACACGCCAACTCGACGAACCCACCGATGTCAGCCTGCGCTGGAGTAACGCCGAAAACGACCTGGGCAAACACCACAGCCAGCCCGCATGACGGCAAGGAGTAACCGATGAGCGCCCCGGTCCACTACAGCACCAAGGACTCCATCGCCGTCATCAAGATGGACGACGGCAAGGTCAACGCGCTGGGCCCGACCATGCAGCAGGCCCTCAACGACGCGATCGACCGGGCCCAGGCGGACGACGCCGGCGCGCTGGTGATCGCCGGCAACGAACGCGTGTTCAGCGGCGGCTTCGACTTGAAGATCCTTACCTCCGGTGAGGTGCAGCCCGCGATCGACATGCTCCGCGGCGGATTCGAGCTGGCATATCGCCTGTTGTCCTATCCCAAGCCGGTGGTGATGGCGTGCACCGGCCATGCCATCGCGATGGGGGCGTTCCTGTTGTCGGCGGGCGATCACCGGATTGCCGCGCACGCCTACAACATCCAGGCCAACGAGGTCGCGATCGGCATGGTCATTCCCTACGCCGCGCTGGAGATCATGAAGCTGCGGTTGACGCCGTCGGCGTACCAGCAAGCCGCCGGGCTGGCCAAAACGTTCTTCGGCGAAACCGCCCTTGCGGCAGGCTTTGTCGATGAGATCGTGTTGCCCGAGGTGGTGATCGACCGCGCCGAAGAGGCCGCAACCGAATTCGCCGGCCTGAACCAGCGGGCACACGCCGCCACCAAACTGCGCACCCGCGCTGACGCCCTGGCGGCCATCCGCGCCGGCATCGACGGCATCGAAGCCGAATTCGGCGTGTGAGCCGCGCTAGGGCGTTCGCCCGAGCCGGTTTCGCGGGCCGCTGCCGGGGAAGTCACCGGAACGGCCAGTGGTCTGCTGCGGCATCGGCCAGAGCCCGGTCTGGCGCTGCTCGCCGACCTGCGGCGGATCCACCGGCTGTCGGCGGGGGTGTCGCTGGATTGGGAGCTGCTGGCACAGGGCGCGCAGGCCGCCAAGGATTCCGAATTGCTTAGCCTGTCGTCGCGCTGCCACCCCGAGACGTTGCGCCAGATGCGCTGGGCCAACGCGATGCTCAAAGAGCTTTCCCCGCAGGTCTTGACGAATTAAGACGGCGAACGCGGTGGCCGCCACTGGCCGCCACCGCGTTCCCTTCGCCTCCTCGACGCTAGTCTGACACGCCCGCGACGCGCCGTCACTTCGCTTTGGCGTCTTCGCCTCAGCCGTCCGCCTCGACCCATTGATAGGGGAGGAACTTCCCGTCGAACGTCACCACGACCCGGTCACCGGACGGGTGCGGCTTCTTCTGCACGTCCAGGCTGAAGTTGATCGCGCTCATGATGCCGTCGCCGAACTGTTCGGCGATCACCTCCTTGAGGGCGCCGCCGTACACCTGCAGGGCCTCGTAGAAGCGATAGATCGTCGGGTCCGTGGGGACCGCGGTGGGCAGCCCGCCACGCATCGGGGCGGCGGCCAGCACCGGCACCGCCGACTCGTCGAGCTTCAGCTGCGAGGCCAGAACCTTGGCCTGCTCCACCGGAATCGGATGCTGGCCGAGCAACGCCGCCGTGGTCCACATGAGTGGCCTGCCGATCGCGTCGGCCAGTTGTTGCCACGTCAAACCCTCCCGGAGCCGGGCTGACACGACCTGTTCGGTGACTTCGGTTCTGTTCATAGCCCTCAAGCATGCCCGCCGGTCTGGCCCGGCGCAGTCGCACGCTTCGGCATACTCAGACGCTAAATCTATTGGCGCCAGAATCCGGCCCTTCCGCGGTGGTGGGTCCGGGTCACCGGGCGAATGGAAGGGTAGTTGCGCCGAGCGGACCACTGATGCTTCGCAGTTTCAGCTAGCAGATGCGCTATCACAAACGGCGGCGCCGTCTACCCTCTGCCGGAGACAACTCCCTGGCCGTCGGCTCTCACTCCGGCTTGCTCGCGGTGACCAAGCGCGTCGAGAACCAGGGTCCCCCGTACCACATCCGCCAGCCGAGGTTGCGACGCCGTACGTCGCGCCAGCCGAGTTCGCGCAACCGGGCGGCGTGTTGGCGCGTCTCCCATAGGTCGGCGATGGCGAGCCGTCCCCCAGGCCGCAGCACCCGCACGGCTTCATCAAGCGCGAGGCGACGACCGGCGTGGCCGTCTATGTTGTGGATGGCCAGGTTGCTGACGATCACGTCGACGCTCTGGTCGGGCAGCGGCAGCGCAGTCATGTCAGCGGTGTGCAACTCGATGCGATCGGCAACGTTCTCGGCGAATGACCATCGCCTGTACGCGCGCCGAGACGGTGTGAAAAGAACCGTCGACTCCGTAGTCGCCGTGGTGGTCATGCACGCCCATCAGCTTACGACTCATCAAGGCGCGGAGAGTTTTTCGCCGTGGCGATCACCAGCGGCCGTGGTGTACGACCTCGGCGAACGGCCGCCGACTCGGCTTGCGGATCGGGGTTAGCGCGCGATCGGCGGGATAGCCCACCCCGAGCAGGAAGGCCACCAGATGATCGTCGGGCACGCCCAAAATCGCGCGCGCCTTGTCCTGGTCCCCCACCGACGAATGACCTGTCCCGATCCCCAGGTCGGTGGCGGCGATCATCATCGCCATGGTGGCCTGCCCGACGTCGTAGTTGTCGGTGACCACTCGTCGCTCGTCGGGCGGCACCGGGACCACGATCGCAATCGCGGCCGCGGCCCCGGCGATGTGACCGGCACCCCGCCAGACGGTGGACAGCTCGGCCAGCTGGTCGCGGTCGGTGACGATGACGAAATCCCACGGCTGGCGGTTCTTCGCCGACGGCGCGCGCCAGCCCGCCTCGGCGATCCGGTCCAGATCCTCGGCCGGTATCGCCTTCGGCTGGTATTCCCGGACATTGCGACGTGCGCAGATCGCGTCCCAAGCTTCCATCTGGGTTCCCTCCAATGACTGTTTTCACGGATCAACCGGCGTCGCATCGCACCGATTCCACGGGGTACCGCGCCCGTAAGCGCCCACCCGCGTCGGTGTCCGGGTTTATCGTGACAGCGCAATGCCGCTTCATCTACACCGCGCCGAGCGCACCGATCTCCTGGCCGACGGTCTCGGCGCTCTGCTGGCCAACCCGCTGCCCGACCCGTTCGCCACCGAACTCGTCGTCGTCCCCGCGCGCGGCGTGGAACGCTGGCTCAGCCAGCGGTTGTCGCACGTGCTCGGTGCGCGTGGCGGCGACGGGGTGTGCGCCGGGGTGGCGTTCCGCAGTCCGGGCTCGTTGATCGCCGAAATCACCGGCACGGCCGACAACGATCCCTGGTCGCCGGACGCCATGGCCTGGCCGCTGCTCGAGGCGATCGACTGCTCGCTGGACGAACCGTGGTGCCGCACCCTGGCCATGCATGTGGGCCACTTCCACACCGGCGCCGAGGCGGAGCTGCGCCGGGGCCGCCGATACGAGGTGGCGCGCCGGCTGGCCGGCCTGTTCGACTCCTACGCGCGCCAGCGCCCGCAGCTGCTCGTCGACTGGGGCGACGGCAACCCCGGCGATCTCGACGAGGACCTGCGCTGGCAGCCCGAGCTGTGGCGGGCACTGGTGGCGCGGGTCGCCGCCGACCCGCCGCACATCCGGCAGGCCAAGACGATCGCGCGGCTGCGAGCGGCGCCCAGCGAGCTGCCGCCACGGCTCTCGCTGTTCGGGCACACCCGGCTGACCCGCACCGACATCGAGCTGCTGGAGGCGGTGGCCGCCCACCACGACCTGCATCTGTGGCTACCGCACCCGAGCGAGGAGCTGTGGCGCGCGCTGGCCGGCACCCACGGCACGATCCGCCGGCGCGACGACGTCAGCCATCGCGCGGTGTCGCACCCACTGCTCGCGACGCTGGGCCGAGACCTGCGTGAGCTGCAACGCAGCCTGCCGGCGGATCCGGCGACCGACGACCATCTGGCCGGCGACGGATGCCCGGACACGCTGCTCGGCTGGCTGCAGTCCGACATCGCGGCCAATGCCGTTCGCCCGCTTGGCCGCACGATGCGAGCCGGTGACCGATCGATACAGATCCACAACTGCCACGGCCCGGCCCGCCAGGTCGACGTGCTGCGCGAGGTGCTGCTCGGCCTGTTGCAGGACGACCCGGCCCTGGAACCGCGCGACATCCTGGTGATGTGCCCGGACATCGAGACCTACGCGCCGCTGATCATGGCGGACTTCGGCCTGGGTGACGTGGTGCACGGCGCCCACCCCGCCCACCAGTTAAGAGTCCGGCTGGCGGACCGCTCGCCGATCCAGACCAATCCATTGCTTGGTGTGGCCACGCAACTGCTGGCCCTGGCGGCTGGCCGGGTGACGGCCAGCGAGGTGCTCAACCTGGCCCAGGCCCCGCCGGTGCGGGCCCGGTTCGGGTTCACCGATGACGACCTGGAGGCCATCACCCGCTGGGTCCGGCAGGCGAACATCCGGTGGGGGCTGGACCAGGAGCATCGTCGGCCCTACCACGTCGACTTTGTCCACAACACATGGCGTTTCGGCGTCGACCGGATACTGGCCGGCGTCGCGATGTCCGACGATTCGAACGCGTGGATCGACGCGACGCTGCCGCTGGACGACGTCAGCAGCAACCGCGTCCAATTGGCCGGCCAGTTCGCCGAATTCGTCGCCCGGCTGCAGCACGTCCTCGACTCGCTTTCCGGAGCCAGGCCGCTGAGCGAGTGGCTGGTCTCCCTCACCGAGGGCATCACGCTACTGACGCGGGTCCGCGATGCCGACGAATGGCAGACCGGCCAGATGCAACGCGAGTTCGCTCAGACGGTCGCGCAGGCCGGATCCCGTGGCGGAACCACGTTGCGGCTGACCGACATTCGAGCGCTGCTCACCCACCGGCTCGCCGGTCGCCCGACGCGGGCCAACTTCCGCACCGGCACCCTGACGGTGTGCACCATGGTGCCGATGCGCTCGGTGCCACACCGGGTCGTGTGCCTCGTCGGCCTGGACGACGGGCTGTTCCCGCGGCTCGGCATCGTCGACGGCGACGACGCGCTGGCCCGGTGCCCCATGACCGGCGAACGCGACATCCGTTCCGAGGACCGGCAATTGCTGCTCGACGCGATCGGCGCGGCCACCGAGAAACTTGTGATCACCTATACCGGCGCCAACGAGTATTCGGGCCAGCCGCGCCCACCGGCGGTGCCGCTGGCCGAACTGCTGGACACCCTCGACATGACTACTCCGGCTAAAGTGCGTGCCGAAATCGTCATCGAGCATCCGTTGCAACCGTATGACATTCGCAATGTCATACCCGGCAGGCTCGTCCCCGACGTGCCGTTCAGTTTCGACCCCACGGTGCTGCGTGCGGCGCGCGCGGCCAGCGCCGAGCACGGCGAACGGCCGAAATTCATCTCGGCGCCGCTGCCGCCACCGCCGGCCGGCGACGTCATCCTCGCCGACCTGGTCGGCTTCTTCAAAGACCCGGTGAAGGGCTTCTTCCGCGCACTGGAATTCACGCTGCCGTATGACGTCGACGGCGTGCAAGACGCCATGCCGGTCGACATAGACGGCCTCGAAGAGTGGACGGTCGGCGACCGGATGCTCGGCGACATGCTGCGCGGGATGACTCCGGACGACGCGCGGCAGGCCGAGTGGCGGCGCGGCACCCTGCCGCCGGGTCAGCTGGGCTGGCGCAAGGTCACCGAGATCCGCGACCAGGCGGCGCTGTTGGCGCGCGAGGCGCTTGGTCATAGGCAGGGGCACGGCCACGGCGGCGCCGCCGCATACGATGTCGACATCGACCTGGGGGGCGGGCGGCGACTGACCGGCACGGTGTCGCCGGTGTACGGCGACCGCCTGGTGTCGGTGACGTATTCACGACTGGACGGCAAGCATCTGCTCGAATCGTGGATCCCGTTGCTGGCTCTGGCCGCACACGATCCCGACCGGGACTGGTTGGCGGTGTGTGTGGGCCGCATGCGCAGGGGCACCAGCACCCGGGTCGAGGGGCTCGGTCCGCCGCCCGACCGTGAGCAGGCCGTGGACGTGCTGCGCGAGCTTGTGACCGTCTACGATGCCGGCCGGCGTGAGCCGCTTCCGTTGCCCATCAAGACGTCCTATGCCTGGGCGGCCGCCCGGTACGGCGGCGAGGACCCGGTGACCGAGGCGCGATACCGATGGAAATCCGACCGCTTCCCGGGCGAGGATCAGGCCCCGGCGCACGAGCGGGCGTGGGGCAAAGGGGCGACACTGGACGAGCTGATGCAGCCCGTGCGGCCGGGCGAGGAGTGCGACGGCGAGGACAACCGGCTCGGCGCCTACGCGGCCCGGGTCTGGCTGCCGATGCTGCGCGCCGAGAGGAAGCCCACCTGATGGAGCCCTTCGACCTGCTGGGTCCGCTGCCCGCCGCGCGCTCCACCACCGTGTTGGAGGCCAGCGCGGGAACCGGGAAGACTTTCGCGCTGGCCTCTTTGGTGACGCGGTATCTCGCCGACGGAGCGGCGACGCTGGACCAGATGCTGCTCATCACGTTCGGCCGGGCCGCAAGCCAAGAGCTACGCGAACGCGTCCGCTGCCAAATGGTCGATGCCGTGCGGGCTTTCGCCGATCCGTCGACCGTTGGCGACAACCAGGTGGTGGCGTACCTGCTGGACGGCACCGACGAGCAGCGCACGGCGCGCCGACAGCGCCTTCGCGACGCACTGGCCGGTTTCGATGCGGCCACGATCGCTACCACCCACCAGTTCTGCCAGCTGGTGCTGCGCTCGCTCGGCGTGGCCGGGGACACCGCGGCCAGCGTGACGCTGCTCGACAGCCTCGACGACCTGGTGACCGAGATCGTCGACGATCTGTACCTGGCGCACTTCGGCCAGGAGCGCGACGACCCGGCGCTGCACTACCGCGAAGCGCTGCGGCTGGCACGCGCGGTCGTCAACAATCCGTCGACCGAGCTGCGGCCGCGCGATCCGGACCCCGATTCGCCGGCCGCGGTCAGCGTCGCGTTCGCCAAAGATGTTCTGGCCGAGCTGGATACGCGCAAGCGCCGGCTGGGCGTCCTCGGCTATGACGACCTGCTGATCCGGCTGGCCGACGCGCTGGCCACCGACGACTCCCCCGCCCGGCTACGCATGCACCAACGCTGGCCCATCGTCATGGTCGACGAGTTCCAGGACACCGACCCGGTGCAGTGGCAGGTAATCGACCGGGCCTTCAGCGGGCGCTCCACCGTGATCCTCATCGGTGACCCGAAGCAGGCGATCTACGCGTTTCGCGGCGGTGACATCGTGACCTATCTGCGGGCGGCCGACACGGCGGGCGAGCGCAGGACGTTGGACATCAACTGGCGCAGCGACTCCGCGCTGTTGCAGCGGCTGCAGGTGGTGCTGCGCGGTGCCCAACTCGGCGACCCCGCGATCGTGGTGAACGACGTCGACGCGCATCACCGCGGTCACCGGCTCGCCGGCGCACCGCACAACGACCCGTTCCGGTTGCGCGTGGTCGCGCGGAAGATGTTGGGGCGCCGCGGTGTTCAGAACCTGCCGATCGACCGGGTGCGCGAGCACATTGGCGCCGATCTCGCATCCGACATCCGCGCGTTGCTGGCCAGCGGGGCGACGTTCGCCGGTCGACCACTGCAGGCCCGCGACATCGCCGTGATCGTGGAGAAGCACCGCGACGCGCACGCATGCTTCAAGGCCCTCTGCGCGGCGGGGGTCCCCGCGGTATACACGGGCAACTCCGATGTGTTCACCTCCGAGGCCGCGGAGGATTGGCTGTGCTTGCTGGAGGCCTTCGACCAACCGCACCGGCCCGGGATGGTGCGCGCGGCCGCCGCGACGATGTTCTTCGGCGAGACCGCCGAATCGCTGGCCGCCGGCGGTGACGCGCTCACCGACCGGATCGCGAAAACCCTGCGGGAGTGGGCCGGTCACGCCCGCGAACGCGGTGTGGCGGCCATCTTCGAGGCAGCTGAATTGCTGGGCATGGGCAATCGCGTGCTCGCCTGGCAGGGCGGTGAGCGGCACATGACCGACCTGGCACATGTCACCCAGCTGCTGCAGGATGTGGCGCACCGCAACCACTACAGCCTGCCCGCGCTGCGTGATTGGCTGCGCAGGCAGCGTGACGAGCGCAGCGGCGCGCCGGAGCGCAATCGCCGGCTCGACAGCGACGCCGCGGCCGTGCAGATCATGACCGTCTTCGTCAGCAAGGGTCTGCAGTATCCCATCGTGTATCTGCCGTTCGCGTTCAACCGCAACACCCAGGACAGCGACGTGGTGCTGTTCCACGACGAGGACGGTGCGCGTTGCCTGCACGTCGGCGGCAAGGACAGCCCCGACTTCAAAGCCGTTGAGCGGCTGGGGCGTAAGGAGGACGCCAGCGACGACAGCCGCTTGACTTACGTCGCGCTGACCAGGGCCCAGTCCCAGGTGGTGGCGTGGTGGTCACCGGCGTACTACGAACCCAACGGTGGCCTGTCGCGGCTGCTGCGCGGTCGGCGGCCCGGCGAACCGGTGGTGCCGGACCAATGCGAGCCCACCAAGATCTCCGACGACGATGCGATGACCCGGCTGCGGGAGTGGGAGGCGGCCGGTGGGCCGGTCATCGAGGAATCGGTGGTGGCGCCCGCCCCGTCGCTGGCCGCCGAGCCGATGCCCGATCGCCTGGGGAATCGCCACTTTCACCGCGGCATCGACACCGGCTGGCGGCGCACCTCTTATTCCGGTTTGATCCGGGCGGTGCAGGCCCACGGGGTGAGCAGCGAACCCGAAATCTTCGAAGTCGACGACGAAGCCGGCGACATCCCATTGGTGTCGGCGGTGTCCGGGCCGGACGTGCCCTCGCCGATGGCGGACCTGCCGGCGGGCGCCACGTTCGGCACCCTGGTGCACGCCGTGCTGGAGACGGCCGACCCGTTTGCCGCGGACCTCGCCGGCGAGCTCGAGACGCAGATCCGGGCGCACTCGGCGTGGTGGCCCGTCGCCGCGGCCACCTCCACCGGATC
>NZ_LZMB01000228.1 GCF_001673555.1 Mycobacterium sp. 1165178.9 | reverse complement strand
CTCGGCCGCACCCGCCCCCGCCGCCGCGCCGACCGCGCCGTCGGGTGCGGCCCGACCGGACGACATCGGATTCGATGCCGCCGACGCCACACTCGCGCTGATCGCGCTGTCGGCCAAGATGCGCATCGATCAGATCGAGGAGCTGGACTCCATCGAATCCATCACCGACGGTGCCTCGTCTCGGCGCAACCAGCTGCTGGTGGACCTGGGTTCGGAGCTGAATCTGGGCGCCATCGACGGCGCCGCCGAAGCCGACCTGGCCGGGCTGCGCGCGCAGGTGACCAAGTTGGCACGTACCTACAAGCCTTACGGCCCTGTGCTTTCCGACGCGATCAACGACCAGCTGCGCACGGTGCTGGGGCCCTCGGGCAAGCGGCCCGGTGCCATCGCCGAGCGGGTCAAGAAGACCTGGGAACTGGGCGAGGGTTGGGCCAAGCACGTCACGGTCGAGGTCGCGCTGGGGACCCGCGAGGGGACCAGTGTCCGGGGTGGCGCCATGGGTCACCTGCACGAAGGTGCGCTGGCCGACGCCGCGTCCGTCGACAAGGCGATCGATGCCGCGGTCGCTTCCGTCGCCGCGCGTCGTGGCATCGCGGTCGCGCTGCCGTCTTCGGGCGGTAGTGGCGGCGCGACCATCGACGCCACCGCATTGGGCGAATTCACCGACCAGATCACCGGCCGTGACGGCGTGCTGGCCTCGGCCGCCCGCCTGGTGCTCAATCAGCTGGGCCTGGACGACCCGGTCGGCGCTTCGCCGGCAGCCACCGATGCCGAGCTCATCGACCTGGTCACCGCCGAACTCGGTGCCGACTGGCCACGGCTGGTGGCGCCGGTGTTCGAGTCGAAGAAGGCCGTACTGTTCGACGACCGGTGGGCCAGCGCCCGCGAAGACCTGGTCAAGCTCTGGCTGTCCGACGAGGGCGACATCGACGCCCGCTGGGTGGAACTGTCCGAAAGATTCGAGGGCGCGGGCCATGTCGTGGCCACGCAGGCCACCTGGTGGCAGGGCAAGGCCCTGTCTGCGGGCCGCCAGATCCACGCGTCGTTGTACGGCCGCATCGCAGCCGGCGCCGAGAACCCGGACCCGGGCCCGTACAGCAGCGAAGTAGCTGTGGTGACGGGCGCATCCAAGGGCTCGATTGCCGCGTCGGTGATCGGGCGGCTGCTCGACGGCGGTGCCACGGTCATCGCCACGACGTCCAAGCTCGACGACGAGCGGCTGGCGTTCTACCGCGGGCTCTACCGCGACCACGCCCGGTTCGGCGCGGCGCTGTGGGTGGTGGCGGCCAACATGGCGTCCTACTCCGACATCGACGCACTGGTCGAATGGGTGGGCACCGAGCAGACCGAAAGCCTTGGGCCGCAGTCGATTCACATCAAGGACGCGCAGACCCCGACGCTGCTGTTCCCGTTCGCCGCCCCTCGGGTCGCGGGCGACCTGTCCGAGGCCGGCTCTCGCTCCGAGATGGAGATGAAAGTGCTGCTGTGGGCGGTCCAGCGGTTGATCGGCGGGCTGTCGAAGATCGGCGCCGAGCGCGACATCGCGTCGCGGCTGCACGTGGTGCTGCCGGGTTCACCGAACCGCGGAATGTTCGGCGGTGACGGCGCTTACGGCGAAGCCAAGTCGGCGCTGGACGCCCTGGTGAGCCGTTGGCACGCCGAGTCTTCGTGGGCGGCCCGGGTCAGCCTGGCGCACGCCCTGATCGGCTGGACCCGCGGCACCGGGTTGATGGGCCACAACGACGCCATCGTCGACGCGGTCGAGGAGGCCGGCGTCACGACGTACTCGACCGACGAGATGGCGGCAATGTTGTTGTCGCTCTGCGACATCGAGTCCAAGGTCGCCGCGGCCGCGGCGCCGATCAAGGCGGACCTGACCGGCGGGCTGGGCGAGGCCAACCTCGACATGGCCGAACTGGCCGCCAAGGCCCGCGAGCAAGCCACCTCGGCATCGGAGGACGAGGCCGAGGCCGCCGGGGCCGAGGGCACCATCGCCGCGTTGCCGTCTCCGCCGCGCGGATTCGCTCCGGCACCACCTCCGGAATGGGCTGACCTCGACGTCGACCCGGCCGACCTGGTGGTCATCGTCGGCGGCGCGGAACTGGGCCCCTACGGCTCGTCGCGAACCCGCTTCGAGATGGAGGTCGACAACGAATTGTCGGCGGCGGGCGTCCTGGAGCTGGCCTGGACCACTGGCCTGATCCGTTGGGAGGACGACCCCCAACCCGGTTGGTACGACACGCAATCCGGTGATCTGGTCGATGAGTCCGAGCTGGTCGAGCGCTACCACGACACCGTGGTCGAGCGGTGCGGCATCCGCGAATTCGTCGACGACGGCGCGATCGACCCCGACCACGCTGCGCCGCTGCTGGTATCGGTGTTCCTGGATAAGGACTTCGCATTCGTGGTGTCCTCGGAGACCGACGCCCGCGCCTTCGTCGAGTTCGACCCGGAACACACGGTCATCCGGCCGGTGCCCGACTCCAGCGACTGGCAGGTCATCCGCAAGGCCGGCACCGAGATTCGGGTGCCGCGAAAGACCAAGCTGTCGCGGACCGTTGGTGCGCAGATCCCGACCGGGTTCGACCCGACCGTGTTCGGCATCAGCCAGGACATGGCCAGCTCGACCGACCGGGTGGCGCTGTGGAACATCGTCGCGACCGTCGATGCGTTCCTGTCGTCGGGATTCACCCCGGCCGAATTGATGCGGTGGGTGCACCCAGGCCTGGTGGCCAGCACCCAGGGCACCGGCATGGGCGGCATGACCTCGATGCAGACGATGTATCACGGCAACTTGTTAGGGCGGAGCAAGCCGAACGACATCTTGCAGGAAGTTCTGCCGAACGTCGTTGCCGCGCATGTCATTCAGAGTTACGTCGGCAGCTACGGCGCGATGATCCATCCGGTGGGCGCGTGCGCCACCGCGGCGGTGTCGGTCGAGGAGGGTGTCGACAAGATCCGTCTCGGCAAGGCGGAGCTGGTGGTCGCCGGCGGATTCGACGACCTGACGCTGGAGGCCATCATCGGCTTCGGTGACATGGCGGCCACGGCCGACACCGGCATGATGCGGGGCCGAGGCATTCACGACTCAAAGTTCTCCCGGCCCAACGATCGGCGCAGGCTGGGATTCCTCGAGGCACAGGGCGGCGGCACGATCCTGCTGGCGCGCGGTGACCTGGCGCTCAAGATGGGTCTGCCGGTACTGGCCGTGGTGGCCTATGCACAGTCGTTCGCGGACGGCGTGCACACCTCGATCCCGGCGCCGGGGCTGGGCGCACTGGGCGCCGGTCGCGGTGGCAAGGATTCGGTGCTGGCGCGGTCGCTGGCCAAGCTCGGGGTGGGCGCCGACGACGTCGCGGTGGTCTCCAAGCACGACACGTCGACCCTGGCCAACGATCCCAACGAGACCGAACTGCACGAGCGGCTCGCCGACTCGCTGGGACGTTCCGAGGGTGCCCCGCTGTTCGTGGTGTCGCAGAAGAGCCTCACCGGGCACGCGAAGGGCGGCGCGGCGGTCTTCCAGATGATGGGGTTGTGCCAGATGCTGCGCGACGGGGTGATCCCGCCCAACCGCAGCCTGGATTGCGTCGACGACGAACTGGCCGGCTCGGCCCACTTCGTGTGGGTGCGCGAGACGCTGCGACTCGGGGACAGGTTCCCGCTCAAGGCGGGGTTGGTGACCAGCCTTGGGTTCGGCCATGTTTCGGGGCTGGTCGCGCTGGTGCACCCGCAGGCCTTCGTCGCCGCGCTCGATCCGGAGCAGCGTGCGGACTACCAGCGGCGTGCGGACGCACGCCTGCTGGCCGGTCAGCGACGCCTCGCGTCGGCCATCGCCGGCGGCGCGCCGATGTACGAGAGGCCGCCGAACCGTCGCTTCGACAATGACGTTCCGGAGAAGCGTCAGGAGGCGGCGATGCTGCTGAACCCGAATTCGCGCCTGGGTGACGGCGAGGCTTACCAGCTCTCCGCCGGATGACGTCGGTGTATTGCCCGGCTCCTCGGCGGTCCGCAGCGCGGACCGCATCGTCGCCGGGCTCGGACATCCGTTAGCCTGGCGACCCATGGGAATTGTCGGTGTGGGGATCGATCTCGTCTCCATTCCTGATTTCGCCGAGCAGGTCGATCAACCGGGAACCGTCTTCTCCGAAACGTTCACCCCGGGGGAGCGCCGCGACGCCTCGGACAAGAGTTCGTCGGCGGCGCGTCACCTGGCCGCCCGCTGGGCCGCGAAGGAGGCCGTAATCAAGGCCTGGTCGGGGTCGCGGTTTGCCCAGCGTCCCGTGCTGCGGGAGGACATCCACCGCGACATCGAGGTGGTCACCGACATGTGGGGCCGACCCCGGGTTCGGCTCAGCGGCGACATCGCCAAACACCTGGCCGACGTGATCATCCACGTGTCGCTGACGCACGAAGGGGATACGGCCGCCGCGGTGGCCATTTTGGAGACGGCGGCCGACTAGCCTCGTGGGCATGAGCGATCTGGTTGAGCGCGTCCGCGAGGTGCTGCCATCGGTGCGGCGCGATCTAAAAGACCTGGTGCGCATCGAGTCGGTGTGGGCCGACCCGGGCCGCCGCGACGAGGTACACCGCAGCGCGCAGGCCGTCGCGGATCTGTTGACACAGGCCGGTTTTGGCGATGTACGCATCGTCAGCGAAGGAGGCGCCCCTGCGGTCATCGCTCACCATCCCGCGCCGCCCGGCGCACCGACCGTGCTGCTGTACGCCCATCACGACGTGCAGCCCGAGGGGGACCGCGGCCAGTGGGTGTCGCCGCCGTTCGAGCCCACCGAGCGGGACGGCCGGCTCTACGGCCGCGGAACCGCCGACGACAAGGCCGGCATCGCAACACATTTGGCAGCGTTTCGCGCGCACGGCGGTCGGCCGCCGGTGGGCGTGACGGTCTTTGTCGAGGGCGAGGAGGAATCCGGTTCCCCGTCCTTGGGCCGGCTGTTGGCCGCCCACCGCGACGCGCTCGCCGCCGACGTGATCGTCATCGCCGACTCGGACAACTGGAGTACCGAAGTCCCAGCGCTGACGGTGACGCTACGCGGCATGGTCGACTGTGTTGTCGAGGTCGCCACGCTCGACCACGGCCTGCACTCCGGGATTTGGGGCGGCGTGGTGCCCGACGCCCTGAGCGTGCTGGTGCGTTTGTTGGCAAGCCTGCATGACGACGACGGCAACGTGGCCGTCACCGGCCTGCACGAAAGTACGGCCGCCGCTGTGGATTACCCGCCCGAGCGGGTGCGCGCCGACTCCGGCCTGCTGGACGGGGTGTGCGAGATCGGATCGGGCTCGGCGCCGCAGCGGCTGTGGGCCAAACCGGCGATCACCGTGATCGGTATCGACACCACACCTATCGATAAGGCGTCGAACACCCTCATCCCACGGGCGCGGGCCAAGATCAGCATGCGCGTCGCGCCGGGCGGGGACGCCGCGGGGCACCTGGACGCGTTGACCGCCCACCTGCAAGAGCATGTGCCCTGGGGCGCACACGTCAGCGTCACCCGCGGCGACGTTGGTGAGCCCTACGCCATCGACGCCAGCGGCAGCGTGTACGACGCCGCGCGGGCGGCGTTCCGGCAGGGGTGGGGGACCGATCCGATCGACATGGGCATGGGCGGATCGATCCCGTTCATCGCCGAGTTCGCCGAGGCGTTCCCGCAGGCGAAGATCCTCGTCACCGGCGTGGAAGATCCCGCGACGCAAGCCCACAGCATCAACGAGAGCCTGCATCTGGGCGTGCTCGAACGCGCGGCCATCGCCGAAGCGCTGCTGCTTGCCAACCTGGCCTGAGGGGAAACTCCACCGCCAGAATGCTTAACGAGACCGGCAGTCTCGTCGCATACTGCTTCTAGATGCAGCCACTCGTCCGCAGGAGACGCCACCGTGAGTACGGAGAACACCCTGACCGGCGACGCCGGCAAGACCAACCGTTACCACTTTGATCGCCACACCCCGGAGTACCGCGAGCGGTTCACCGCGATCACCGAGGAGATGCACGCCAGGTGCCCGGTGGCGTGGACCGACACCTACGACGGGCATTGGGTGGCCGCGGGCAACCGGGAAGTCTTCGAGCTCGCGCGATGCCCGCACGTATCCAACGACCACGACGTGACGGGTGAAGGCACCGGCTATAAAGGCATCACGATCCCCACGCTGAAGCAGGGCAACGGCGTCCGGGGCGGCATGCTCGAGATGGACGAACCCGAGCACTCCGCCTACCGCAGCATTCTCAACCCCTATCTGTCGCCGGCTGCCGTCAAGCGCTGGAAGCCGTTTGTCGATGAGATCGTGCGGGCGAGCATCGACGAGAAAATCGAAGTCGGGCGGATCGACTTCGTCGACGACCTCGCGAACGTCGTGCCCGCCGTCCTGACTCTGGCGATGATGGGCGTTCCGCTGAAGAAGTGGCAGCTGTATTGCGAGCCGGCCCACGCCGGCGTTTATACCCCGGCCGATTCCCCGGACGCCCCAAGGGTTTTGGAGCAGACGATGGCGATGGGGGCGGACCTGTTCAACCACCTCCTCGAGATCCGCGAGAACCCACGCCCCGGAATAGTGGACGCATTGGCGAGGCTGAAGATCGACGGCGAACCCGCTCCCGACGCCGAACTGCTCGGAATGCTCAGCTTGATCATCGGCGGAGGTTTTGACACGACGACGGCGCTGACCGCGCACGCACTCGAATGGCTGGGGGAAAATCCCGAAAAGCGCGAACTGCTGAGGCAGGAATCAGAAACGCTGCTCGACTCGGCGACCGAGGAATTCCTGCGTTACTTCACGCCCGCTCCGGGCGACGGTCGCACCATCGCCGCCGACCTCGAAATTGCGGGCACGAAGTTCAAGGAGGGCGATCGCCTGTGGTTGTCCTGGGCGATGGCCAACCGCGACCCCGCGGTGTTCCCCGAGCCGAATCGGTTGGACCTGAGCCGTAAGAACAACCGGCACTTCAGCTTTGGGCTCGGCGTCCACCGCTGCATCGGCTCCAATGTCGCACGTGTCGTGTTCAAGTCGATGCTCACGGCGGTGCTCGAGCGGATGCCCGACTATCGCTGCGACCCCGAGGGCACGGTGCACTATCGGACGATCGGCGTGATCCAGGGCATGCAGCACCTTCCGGCGACCTTCACCCCCGGCAAGCGGCTTGGGCCGGGGATCGACCAGACGCTGGAGAAGCTGCAGCGGATCTGCGACGAACAAGGAATCGCGCGGCCCATCACCGAGTACACCGACGCCGCCGTCATCGGCGACTGACTAGACCGGATGGTGGCGACCCGCTTCGCCCGGCTTGGCCGCGCTTGCGATCGCCACTAGACCGACAGGTCGCGGCGAAGCTTGGCGACATGGCCCGTCGCCTTCACGTTGTACTGCGCGACCGCGATTTTGCCCTTCTCGTCGACCACGAAGGTGGAGCGGATCACGCCGGTGACCGTCTTGCCGTACATCTGCTTCTCGCCGTAGGCGCCATAGGCCGTCAGGACCTTGCGGTCGGGGTCGGACAGCAGCGGGAACGTCAGCTTCTCGGTGTCACGGAACTTGGCAAGCTTCTCCGGCTTGTCGGGGGAGATCCCGATGACGTCGAGGCCGGCGCCGTTGAGCTCGGCCAAGCTGTCCCGAAAGTCGCACGCCTGCTTGGTGCATCCCGGCGTCGACGCGGCCGGGTAGAAGTACACGACGACGCGACGTCCCTTGTAGTCGGCCAGCGACACCTTGTTGCCGTCGGCGTCTGGCAGGCTGAACGAGGGCGCTTTGTCGCCGGGTGCAAGCCGCGTGGTCTCGGTCAAGGTAACTACCTTTCTGTTCACCGGAGCGTCGAGGTTACCGCCAGCTGATCTAGGGTAGTTCGGGCAGGTGTAGGAGCTGGATAGTGGGCGACTTGGAGGACACAGTGGCGGACCGGGACCCCGAAGCCATCAAGCAGGACATCGACGTCGCCCGTGATCAGCTGGCGGCCACCGTCGACTCGCTTGCCGACCGGGCCAACCCCCGGCGCCTCGCCGACGGCAACAAGGTCCG
>NZ_LZMB01000227.1 GCF_001673555.1 Mycobacterium sp. 1165178.9 | reverse complement strand
CATGATGGCGATCGAGATGCGTTCCTGCGGCAGGTTCTGCATGAGGTAGATGAATCCCATGCCCTCTTTGCCCAGCAGGTTTTCGGCCGGCACCTTGACGTCGGTGAACGACAGCTCGGCGGTGTCCTGGGCGTCGAGCCCGATCTTGTCCAAGTGGCGCCCGCGCTCGAAGCCCTCCATACCTCGCTCGACGGCGAGCAGCGAGAAACCCTGAGAGCCCATTTCCGGGTCGGTCTGCGCGACCACGAGCACCAGGTCGGAGTTGATTCCGTTGGTGATGAACGTTTTTGAACCGTTGAGGACGTAATGGTCGCCCTGCTTGACGGCACGGGTCTTGATGCCCTGCAGGTCGCTACCCGTTCCCGGCTCGGTCATCGCGATCGCCGTAATCAGTTCTCCGGTGCAGAATTTCGGCAGCCAGCGTTGCTTCTGTTCCTCGGTGGCCAGCGCCAACAGGTACGGCGCCACGATGTCGTTGTGCAGGCCGAAACCGATGCCGCTGTAGCGCCCGGCGGTGGTTTCCTCGGTGATGATCGCGTTGTACCGGAAGTCGGGGTTGCCCCCGCCGCCGTACTCTTCGGGCACCGCCATGCCGAGGAAGCCTTGCTTGCCGGCCTCGAGCCACACACCGCGGTCGACGATCTTCTCTTTCTCCCACTCGTCGTGATAGGGCGCGACGTGGCGCTCTAGAAAGCCCCGGTAGGACTCACGGAACAGGTCGTGCTCTGGCTCGAAAAGAGTGCGCTGGTATTTGATGGCGCTGCTCATGGAAGACCTCCGGCGACTGGGATGACTGCAGCCCAAGATATACCAACCGGACGGTTGGTAGGCGGCCGGCGGGGTCGCCTACCTTCGGCTCGAGGAGGTCGGATGGCCCTGCGCTGCAGGGATCCCCTAGGGCACGCTCAGTGCGCGGAGAACTCGCGCAGCCGGCCGGCCAGGGCCAGCGGAACCCGGGCCAGGATGCGGGTGCCCTCGGCGTTGTGCTCCTCCTGCTCGACGCGTCCATGTGCGTGCAGACGGGCCACCAGGTCGCCGCGGTGGTACGGGATCACCACGTCGACGGCGGTGTCGGCGGGAACGGCGAGTTCGGCGATCCGGCGGCGTAGGGCGTCGATGCCGTCGCCGGTGCGCGCGGACACGAACATGGCGCCGGGCAGGGCATGGCGAAGCTTGGCCAGCGTCAAATCACTCGCCGCGTCGACCTTGTTCACCACCACCAGCTCCTGCGGCGCGGCACCGTCGTGGTCGGTCCCGTAATCGGCGACGACTTCGGACACCACCTGGCGGACCGCGTTGATCTGCGCCAGCGGGTTGACGTCCGAGCCGTCGACGACGTGTACCAACAGGTCGGCGTCGACGACCTCTTCCAGCGTGGAGCGGAAGGCTTCGACCAGTTGGGTGGGCAGGTGCCGGACGAATCCGACGGTGTCGGTGAGCACGAACGGCCGGCCGTCATCGAACTCGGCGCGTCGGGTGGTGGGTTCCAGGGTGGCGAACAACGCGTCCTGGACCAGCACCCCGGCCCCGGTCAGCGCGTTGAGCAGGCTCGACTTGCCGGCATTGGTGTAGCCGACGATGGCGATCGCGGGCAGGTCGCTGTGCACCCGCCGGCTGCGCTGGGTGTCGCGGACCTGCTTCATGTCCTTGATCTCCCGGCGCAGCTTGGCCATGCGCTCGCGGATGCGACGCCGGTCGGTCTCAATCTTGGTTTCACCCGGGCCGCGCAGGCCCACGCCTCCCCCGCTGCCCCCGGCACGGCCACCAGCCTGCCGCGACATCGACTCGCCCCAGCCGCGCAGCCGCGGCAGCATGTATTCCATCTGGGCCAGCGAGACCTGCGCCTTGCCCTCCCGGCTGGTGGCGTGCTGGGCGAAAATGTCGAGGATCAACGCTGTGCGGTCGATGACCTTGACCTTGACCGCCTTTTCCAGTGCGGTCAGCTGCGCCGGGGACAGTTCACCGTCGCAGATGACGGTGTCGGCGCCGGTGGCCAGCACCACTTCGCGTAGTTCGGCGGCCTTGCCCGAACCGATGTACGTCGACGGGTCGGGCTTGTCACGGCGCTGGATCAACCCTTCGAGCACTTCGGAGCCAGCGGTTTCGGCCAGGGCGGCGAGCTCGGCCATGCTGGCCTCGCTGTCGGCGGCCGTGCCGTCCGTCCACACGCCCACCAGGACCACCCGCTCGAGCCGGAGCTGGCGGTATTCGACTTCGGAGACGTCGGTGAGTTCGGTCGACAGGCCGGCGACGCGCCGCAGCGCCGACCGATCTTCGAGGGCGAGTTCGCCCGTACTGGGCTCCGGGATGGCCGAAGCGTGATCGCGAAATTCAGGTTCTGTCATAGGCAATACAAGATGATGCACGCGAAAACGGTGTCGCGCACCTGATTTAACGCTGCTGTTCGCGCCACCATTCCTCGCTGAGTTCTCCTTGGGCTACCAGTACGGACGGTCCGCGCAGGAAGCTGGTGGCGTCGGTGATCGTGACGACGACCTCCCCCCCGGGCACCCGAACGGTGAGGGTGCCGGTGGCCGTACCGGCAGCCGTCAGCGCGGCGACCGCGGCCGCGACCGTTCCGGTGCCGCAGGAGCGCGTTTCGCCCACCCCCCGCTCGTGCACGCGCATCTGCACCACCCCATCGGCCGGTGCGGTGAGGATCTCGACATTCACCCCGTCCGGGAATTGGGCGGGATCGAAGCTCACCGGCGCGGCCACGTCCAGCGCCGCGAGCGCCTCGGCCGTCAGCTGCGGGTCCACGCAGGCCAGGTGCGGATTGCCCACATCGACCGCCAGGCCCGAGAACCGCCGGCCGCCCACGACCGCTTCGCCCGGGCCCAGCGTGTTGGCCTTGCCCATGTCGACGCTGACGTCGGCGGTGGTCGCATCGGCGCGATGCACCGCGACCGGCCGCGGGCCGGCCAGCGACCCGACCACGAATTCGTCACGGGACTCCATGCCGCTGGCGCGCAGGTAGTGTGCGAAAACCCGAACGCCGTTGCCGCACATCTGGGCGACGGACCCGTCGGCGTTGCGGTAGTCCATGTACCAGTCACCGGCGTCCACTCCGTCGGGCACCCGGTCGAGCACGCCGGCCGACAGCGCCGCACCGGCGGTGGTGACGCGCAGCACGCCGTCGGCCCCGAGCCCGCGGCGCCGGTCGCACAGCGCGGCGACCCGCGACTCGGTCAGGCTCAGCTCGGCCTGCGGGTCCGGCAGCACCACGAAGTCGTTCTGGGTGCCGTGGCCCTTGGCGAAATTCACCTGCTCAGGATACGTGGCGCCACGCCCGCACGGCGGCGTCGACGAGCGCGGCACCCTCCGCCGGGGCCGCCGCGCCCACATCGAGCCACTGCACGCGATGATCCCGGCGAAACCAGGACCGCTGGCGCCGGACGTAGCGTCGGGTGCCGAAGAAGGTCTGCTCGCGCGC
>NZ_LZMB01000226.1 GCF_001673555.1 Mycobacterium sp. 1165178.9 | reverse complement strand
CCGTTGACCGCCAACGGCAAACTCGATGTCCGTGCCTTGCCGGCACCGGACTATCGGGAGGGCGATCACTACCGCGCGCCGGTCGGCGCGGTCGAAGAGATCCTGGCCGGCATCTATGCCCAGGTGCTCGGGCTCGAGCGGGTCGGCGTTGACGACTCGTTCTTCGACCTGGGTGGCGATTCGTTGTCGGCGATGCGGGTCATCGCAGCAGCCAACAAGACGTTGCGCGCCGGCCTGGCGGTCCGCATCTTGTTCGAGGCGCCGACGGTCGCCCAATTGGCGCCCCGTATCGGTGCCGGTGGAGGTGGGCTGGAGCCGTTGGTGGCCGTTGAGCGGCCTGCGGTGGTTCCGCTGTCGTTCGCGCAGAACCGGTTGTGGTTCCTGGATCAGCTGCATGGCCCGTCACCGGTCTACAACTTGGCGGTGGCGCTGCGGCTGCGCGGCCCCCTGGATGTCGAGGCGTTGGGTGCGGCGCTGTCTGACGTGGTGGACCGTCACGAGAGCCTGCGCACCGTGTTCGCCACCCTGGAGGGAACGGCTCAGCAAGTAGTCATCCCAACTGAGCAAGCCGATTTCGGTTGGCGGGTGGTGGATGCTGCTGGTTGGTCGGTGGGCCGGTTGGAGGAGGCGATCGGGGCTGCGGCGCGGTATGCGTTTGATTTGGCGGTTGAGATTCCGTTGCGGGCGCAGCTTTTCCGTGTTGCCGAGGATGAGCATGTGTTGGTGGCGGTGGTGCATCATATCGCTGCTGATGGGGCTTCGGTGGGGCCGTTGGTGCGGGATTTGGGTGTGGCCTATGCCGGTCGGTCGGTGGGGCAGGTGCCGGGGTGGGCGCCGTTAGCGGTGCAGTATGTCGATTACACGTTGTGGCAGCGGGCGCAGTTTGGTGAGCTCGAGGACAGTGGTAGTCGTATCGCTGGGCAGTTGGCGTATTGGGAAGATGTGTTGGCCGGGATGCCCGAGCGGGTGCAGTTGCCCACGGATCGGCCGTATCCGGCGGTGGCGGATTATCGCGGGGCCACGGTGGCGGTGGAGTGGCCGGCTGAGTTGCAGGCGCGGGTGCGTCAGGTGGCCGGTGAGCATAATGCGACCAGTTTCATGGTGGTGCAGGCTGCGTTGGCGGTGTTGTTGTCGAAGATCAGCGCCAGTGTTGATGTGGCGGTGGGTTTTCCGATCGCGGGGCGGCGTGATCCTGCGCTAGATGAGTTGGTGGGTTTTTTCGTCAACACGTTGGTGTTGCGGGTGGATTTGGGTGCTGATCCCACGGTGGCGGAGTTGTTGGCGCAGGTGCGTCAGCGCAGTTTGGCTGCCTATGAGCATCAGGATGTGCCGTTTGAGGTGTTGGTGGAGCGGCTCAATCCGGCGCGGTCGTTGACGCATCATCCGTTGGTTCAGGTGATGTTGGCGTGGCAGAACTGGCAAGACGGTGATGCGGCCGGGGCGATGTTGGGGGATTTGCA
>NZ_LZMB01000225.1 GCF_001673555.1 Mycobacterium sp. 1165178.9 | reverse complement strand
TTGCACGGTCACCACGTCAGGCGCGGTCGACAACAGCTCACCCAGCCCACGCCACACCGTCGCGGCCTGCGACCACGGAAACATGATCATCCCGCCGATCAACCGGTCCACTGGGTGCAACCGCACCCGCATCGAGGTGACAACCCCGAAGTTTCCGCCACCACCGCGCAGTGCCCAGAACAGCTCCGGCTCGTGAGTCGCGTCGGCCGTGACGATTCGACCATCCGCCAGGACAACCTCGGCGCCGAGCAGGTTGTCCGCGGCAAGGCCGAACCGCCCGTTGAGCGGTCCGTAGCCCCCGCCGAGTGTCAGGCCGGTCATGCCGACACCACCGCAGTTGCCGGTGGCGGCAACCAGTCCATACGGCGCGACCGCGTCGATCAGGTCGGACGCTATAACGCCCCCACTCACTGTCGCGACCTGCGCCCTGGAATCGATGGTGACGTTGCGCATCCCGGACATGTCGATCACCAAACCGCCGTCGCACACCGCACGACCCGCCCAGTCGTGGCCGCCGCCGAGCACCGAGAGCCGCATCCCACGGTCGCGCGCCACTCGGACTGCCCCTTGTACGTCGCGTGGTGACTCGACACGCACGACCAAGGCCGGACGATGTTGCACCGCCGCGTTCCAGATCAACGGCGCGCCGCCGGGTACACGTACCTGCGTCGAATCGATCCGTCTCTCCAGCTCGTTGGCAGCCGCGGTTATCACATCGGGTGTACTCATTTGTCTTTGTCTCCTGTGAGTTGATGGCGAGGTCGAGCACGAATGTCTGCGCCGAGGTGGCCATCACGTGATGAGAGGGGCGAAATGCAGTCCACGCCTTGAAATTCCAGCGGCGCCGGCGGCTCTCCGCCATCCTTCACCCAATTTGTGGCTATCACGCCTATGACGTTAAGAATTCGCGGGACAAGCGGCCAATCCGTGCCCACTGAATGGGCCTGTCGCTGAGACCAATTCACGATGCGGAATCAGCAGTAACGGTGTTTGTCGCGCGCTATTGCCTCGCCGCGTCCGGAACGCGAGCGTCCACCGGGGTGGCGACCTGGAGCTGAGGGCTGCAGAGCTGTTCTATGTCCTTAAGCCGGGGTTAACGAAATGACCGGGATAGGCCGCGACGTTCGGCTTTGGTAGCCGGTGTATCGGTTCGCGTTGTTCTTGTTGACGATCTCCCACAGTCGCGCGTAGTCGGCGTCATCAGGCGTGGTTTTGCGCGCTCTCACCGCGAATCGTATTGGACCGACGTTGATTTCGCAGTCCGGCCGTTTGCGGAGGTTGTAGTACCAGCCTGGGTGCTCATCGCTACCGCCGAAGGACGCGACGACCAGGTACGAGTCGCCGTCCTTCGCGTAGATCAGTGCCTTGCTGCGCTGTTGACCGGTCTTTGCGCCAATGGTGTGTAACAGCAAACATGGCGGCATCCCCGGCATCTGGTGACCGACCCGGCCGTTGGTCTTCCGATAGACGACGCCATGAATGCGCAGCAGCGGTAGGAGCACCAGTTGCTCCGCCAGAGTCATATTGCTCATGAGGCCGGGCGTTTTACTTCTGCGCCATACTGCGCCGAATTAGTGGCTGTCACGCCAATGACGTTAAGAACCCGCGGGACGAGCGGCCAATCCATGCCTAATGAGTGGGTTTTTCGCGGTGATCACCAATTCACGGCGCACGAACTAGCCTGGCAATGCGGACGCCTGTGGCCCTGGTGGCAGCGAGCAGTCCGAGCGGCGGTCGCGGTGCCGCGACGAGTGTCGACAGGGCTGCCGCAGCGCCGTTGCCCAGCGGAATCGCTACCGCGACACAGCTCATATCTGCTATTACCTCGCCTGCGTCCACTATCGGTGCGGTATAGCCTAATTCGGTGTGGGCCCGCGCAGCCGCGCATCTGGGTGGGACCGGGGCCCCGGGTTGGGCGATCACTCCCAACGGAACCCGAGCGTCCACCGAATCCAGGTACACCGCCTCACCGCCGATCATCGCGGACAACTGCACTGCGGCACCGGTGGCCGAGGCCAGTTCGGCGATCGGCCGCCGGGCCGCCACCCGCAAACGACGCTCGGAGCTCACTCGCGAACCCAACCCCAACAGGCTGGCGCCGAGCCGATAGCGGGTACCTTCCCGGCTGACCGCCCCGACCGCGATCAACTGCTGCAACAATCGCCGGACCGTCTCTCGCGGGATCCCGCTCACATTCGCCAAGTCCAGCAACCGCACCGGTTCCAACGCACCCACGTGATCTAGCAACTCAAATGCGCTCTCGATGACCCCGCGACCCTCGGTGTGAAACGAGCCGCCCGTCGCGCCCGCGCGCCTACAGCTGGCCATGCGATCTCTCACGCGATCCAACTCACACTGGTCCACCATCGACCCCTTATGGTTGCTGTCGCCGACACCAACGTGACGACGTCGTCCGGTTCAACGCGCGAACACTTACGATCTATGCCCAGTGCCGAGAAGCAACATTCCTGTTCAGGATGATTTCGACGAAGCTGTCCCGGACACAGGTTGGGGCCGAAAGGCTGCAAAACGGCGGCGGCGGGCTTGCGAGATGTGCTTGGCCAGCTTTCCTGGTTGCTTAGCTAGGTATCCAACTAGCGCGAGGCGGCTCAGCAATGGCCGAATTCCCTTGCCTTTCAGGCTCAGGGCCGCAGAAATCCCCGCTGGGCCGGCGCCGATATTCACCACTGCCCGCTGAGGCATCCGTTGTCACTTCCCGCTCGATTGGCACGGACAATTCGTGTCAGGCGAAGGGCGGTGCGCCGCGACAGTTGGCGCTATTGGCAACCGGGGCATTGTGTCTGTCCACGCCGATGACCTTAAGAAGCCGCGGGACAAGAGGCCAAGCCTGTGCCCACTGAGTGGGTTTTCGCTGACCACTGCTCACGCCGCAGCTTGAGGAGAGTTCGCCGCGCTGACGTTAGGAAGCCACGGGGCGGGTGGCGAGCCTGCGTCCATTGATTGAGCTCTCTTCTCGCTGTCACTGTTTCACGGTGCGCGAAGCAGGCCGGCGATGCGAGCACCGGTGGCCCTGGTGGCAGCGAGCAGTCCAAACGGAGGGCGCGGCCCCGCGACAAGCACCGACACCGCTGCCGCCGCATTGCCACCCAGCGGAATCGCTACCGCGGTTGCGAGATGGCCTTTGCTAGCCCACGGCCGACCTACTTGGTGTTGTTGTACTTGGTGATCGCGTCGTCCAGCCGTTGTAGCGCCGCGCCGTAGCCGGCGAAATCGCCCTTCTTCTGCGCGTCCTTGGCCTCGCCGATCGCCGCCTGAATCTCTTGCAGCACAGCGGATTTGGCAGGCGACAGCGTCACCGATCCGTCGGGCACCGGGGGTGCGGCGACTGGGGGCGGTGATCCGGGCGTCGCGACCGGCGCCGGCGCGCTGGGCGGCGGAGTTGCGGCGGGTGTCCCGGCTTCGGTGGGCTGGATGCTCGTCGCGGCCGCACCCGCGCCCGGACCGAACAGCCCGGTCAGCGCGTCCCGCACGGTGGGGCCGTACCCGATCTTGTCGTTGTACATCATCGCCACCCGGATCAGCCGCGGGTAGGACGACGCCGCGTCACTCGCCCCCGGCGAGGCATACACGGGTTCGACGTAGAGCAGGCCGCCCTGCCCCACCGGCAAGGTGAGCAAGTTGCCCCACCGGATCCGGTTCTGGTTGTCGCGCCCGATCACGCCGAGGTCCTGGGACACCGCCGGATCGGTCGTGATCGCGTTGTTGGCCAGCTTCGGCCCGTTGACCTGACCCGGGATGGTCAGCACGGTGATCCTGCCGTACGTCGCCGGGTCGGAGCTGGCGCTGATATAGGCGGCCAGATAGTCGCGCTTGAACCTGTTCATCGCGCTGGTCAGCTGATACGACGCCGTATTGTCGTTCTTCGCAATGTTTTTCGCGACGATGTAGTACGGCGGCTGGTAGCTGCTGGCCGTCGGGTTCGGATCCAGCGGCACGTCCCAGAAATCCGAGGTGGAGAAGAACGTCACCGGATCGTTGACGTGATATTTGGCCAGCAGCATCCGCTGCACCTTGAACAGGTCCTCGGGATAGCGCAGGTGCTCGGCCAGCTCCGGGGTGATGTTGCTCTTGGGCTTCACGGTGCCCGGGAAGACCCTCATCCAGGCCTTGAGCACCGGATCCTGTTCGTCTTGCTGGTACAGCGTGACGGTGCCGTCGTAGGCGTCCACGGTCGCCTTCACCGAGTTGCGGATATAGGAGACTCGCTTGTCGGGCGCCAGCTTGTTGAACGCCACCTCGTTGGAGTCCGCGGTCGCCGATTCCAGCGACGTGAGTTCGGAATACGGGTAGTTGTCCAGCGTGGTGTAGCCGTCGATGATCCACACCAGTCGCTTGTTGACGATCGCCGGGTAGACCGCGCTGTCGGTGGTCAGCCACGGCGCCACCGCCTCCACCCGCCGCGCCGGGTCACGGTTGAACAGGATCTTGCTGTTTGACCCGATCACGTTGGAGAACAAGAAGTTTCGCTCGGCGAACTTCGCGGCGAACACGCTGCGCGACAGCCAGTCGCCGAGCGGGACGCCGCCGAGCCCGGTGTAGGTGTAGTTCTTGGTTTCGTTGTTGGTCTCGTAGTCGTATTCGCGATCGTTGCCGTTGCGCCCGACGATCGCGTAGTCGGCCGACGTGTTGGAGATGACCGGCCCGAAGTAGACGCGCGGCTGGTCGAGTTGGGCCGGGCCGTCGGACACCACCCCTCCGTTGGCGCCGACGACGTTGACCAGGAATTCGGGATAGCCACCGTTTTGGTTGGGATCGTTGGCCACGCCGCGGACCGTGTTGGCCGGCGAGGCGATGAACCCGTTGCCGTGGGTGTAGACGCTGTGCCGGTTGATCCAGTCTCGCTGGTTCTCGATCAGGCGGTCGGGGTTGAGTTCGCGGGCCGCCACCACGTAGTCACGCAACGCGCCGTTGCGGTCCAGGTACCTGTCGATGGAGAGCTGGTCGGGGAAGTAATAGAAATTCTTGCCCTGCTGAAACTGGGTGAACGCTGGACTGACGATCGTCGGATCGAGCAACCGGATGTTGGACGTGGTCGCGCGGTCGTCGGCGACCTGCTGGGCGGCGGCCTGCGCGTCGCCGGTGTAGTTGCGATAGGTGACCTGGTCGGAGGTCAGGCCGTAGGCTTGCCGCGTCGCGGCGATGCTGCGGCTGATGTATTCGCTTTCCTTTTGCGCGGCATTGGGTTTGACGCTGATCTGCTCGACGATCAGCGGCCAACCGGCGCCCACGATCAGCGAGGACAGCAGCAACAGGACCAGTCCGATCGCCGGGATCCGCAAGTCCTTGAGCACAATCGCGGAGAACACCGCCGCCGCGCAGATGAGCGCAATCGCCATCAGGATCAGCTTCGCCGGCAGCACCGCATTGATGTCGGTGTATCCGGCGCCGGTGAAGGGTTTGCCGCCGCGGGTGTGCGACAACAACTCATATCGGTCCAGCCAGTATGCGATCGCTTTCAGCACGACCAACAACCCGACCAGGGTGACCAGCTGGATCCGCGCCGAACGGCTCAGCGCGCCGGTCCGACCGGAGAGCCGGATGCCGCCAAAGATGTAGTGAGCCAACAGGTTGGCGATGAAGGCGAGGAACACCGCGACGAACAGGTAGCTGAGCAGC
>NZ_LZMB01000224.1 GCF_001673555.1 Mycobacterium sp. 1165178.9 | reverse complement strand
CCGGGACGGCGTCCATCAGGTGAGTGCGGCCGGACTTGACCACGGTGTGCCACTCGCGGGCCTTGCCGGCCAGGGCGTCGTGCAGCACCTCGAGCGCCGGGATGAGGTGACGCACGGCGGCCTCGGTGGCGGCGATATGGGTTGCGGTGGGGAAGGTGTCGTTCGACGACTGCGACATGTTGACGTCGTCGTTGGGGTGCACCGTCACGCCGTTGGCGGCCGCGATGCTGGCGATCACCTCGTTGGTGTTCATGTTGGAGCTGGTGCCCGAACCGGTCTGGAAGACGTCGATGGGGAACTGGTCGTCGTGCTGGCCGTCGGCGATCTCAGCCGCCGCGGCGATGATCGCGTCGGCCTTCTCGGGGGCCAGCAACCCGAGGTCCTTGTTGACCTGCGCGCAGGCGCCCTTCAGCAAGCCCAGCGCGCGGATCTGGGTGCGCTCCAGGCCGCGACCGGAGATCGGGAAGTTCTCGACCGCGCGCTGAGTCTGGGCGCGCCACAACGCTTTTGCGGGCACCCGGACCTCGCCCATGGTGTCGTGCTCGATGCGGTACTCGGTTTCGTCAGCGGCCATTGAGTGGCGTCCTCGCTCTCGGTGGTCAGGGCAGGGGATAGGCGGCGGAGGTATCGCCGGTGAAGTCGATGGCGGAGTACTCGTTGAGTTTCGAAAGCCGGTGGTAGGCCTCGATCATCCGGACCGTTCCCGACTTCGACCGCATGACGATCGACTGGGTGGTGCAGCCGCCGGGGTAGTACTGCACGCCCTTGAGCAGGTCGCCGTCGGTGACGCCGGTGGCGCAGAAGAAGACGTTCTCGCCGGACACCAGATCCTCGGTGGTCAACACCTTGTCGAGGTCGTAGCCGGCGTCG
>NZ_LZMB01000223.1 GCF_001673555.1 Mycobacterium sp. 1165178.9 | reverse complement strand
GCGATCCGTCCGCCCGGACCGATCGCGTCGACGCCCACCGCAACCGTGCCGGCGAAACGCAACCGGGCGGCCCGGGTCCGCGCGCGCAGGTTCAGGTTCAGCCTGCTCAGCGCCGGGATCAGGTAGCCCGCACCCGGGCCGCGCCGTACGCCGTCGACGATGTTGAGCGGGACGGCGCCTATTCCCGAAACCTGCTCTGGTGCAGTGTCATTGAGGTCGGCGATCCAGCCGAAACCGGCGCGCTCGGCGGCGGCGATGAATCGCTCGGTGGTCCCGGTCATTTCGTGCGTGCGGCGCACCTGGATGGGACCACTGTCGCCGTGGGCGGGACCGTCGAAGTCCAAGT
Organism: Mycobacterium sp. 1165178.9; assembly: GCF_001673555.1. Taxonomy (GTDB): domain Bacteria; phylum Actinomycetota; class Actinomycetes; order Mycobacteriales; family Mycobacteriaceae; genus Mycobacterium. The sequence goes on along the minus strand of NZ_LZMB01000223.1, from coordinate 3,544 downwards.
CGGTCTCGATGGCGCGGAAGCTGTCCAGGACGTCGGACCATCCCCAGCCGTCGATGGCGATGCGATCGAAGTCGCGCGGCAACCCGCGGCAGAAGTAGCCGCCGTTGATCGCGCCCGATCCGCCCACCGTCGCCCCCCGCACCAGTGGATGCTGGCGGGCGGGTTCGTCGGTGAGGCGGGTCTGGTAGCGCTGGACCAGCGGGCTGCCGACGCCGATCGGCAACTGCAACCCGTTCGCGGTCTGGGCGAGCAAACCCGGGTCGTCGAGCGCCGGCCCCGCTTCGAGGACCGTCACCGTGCGCCGCGGATCGGCGGAAAGGCGTTCCGCAACAACCGATCCTGCACTGCCGGCGCCGACTATCAGCACATCGCTGTGCGGGGCGGCTGTGGTCAAGGTGGCGGTTAGGTTCGGATCTGGGGCTTCAGGGCGCGCGCGTTGCGCTCCCGTAGCACACCCCACCACAACCCGAGCCCGTACGCCAGGTCGTCGACGCGTTTGAGCACCAGGTAGGTCGGCAGCCCGATCGGTTCGACGTCGTCACTGATGGCGTCGCGGCGGCGAAGCCAGTCGACTACCCCGTCCATGACGGCCGCGACCAGAACCACCCGCCTGAAGTGACGCGACATGGCCGCGGCCAGCAACGCCAGCGGCCAGTAGTGCCGGCACAGCGCCGACGCCAGCTGCAACGCCGCCGACCACAGGCCGCGGCCCGCGATCATCGCGACATCGGTCATCGACGTCTCGGCGCTGCGCATCGCCCGCGCGATCCGGTGACCGGTCAGCACGGCGAAGACCACGGACACCAGCCGCGACAGGGTGGACCCGAACGCCATCAGGATCCACGTCATCAGCGCCCAGCCGGAAATCACCACCGGCGCCGTCTTGTCCGGGTGGCGCACGGAAAGCGGGGCCGCCGAGCCGCCGTAAAACGCTTTGCGCGCAAGCCAATCCCGCAACTCGGTGCGGTGGTCGTGGGCGACCAGTGCGATCGGCTCGTAGCGCAGCCGAGCGCCCGCCTCGATGAGCCGCCAGCACAGGTCCACGTCCTCGCCGGACTGTAGGGTCTCGTCGAACCCGCCGACCCCCCGGATCGCCGAGCACCGACAGATGATCGCCGCGCTGGGCACGTAGGACACCGTGCTGTGTGGCAACACCGGCGCCTCGCGCTCGCCGAGGTCGAGCGAGGAGTGCACCGCCTCGTAGCGCGCCACCACGTTATCGTTGTGCGACAGGCCGACGATGCGGGGCGCGACCAGGCCTACCGTGGGATCGCAGAAGTGACCGAGCAGGGCCTCCAGCCAGCCCCGGCGCGGCGCGACGTCGGAGTCCAGGAAGGCGACGAAGTCCGTGCGGCAGGCCCCCAGCCCGGTGTTGCGGGCCGCCGCCGGGCCCTTGCTGCGGTGGTGGCGCAGCACCTCGATGTCGCAGTGCGCGCCGACGAAGTCTTCCGCTTCGACCGGAGGGAACGAGCCGTCGTCCACCACGACGACGCGCAGGCCACGCAGTGAGCTGACCAGGCGGCGCACTCCAGAAAGGTTGTCCCGCACCGGGATTACCACCGTCACGTCATGGTGCGACGGGCCGCCCGCGGGCCGCGGATGCGCCACCGTGGCGTCCAGCAGGGTCCGGGCGAGTTGGGCGCTGAGGTCGTCGCGCACCTTCAGCCGGCCATCCGAGAGCATGTCCTGCGCGGCGGGGGCCAACTTCAGCAGCCGGGTAGGCGAACCGCCGAGCAAGGCCGAGCCGTCGCCGAGCACGCGCACGCGGCGATCGACCTGAACGGCGAACCCGTCCGGCAACCGGGGCGCGGTCACGTCAGCATCCCGTCGGGCCCGGGTCGCCACCGGACGACTCGACGGACACACCCGTCGACCATCTCGGTGAAGATCCGCTTGCCCTCGGCGGCGGTGGCGGTGGTCGGGTCGCCCAGCACGCCGACCGGGCTGACCGCCGCGACTCCCCCACGGCGCATCGACCCGAGCAGCTCGGGCAGCGGTGCGGTGTTGCCCGCCACATACTGATCGGTCCGGACGGCGGCCGGCGAGATGTGCAGCAACAGTGATGTTTCGGTATGGCCGGCGTGGGCGTCGCCGCCGGCGGTCTGGCAGGGCGACCAGCCGGCGTCGCGGCCCTCGGTGCGCAACTGGGCCACCGCCCGGCTGCACGCCGTGACGTTGCCGCCGTGGCCGTTGACGAAGACCAGACGCCGGGCCCAGCTGGCCGCTGACCTGCCGTACTCGACCAGCAGCAGCGTCAACGCCTCGGTGCCGAGCGAGATCGTTCCGGCGAAACTCTGGTGCTCGCCGCTGGCGCCGTAGGCGACGGCCGGCGCCAATAGCCAGTCGCGGCCGAGGCGTGATACAACGCCGCCGGCGACCGCCGCCGCGATCCGGGTGTCGGTGTCCAGGGGCAGGTGCGGGCCGTGTTGTTCGGTCGACCCCAGCGGAACCATTACCGACGCCGACATATTTGAGAGCTGGCTCGACGTCACGGTTCCCAAGTCGCCGAGTACGGACACTCGGTGATGGTAGGACGAATTCACCTGGCTTGCACCAATTGTTGGAGCTTGAAAATAACTTTTTTTCTCCGGTCGTTCACCGGACGTTCGAATTGTGGGCTCGTCCGTCACGGTTACCCCGCCCGTACCACGATTTGCGTCCGCGTCACTTAATCCGGATATACCCGCCCGGGATAGCCGGGCTTTGCTACCCGGGCGAGGGCACTCCCAGTGCCCGGGTGAATCCGGGCGGCACCAGAACGTGGTCGGGTCCGAGGTCGTGCACCGAGGACAGCCCCAGGCCCATCAGCGCCGAGTCGATGCCGCCGCGCAAGATGTCGAGAACGTTCTCCACGCCCGGCTGGCCGGCCGCGGCCAGCCCCCACAGGTAGGCGCGGCCGATCATCACCGCGCGCGCTCCCAGCGCGACGGCCTTGACGACGTCGCTCCCGCGCCGGATGCCGCCGTCGAGCAGCACCTCGATCTGATCGCCGACGGCCGCGGCCACCGCGGGCAAAGCACGGATCGAGGCCGGCGTGCCGTCCAGATTGTTGCCGCCGTGGTTCGACACAGAAATCGCCGAAACCCCGGCGTCCACGGCCTTTTTGGCGTCATCGACGCGCATCACGCCCTTGAGCATGAACGGGCCGCCCCAAAGTTCGCGGAGCCAGGCGATGTCCTCCCAGGTCGGCGGCGGGGTGCCCATCCACTCCCCGTACGCCTGAAAGAAAGGGGGCCCGGGCTCGCCGCGGCGGCCCTGGTTGGGCACCCGCAGCTCCGGCGGCCGCATGGTCTTCGCCCACTGCAGGAGCCACCGGGGCTTGGTGATGACCTCCGGACTCATCTTGACGATGGTTTTCAAGTCCATCTTCTCCGGGATCGACGGGCTGCCCCAGTCCCGGCCGTGCGAGAAGCTCCAGTCGGTGGTGACGATCAGCCCGACCGCTCCGGCCGCGCGGGCGCGCTCGACCCGCGCGGCGATCGCGTCGCGGTCACCCAGCCAGTACACCTGGAAGAACACCCTGGGGTTCGCCGCGATGACCTCT
>NZ_LZMB01000222.1 GCF_001673555.1 Mycobacterium sp. 1165178.9 | reverse complement strand
GTGCGCGCCGTCCTCACCGACCACCATCTTGAGCGCGACCCAGGTAGCCAGGGCGTCGACGTCGGCTTGGCTCAGCACGGGAACGTCGGGGCCGGCGACCGTCAGGCCGAGCAAAGCCCACGCGTGCGCCACCTCGTCCGCCGATATGCCGAGTTTCTCGGCCGCGGCTTGCACGGTATAGATCGGGCGGCCCGACCAGGCCAGGACATCACCGGCAAGCCCGAACAGCCGGCCGCGGCGTTCGGCTTCGACCATGTCCTCGACCGTGAAGCCAAGATCGTCGAGGTACTTGATCAGGTCGGCGCGTTCCCGCGGGTTCGCGATCCCAACGGCCTCAAGCTCGTCGAAGTCATACGACTCGGACACCTGCCCAAGTGTGCCAGCATTGGCGCGGATTAGGGTGGGACGCCGTGAGCGAGCTGCAGCACGGACCGCTGGAAGACCGGCACCGCGATATGGGCGCGAGCTTCGCCGAGTTCGGCGGCTGGCTCATGCCGGTGTCGTATGCCGGCACCGTCAGCGAACACAACGCGACCCGCGCGGCGGTCGGCCTCTTCGATGTCAGCCACCTGGGCAAGGCGTTGGTCCGCGGCCCGGGCGCGGCGGC
>NZ_LZMB01000221.1 GCF_001673555.1 Mycobacterium sp. 1165178.9 | reverse complement strand
GGCCAGTATCACGGTGCCGCGCAACCAGATTCGGTCCACCGCCTCGCCCGACCACTCGGCCCCCGCGCCGGTGCCGCCGCCGGCGACGTCTCCGGCGGCCGCGCCACCGCCGCCGACCACGCCGGCGGGCCCGCGTCAGGTCACCTACTCGGTGACCGGCACCAAAGCCCCTGGAGACATCATTTCGGTGACCTACGTCGACGCGTCCGGCCGGCGGCGCACGCAGCACAACGTGTACATCCCCTGGTCGATGACGGTCACCCCGATCTCGCAATCCGACGTTGGCTCGGTCGAGGCGTCCAGCCTGTTCCGGGTCAGCAGGCTCAATTGCTCGATCACGACAAGCGATGGAACGGTGCTCTCGTCCAACAGCAACGACTCGCCGCAGACGAGCTGCTGATGGTCAGCAGATATTCGGCTTATCGGCGCGGCGTGGACGACGACACCGTCGCGCCCGAGGTCGTCGACCGCATCCTGATGGGCACGTGCGCGGCCATCTACCTGGTGCTGCTGGGCGTCAGCGTGGCGGCCGCCGTCGCGCTGGCGGACCTGGGCAGGGGCTTTCACAAGGCGGCGAGCAGCCCGCACACCACCTGGGTGCTGTACGCGGTCATCGTCGTTTCGGCGCTGATCATCGCCGCCGCGATCCCAATCCTGTTGCGTGCCCGCCGGATGTCGCAGTCCGAGCCGGCCGCCCAGGCTATGACCGCGCCCGCGCGCGGACCCGCAAGGCCTTCGATGCGGTTGGGGACCGGCGCCACGCGCACCGGAACCGCGACGGTGCAAACGGCGGCACCGGACGCGGGGGCCGAGTGGTCGGGCGAGGCGGTGGACCGAATCTGGTTGCGCGGCACCGTGATACTGGCCGGGACCATGGGCGCGGCGCTGATCGCGGTCGCGACGGCGACTTACCTGATGGCGGTCGGTCACGATGGCGCGTCGTGGGTCGGGTATGGGTTCGCCGGCGTCATCACCGCGGCCATGCCGGCGGTGGAGTGGCTGCACATTCGCCAGCTGCGCGAGGCCGTCGCCGAGCAGTAGCCACCGCACAATGGGGGCGGCGCACACGGCGGGACCGCTGCTCGCGACAGGTCAAACTGCACGCACGGGCGACCGAAGTTACGTGGCGGCGTTGACTTTTCGCGGTAAAGCGATCGACACATCAACCACGCAGACGACACGCCGCCGTGGTTTATGTCTCGCGGTCTTCGGCCGCCGGTGCGCTGACGCAACCCGTGCCGATGCCGGGCTGCCGTCGTCCCCGGTGCCGAAGAGGAGCCAGGCTGTCCGGGCTAGTGGCCGCCGCCCTCGCCGTTGGTCGAACCGTTGGTCGAACCGTTCGTCGAACCGTTGAGGCCGTCCTGGTGCTCGCGCAGTGCGGTCAGGGCGCGCCGCTCCGAGCCATGCGCGGCCTCCCGCAACGCCGCATCCTCGGACACCGGGTCCGCGGACAGGAAGCTGCCGCTGCCCGGAGATCCGCCCGAGCCCAGCTTGTTCATCTTCTTGGGTAGGGGCGCGCCCTGGTACGCCAGCGGCAGCGGGTGGCCGTGGTCGTCGACCGGGCCCAGCGGCTGGTGCAACTCGATGTAGGCACCGTGCGGCAGCCGCTTGATGATGCCGGTCTCGATGCCGTGCTCGAGCACCGCGCGGTCGCTGCGTTGCAGTCCGATGCACCACCGGTAGGTGATGAAGTAGACAACCGGCGGAACGATCACCATGCCGATGCGCCCGATCCACGTCGTCGCGTTCAGCGAGATGTCGAACTTGAACGCGATGATGTCGTTCATCGCGCACAGCGTCAGCAGCATGTAGAACGCGATCGCCATGGCGCCGATCGACGTGCGTACCGGCACATCACGCGGCCGCTGCAACAGGTTGTGGTGCGCGTAGTCACCGCTGAACCGCTTCTCCAGGAACGGGTAGATCATCAGCAGGACGAAGATCAGGCCCATGATCAACGCCACCCAGACGGCAGCGGGGACGGTGTGGTGCCAGAAGTAGAACTCCCACGGCGGCCAGATACGCGCCAGGCCCTCTGTCCACATCATGTAGAAGTCGGGCTGCGAACCGGCCGAGACGTGAGAAGGTTTGTAGGGCCCCAGGTTCCAGATCGGGTTGATCTGCAGCAGGCCACCCAGCAGGCCCAGCACGCCGACGATCGCGGCGAAGAACGCGCCGGACTTGACGGCGAATACGGGCATCACTCGCACGCCGACCACGTTGTGCTCGGTGCGGCCGGGGCCGGGGAACTGGGTGTGCTTCTGGAACCACACCATGGCCAGGTGCAGCCCGATCAGCGCGAGGATGATGCCGGGCAGCAGCAGGATGTGCAGGGCATACATCCGCGGAATGATGTAACCCGCTGTGGCGCATTCGTTTCCGACGCCACCGCAGGGGAAGTCACCGCCGAACAGGGCCCAGTGCAACCAGGTGCCGATCACCGGCATGCCCAACGTGATCGAGGACAGCGCGGCACGCAGCCCGATGCCCGACAACAGGTCGTCGGGCAGCGAGTAACCGAAGTAACCCTCGAACATGGCCAGGATCAGCAACAGGGAGCCGATGACCCAGTTGGCCTCACGCGGCCGCCGGAAGGCGCCGGTGAAGAAGATGCGGGCCAGGTGCACCATGATCGACGCGGCGAAAATCAGTGCGGCCCAGTGGTGGACCTGCCGGACGAACAGGCCGCCGCGCACCTCGAAGGAGATGTCGAGGGTCGATGCGAAGGCCTTCGACATGTCCACGCCGCGCAGCGGCTGATAGGCACCGTTGTAGGTGATCTCGCCCATGGATGGATCGAAGAACAGCGTCAGGTACACGCCGGTGAGTAGCAGCACGATGAAGCTGTACATCGCGATCTCACCCAGGAGGAACGACCAGTGGGTGGGGAAGACTTTGTTCAGCTGTCTGCGAACCGCCGCCGACGGGTGGTAACGCGTATCGATGTCCTCGCCCTGACGGGCCAGGACGTCGCCGATCTTCGGGGGGCTGAATTTCGGACTCATGTTGTCGTCCTCTCCCAGAATGCCGGTCCGACGGGCTCGACGAAGTCACCGTTGGCGACTAGATACCCGTTGGTGTCGATGGTGATCGGCAGTTGCGCCAACGCACGCGCGGCCGGCCCGAAAATCGGCTTGGCGAAGTGCAGCGCGTCGAACTGCGACTGGTGGCATGGGCACAAGATCCGGTAGGACTGCTCCTCGTAAAGGGATGCGGGGCAACCCAGGTGCGAGCAGACCTTGGTGTAGGCGAAGAACTCGCCGAAGTTGAAGCTTTCCTGGCCCTGCCGCTTGACCACGCGGTCCATGTCGGTGGGCCGAACTCGAATGAGCATCACCGGGTTTCGCACGCCCTGGTTGATGGCCCGCAGCCTTTCCTGCGATTCCGGGGTGGTGCCGTCGCCGTCGGACTCCCGCCAGGGGAAGACTGTTTCCATGCCGCCCGCGTCGAGGTCCTCGGGGCGCATCTTGACGAACGGCGACGTGGAGGCGGACCCGGTGGCGCGCGCCAGATAGATGGTTTCCCCGTGGTATTGGGGGGTCCACCCGGAAGTGAACAGCACGGCCTTCTTGCCGTCGGCGGTCTGCACCACCGGCTTCCACGGATTCTTGATCAAGCCGCCAGCAAACGCGACCAGGGTGGACAGCCCGAACGCGCCCAGCCCCATCCCCAGCGACAGGCCGATCAGCTTGCGCCGCCCGACGGTCGAACCCCCATACGCGTCGGCCAGGTTGGCCACCACCGTCTTGCGGTCGACGTCACGCGAGGCGCCGTCATGGCGCTCCTGGATCGAAATCTCTTCCGGGATAAAGCGTTTCTGGTACAGGATGACGCCGATACCGATCGACAGGATCGCCATCCCGAACGTCAGCCCGTACAGCGGGGTGGTCAGGTCGTAAAGGAAGCTCCCGGCCTCCTCCTTGGGCTTGTACTCCCACGGCCAGAACAAGAAGATCAGCAGCAGCGCAAGCCCGAAGAAGCCACCCAGCAAAAGCCATAGGGCGACGCCACGCTCGGCACGCTTTTCGGCTCTGGTGCCCTCGATCGGCCAACGGGGTTCCTTGAACACCGTTTCGACGCCGTCCAGCTTGCCGCCCAGCGCCACCAGTTCGTGCTGCGACATGGCGGCCAGGGCCGCGTCGTCGGGCTCCCTCTCGCCCACGCCGTGCGGGCTCCCGCCGGTGTCAGAGCCGCGACCGGTTCCCTGATCCAAGGCGTCGCTCATTTTGCGCCGCTCCTCTCCCCCGCAAGCGGGAGATATCCCCACATCGCTGCGGCCCCCTCGCCGCTGCGCGGCTGGGGGTGCCCCCACTGCATCGTCTCGGCGCGGCTCATGCTCGTGCCCCAATCCACAGTGCCAGCCCGATGGCGGCGACCATCCCGATGATCCAGGCGGCCATACCCTCGGGTGCGGGCCCGAAGCCGCCCAGGCCGTAGCCGCCAGGCTGGCGCTCCTCGGTCACCGCCTTGATGTAACCGATGATGTCCTTCTTAGCCTCGAAAGACAGCTGACGGTCGGAGAACTTCGGCATGTTCTGCGGACCGGTCCGCATGGCCGCCAGGATCTGCTGCTCGTTGGCGGGCTCCAGGTCTGGCGCGTACTTACCCGACGAAAGCGCCCCGCCCTTGCCGGTGAAGTTGTGGCACGACGAGCAGTTCAGCCGGAACAGGTCGCCACCGCGGCCCAGGTCTTGGCCGCGCAGCGAACGCATCGCCAGGCTGCCGTCCGGGTTGCGCACCGTCGTGGGGCCGCCGCCGTTGGCCTGGACGTAGGCGCCCAGCGCGTCGACCTGACCCTCGTCGAAGATCGGTTCCTTGCGCGGCGCCTGGGCCTCGCCGGTCATCGCGGGCATCCGGCCGGTCGACACCTGGAAGTAGACGGCTTCCTCGCCGACGCCGATCAGGCTCGGCCCGCGGTCGGGGACACCCTGCAGGTTGGCGCCGTGGCAGGACACGCACGACGTGTCGAACAGCTGCTTGCCGGTGCGCAGCAACGCCGAGTTCGATTCGTCGGCCACGGCCACCTGCGGCCGCGGTGTCAGGATGGCCGCCAAACCACCGGCAATGGTCAGCGCGATCAGCAACAGCAGACCGCCGGACAGCCGCCGCCGCAGCCGCCGTCGCGAACGGTCACGCTGCCCCTGTGGCGGGTTGGCCGCACCGGATCGGGTAGATCCCAGTTTCTTCAACCGAGCACTCCTGTTCGTCCAGCGCCTGCTCATCGGATGAAATAGATCACGGCGAACAGCGCGATCCACACGATGTCGACGAAATGCCAGTAGTACGAGACGACGATGCTGGCCGTAGCCTGCGCCGGCGTGAACTTGGTCATCGCGGTGCGGGCCAGCAAGAAGATGAAGGCGATCAACCCGCCGGTGACGTGCAGGCCGTGGAATCCGGTCGCCAGGTAGAACACGCTGCCATAGGCGCTCCCGGGGATGGTGGTCCCGTGCGACATCAGGTGGTAGTACTCGTAGCCCTGACCGCAAACGAAGAACAGGCCCATCAGGAAGGTCAGCACGTACCAGCGGCGCAGCCCGAACACGTCGCCGCGCTCGGCCGCGAACACCCCCATCTGGCAGGTGAACGACGACGCGATCAGCACCAATGTGACCGGGACGGCCTGGTACAGGTTCAGCTCGGTCGGCGGCGGCGGCCACTTCCCACCCGATTGGGCGCGGGCGGTGAAGTACATCGCGAAGAGGCCAGCAAAGAACATCAGCTCGCTGGAAAGCCAAACGATGGTGCCGACGCTGACCATGTTGGGTCGGTTCAGCGAGTGCACCCGCGACGTAATTGCAGTACCCGAAGTGGCGGCAGCGCTGGTCACATACGCAAGTATGACGCTTTGTAGTTGTTGAAC
>NZ_LZMB01000220.1 GCF_001673555.1 Mycobacterium sp. 1165178.9 | reverse complement strand
GCCAAGGCCTGCGCTGCCGAGGGCGCCCACGGGCTGCTGGTGGTCACGCCGTACTACTCGAAGCCACCCCAGAGCGGGCTGATCGCCCACTTCACCACGGTCGCCGACGCGACCGACCTTCCGGTGCTGCTCTACGACATCCCGCCGCGGTCGGTGATACCGATCCAGCCCGAGACCATCCGTGCGCTGGCCGCCCACCCGAACATCGTCGGAATCAAGGACGCGAAGGCCGACCTGCACGGCGGCGGCCAGATCATCGCCGAGACCGGCCTGGCCTACTACTCAGGCGACGATGCCCTGAACCTGCCGTGGCTGGCGATGGGTGCCACCGGATTCATCAGCGTGATTTCTCACGTGGCGGCCGGACAGCTGCGGGAGATGTTGTCCGCCTTCGGTTCCGGGGACATCGCCACCGCCCGCAAGATCAACGCCACCGTCTCCCCGCTGTGCGATGCGATGGCCCGCCTGGGCGGGGTGACGCTGTCCAAGGCTGGCCTGCGTCTGCAGGGTATCGAAGTCGGCGACCCGCGACTGCCGCAAATGCCCGCGACACCAGAGCAACTCGACGCGTTGGCCGCCGATATGCGAGCGGCCTCGGTGCTGCGGTGACCCAAGGAGTTTCCGAGAAGTGGATGTAGACCTCGCCCCGCCAGGCCCTTTGGCCACGGGAGGGTTGCGGGTCACCGCTCTGGGTGGCATCAGCGAAATCGGCCGTAACATGACGGTTTTCGAGCACCTGGGCCGGCTGCTGATCATCGACTGCGGCGTGATGTTCCCCACCCATGACGAGCCGGGGGTGGATCTGATCCTGCCGGATCTGCGTCACATCTCCGACCGGCTCGACGACATCGAAGCGCTGGTGCTCACGCACGCCCACGAGGACCACATCGGCGGCATTCCGTTCCTGCTCAAGCTGCGCCCGGACATCCCGGTGGTCGGTTCGAAGTTCACGCTGGCGCTGGTCGCCGCGAAGTGCCGCGAGCACCGCCTCAAGCCGGTGTTCGTCGAGGTGTCCGAGGGCCAGAAGAGCAGCCACGGGGTGTTCGAATGCCAGTACTTCGCCGTCAACCACTCCATCCCCGACGCGCTGGCGATCGCCGTGCACACCGGGGCGGGGACGATCCTGCACACCGGTGACATCAAGCTGGACCAGCTTCCGCTAGACGGCCGCCCGACCGACCTGCCCGGCATGTCGCGGCTCGGTGATGCCGGGGTGGACCTGTTCCTGTGCGACTCAACCAATTCCGAGCATCCCGGCGTCGGGCCGTCGGAAAGCGAAGTGGGCCCGACCCTGCACCGTTTGATCCGCGGTGCCGACGGCCGCGTCATCGTGGCGTGCTTCGCCTCCAACGTGGACCGGGTGCAGCAGATCATCGATGCCGCAGTCGCTTTGGGCAGGCGGGTATCGTTCGTCGGCCGATCCATGGTGCGCAACATGGGCATCGCCCGGGAACTCGGATTCCTGCGCGTCGCCGATTCGGACGTGATCGACATCGGCGCCGCCGAGATGATGCCGGCCGAGAAGGTGGTGCTGATCACCACCGGCACCCAGGGCGAACCGATGTCGGCGTTGTCGCGGATGTCGCGCGGCGAGCACCGCAGCATCACGCTGACCGCGGGTGACCTGGTGGTGTTGGCGTCGTCGCTGATCCCGGGTAACGAGGAAGCGGTCTACGGCGTCATCGACGAGCTCGCCAAGATCGGGGCCCGTGTCGTCACTAACGCCCAAGCGCGCGTGCATGTTTCGGGCCACGCCTATGCCGGGGAGTTGCTCTTTCTATACAACGGGATTCGGCCGCGTCACGTCATGCCCGTGCACGGGACATGGCGCATGCTGCGCGCCAACGCCAAGCTGGCGGCGCGCACCGGCGTGCCGGAGGAGTCGATCCTGCTGGCCGAGAACGGGGTGAGCGTCGACCTGGTCGCGGGCAAGGCCTCCATCGCCGGCGCGGTGCCCGTCGGCAAGATGTTCGTCGACGGCCTGATCAACGGCGACGTTGGCGACATCACCTTGGGCGAGCGGCTCATTCTGTCCTCGGGTTTCGTGGCTGTGACCGTGGTGGTGGCGCGCGGCACCGGGCGTCCGGTCGCCCCGCCGCACCTGCATTCGCGCGGATTTTCCGAGGATCCCAAGGCGCTGGAGCCCGTTGTGCGCAGGGTGGAGGCCGAACTGGAAGCGCTACTGGCCGAGAACATCACCGATCCCAGTCGCATCGCCCAGGGCGTGCGGCGCACCGTCGGCAAGTGGGTGGGCGAAACCTACCGTAGGCAGCCGATGATCGTGCCGACCGTCATCGAGGTCTAGGCGCGATCGCGAGCGCGGCCGTGGCGTAGGCCAACGCGCGAAACTTAAACCATTGCGGCGACGGCCGGCGTGTCGTCGCAGCCGTTTACCTGTCGTGGCGCGCCCTTGCTAGATCTTCTCGGCGTAGGCCGACCACTCCAGTTGCGACGCTTTGAGTTTGCGGCCGGTGGGGTCGACATAGCGTTGGACGAGCTCGTCGGGACCAGCCTGCTCCAGCAGCCGCCAGCCGTATTCGCCGAGGAACGCCGCGACGTCGCCGGGCTGCAGACCGAAATGCCACAGTTGCCGCCGCTGGCGCACGCTGCGGTACAGCGTGCGGGTGCCATACCGGTTGGTCCCGTCGATGAAATCGCTACGGACGTAAGTGAACACCAAACGGCTGCCCGGCGCGGTGGCGCGCAGCCCGTCCAGCGTGCGCCGGACGGTCGCCTCGGTGAGGTATTGCGTGACGCCTTCGCAGATGAAGAACACCCGATAGTCGGTGTGGTACCCGTGCTCGGCAAGGGAGGTGAGCAGGTCGTCATGCTCGAGGTTCAACGCCACCAACCGAACGGACAGCGGCGGTTCGCCGGGTACTCGGCGAACCGCCTTGAGTTTTCTTGCGACGTTCACCGGCAGATCGACCTCGAACACCGGGATGCGGACCCGCCGCGTCAACTGGTAGGCGCGGGTATCCAGGCCGGCTCCGAGGATGACGACGGCGTCGATGTCGTCGAGTGATTCCTGGAGCTTGTCGGCGATGAAACGCTTGCGGCAGGCCAGATTCGCCCACAATCCCGGGCCGGTGAACTCGGAGCCGCGGATCATCAGCCGGCGAACCGGCGCGAACCGGGTCGCGCCGACGAGCCACCGCAGCGGGCCGGGCAGGAAGAGCTCGGCGAAGTCGTCGTCGACCAGGCGGCGCCCGGGCGGCTCGTTCTGCTCGACGGCGGCCAGCACCATCGGGCCAAATGCAGTCTGCGCAACCGGGTTTCGTGCCATGGCGGCTACTTGTTCAGGAATCCCGCGTCGACCGGCAGGGTAACCCCGGTGATGTAGCGCGCCTGGTCGGACACCAGCCACGCCACCGCGTTGGCGATGTCCTCGACGTCCAGCACCTCGACCGGCATGGCGTTGCCCATGGCTCCCGGCGTGTCCGTCGCGGCGGCCATCTTGGCCAGCCACTCGCGGGTGAACTCGTTGTTGATCATCGGCGTCTCGACGCCGGACGGGTGGATCGAGTTGACCCGGATCATCTGCCCGGCAAGCAGATTCGCGTAGACCCGCATCAGCCCGACCACCCCGTGCTTGGCGGCGGCGTAGCCGACGGAACCGGCGTCCGGGCTGCCGACGCCGGCCAGCCCGGCGCTCGAACTGATCAGCACGATCGACCCGCCGTTGCCCTGCTTGACCATCGTGGGTATCGCGACCTTGATCGTGTGGTAGACGCCGGTGAGGTTGACGTTGATGACGTCGTGCCAGCCGTCGTCACCGGATTGCATCGGCGCGATCCCGGCGTTGGCCACCACGATGTCCAGGCGGCCGAACTCGTCGAGGCCCGCCTGCAATGCGGCTGCCAGCGATTCGCGGTCGCGGACGTCGCCACGAGCGGCCACGATGCGGGCGCCGGTGTCTTCCACCAGCTTCACCGTGGCGGCCAAGTCCTCGGGCGTGGCCAGCGAGTAGGGGACGCTGGCGATCTGGTCGCACAGGTCGACGGCGATGATGTCGGCGCCGTCGGCGGCCAGCCGCACCGCGTGCGCGCGGCCCTGCCCGCGCGCGGCGCCGGTGATGAAGGCGACTTTGCCCTTCAGGGGGCCTTCTGGCGAGCCGGCCATCAGGGCCGCAACTGTCCTTTGGCCGGATCGCCCGCCGAGACCGGCTGCAGCATCTTGATGTCGGGGGCGCCGACGAGGTGCTCGCCGGCCGCGGTGAACATCTTGGTGACCGCCGGAGCGGTGCTGTGCGCTTTGAGCGCCTCGGCGTCGGCCCACTGCTCGACGAACACGAAGGTCTCGTCCGACTGGTGCAGCGAGTACAGCTGGCAGCCCGGCTCGTCGTGCACTTCTTCGACCGCCCGGGTGAGGATGTCGCGAACGGTGTCGACCGACTCAGGTTTGACAGTCATGGTGGCGACGACGACGACGGGCATTGATGGCCTCCTGGGCGCGGTGGGGGTGGGTGACGAGCACGACTTCTCGCAACCGAATGTCACCCTACTCACGCGATTTGGCGCCCGGACCGCACCATGCCCGACAAGGCAGGACGGTTACCAGTGTGGCGGGTGGTGTAGATGATGCCGTTGCGACTACCCTTGCCGTCATGCCCAGTAAGACCGCCGCCCGCTCCAGAAGCCGAACGAGCAGGTCAAAGGCCCCTTCGCGCGCCAGCGGGTCCCGGGGTGCGCGCCGGGCGGCGCCCCGCAAGAAGGTCAGCAAGCCCGCCCGGCGGCGTAATCACGCGCCGCTGGTCGGGGCCGGGCTCACCTGCGGTCGAGCCATGCGCGCCATCTGGTTGATGGCCGCCCGGGGGACCGGCGGCGCGGCCCGGTCGATCGGGCGAGCCCACGACATCGATCCCGGGCATCGCCGCGATGGCATCGCGCTGGTGCTGCTGGGCTTTTCCGTGGTGGTCGCCGCGAGTTCGTGGTTTCACGCCGCCGGGCCGGTCGGCACGTGGGTCGACACGCTGCTGCGGACCTTCATCGGCGCGGGCGTGCTGGCCCTGCCGGTCGCCACCGCCGCGGTGGCGGTGACCCTGATGCGCACCGAGCCGAACCCGGATGTGCGGCCCCGGCTGATCCTGGGCACCTGCCTGATCACGCTGTCGGTCCTCGGTTTGCGCCACCTGTGGTCCGGTTCGCCGGGGGACCCGGAAGCGCGTCGCCGGGCGGCCGGTTTCATCGGCTTCGCCATCGGCGGCCCGCTCGCGGACGGGCTCACGCCCTGGATCGCCGCACCGTTGTTGTTCATCGGGTTCATGTTCGGCCTGTTGCTGCTGACCGGAACCACCATCCGGGAGGTGCCCGACGTGGTTCGCGCCATGTTCGGTACCCGGCTGGTCGGCGACGACGAGCCGTACGACTACGCGGACGAGTTCGACGACGACGCCGAAGCGGGCCGCGACCACTACTACGACGACGCGCCCTCCGTCCCTGAGCCGGCGGCGTGGTCGCCGGACGACGATGCCCAGGCCGCCCTGCAGGACGACATTCCGACCGTGCCCGAACCCGCCGTCCAGCCCGCCATGCAGGCCCCCCGCGGCCGCAAGCGCGGACGTTCGGCGGGCAAGCACGACACCGTGGAACTGGACCGGATCGTCGAGGGCCCGTACACGCTGCCCTCGCTCAGCCTGCTGGTGGCGGGCGATCCGCCCAAGAAGCGCAGCGCCGCCAACAACGTCATGGCCGATGCCATCACCGAGGTGCTGACCCAGTTCAAGGTCGACGCCGCCGTGACCGGCTGCACCCGCGGGCCGACCGTCACGCGGTACGAGGTCGAGCTGGGGCCGGGGGTGAAGGTCGAGAAGATCACCGCCCTGCAGAAGAACATCGCGTACGCGGTGGCCACCGAGAGCGTGCGCATGCTGGCCCCGATTCCCGGCAAGTCGGCCGTGGGCATCGAGGTGCCCAACACCGACCGGGAGATGGTGCGGCTGGCCGACGTGCTCACCGCGCCGTCGACCCGGCGCGACCACCATCCGCTGGTGATCGGGCTGGGCAAGGACATCGAGGGCGACTTCATCTCGGCCAACCTGGCCAAGATGCCGCACCTGCTGGTGGCCGGTTCCACCGGATCCGGTAAGTCCAGCTTCGTCAACTCGATGCTGGTATCGCTGCTGGCGCGCGCCACCCCGGAAGAGGTCAGGATGATCCTGATCGACCCGAAGATGGTGGAACTCACGCCCTACGAAGGCATTCCGCATTTGATCACCCCGATCATCACCCAGCCCAAGAAGGCGGCGGCGGCGCTGGCGTGGCTGGTCGAGGAGATGGAGCAGCGCTACCAGGACATGCAGGCGTCCCGGGTGCGGCACATCGACGACTTCAACGAGAAGGTCCGCTCCGGCGTCATCACCGCGCCGCTGGGCAGCCAGCGCGAATACCGGCCCTACCCGTACGTGGTGGCGATCGTCGACGAGCTGGCCGACCTGATGATGACGGCGCCGCGCGATGTCGAGGACGCCATCGTGCGCATCACCCAAAAGGCCCGTGCCGCAGGCATTCACCTGGTGCTGGCCACCCAGCGCCCGTCGGTCGACGTGGTCACCGGTCTGATCAAGACCAACGTGCCGTCCCGGCTGGCGTTCGCCACGTCGTCGCTCACCGACAGCCGCGTCATCCTGGACCAGGCCGGCGCCGAAAAGCTGATCGGCATGGGTGACGGCCTGTTTCTGCCGATGGGCGCCAACAAGCCGATGCGGTTGCAGGGTGCCTTCATCACCGACGAGGAGATCCACGCCGTCGTCACCGCCTGCAAGGACCAGGCCGAACCCGAATACACCGAGGGCGTCACCACCGCCAAGCCCACCGGGGAACGCACCGACGTCGACCCCGACATCGGCGACGACATGGACGTGTTCCTGCAGGCCGTCGAACTGGTGGTGTCCAGCCAGTTCGGCTCCACGTCGATGCTGCAGCGAAAGCTGCGCGTCGGGTTCGCCAAGGCCGGCCGGCTGATGGACCTGATGGAGACCCGCGGCATCGTCGGACCCTCGGAGGGCTCCAAGGCGCGCGAGGTGCTGATCAAGCCCGACGAACTGGCCGGAACGCTGGCGTTGATCCGGGGCGGCAGTGACGCCGACGGGGGCGACCCCGAGGACGACTGAGCGCGCGCGAATGTGCGTCCAGCCGCACGTTCGCGCGCGAGTGTGCGGTTAGCCGCAGGCTCGGCCGCTACAGCCTCAGCAGCATCCGCGAGTTGCCGAGGATGTTGGGCTTGACGTAGCTGAGGTCCAGGAATTCGGCGACACCGATGTCGTAGGAGCGGCACATCTCCTCGAACACCTCGGCGGTGACCGGCGTGCCCTCGATCTCGGTGAATCCGTGCCTGGCGAAGAACTCGGTTTCGAACGTCAACACGAACAGC
This sequence comes from Mycobacterium sp. 1165178.9, assembly GCF_001673555.1. Classification (GTDB taxonomy): domain Bacteria; phylum Actinomycetota; class Actinomycetes; order Mycobacteriales; family Mycobacteriaceae; genus Mycobacterium. The sequence goes on along the minus strand of NZ_LZMB01000220.1, from coordinate 2,511 downwards.
CGCTTCAACTGCAGCTCGCGGGCAACTTCTAGCAGCCGGTCGACGATCGCGTGGCCGATGCCGTGGCCGGTCAGCGCCGGGCTGACGGCGACGGTGCGGACCTCGCCGAGGTCCGACCACAACACATGCAGCGCCCCGCAACCGACCACTTGGCCCTCGTGTTCGGCCACCCAAAATTCCTGGACGGCCTCGTACAACGTCACGAGGTTCTTCTCCAGCAGGATCTTTCCCGCGTAGGTGTCGACCAAGTGCTTGATGGCGGGAACGTCGGACGTTCGCGCGCGCCGAACCAGCGGCCGATGTCGCTGCGGATCTTGGGTCACGGCTAACAGTATCGACATCGCGGACGGCTGTGCTGGTCAACGGTTATTCTGTTGCGGTGTCGGGGCAGCCGCAGACGGGTCCGGTGGCAGGCCGCGCAAACATCGCCAACCTGGCCAATACGCTGACCCTGTTGCGGCTCGTCCTGGTGCCGATCTTTTTGCTCGCGCTGTTCGCCGGGGATGGCCACCAAAACGGTTTCCGTGTGGTGGCTTTCGTCATCTTCGCGGCCGCGTGCATCACCGATCGGCTCGACGGCCTGCTGGCCCGCAACTACGGCATGGCGACCGAGTTCGGCGCGTTCGTCGACCCGATTGCGGACAAGACGCTGGTGGGGTCGGCGCTGATCGGGCTGTCGATGCTCGGTGAACTGCCGTGGTGGGTCACGGCCGTGATCCTGGCCCGCGAATTCGGGGTCACCGTGCTGCGGCTGGCCGTCATTCGCCGCGGCGTCATTCCCGCCAGTTGGGGCGGCAAACTCAAGACCGTGGTGCAGGTGCTGGCCATCGGATTGTTCGTGCTGCCCCTGGCGGGGCCGTTCCGGGTGGCCGCGGCGGTGGTGATGGGAGCGGCGATCGTGCTGACGGTGATCACCGGTATCGACTACGTCGTCTCCACCGTCCGGGAAGTACGCCGCACGCCCGGCTGATTCCGGCGGCACCAATCGGGAACCAGACCACCGCCGGCCGCGTTCACCTAGTGAGCACCTGCCGGAGGCAAGCTGAGTACGTGCCGCGCAGGGCCGACTGGACGAAGGAGGGCGGGATGCCGCCATTGGTGCGCGAGGTCATCGGCGACGTGCTGCGCGAGGCCCGCACGACACAGGGCAGGACGCTGCGCGAGGTGTCCGATTCGGCGCGGGTGAGCCTTGGATACCTGTCCGAGGTGGAGCGCGGCCGCAAGGAACCCTCCAGCGAGCTGCTGAACGCGATCTGCGACGCGCTGGACGTCCCGTTGTCGTCGGTTCTCACCCATGCGGGCGAGCGGATGGCCAGCGAGGAACGTGCGGCCGTCGGCGCGCCCGCGGATGGGGCCGCCAGCACCAGCATCAAGGTCGTCATCCCGCCGGTTGCGTCGTTGGCGCTCGCCTGAACGCCGGGGACCGATCCCGCGTAAGGGGTGGGGCGATCGGCGCCAACCCGTTAAATTGAGCGACAGGCGCAGAGCCCGTTCAGTCCCATCCGGGGACCATCCGGATCCTCAAGAAGCGAAGGTGGAGCTAACTCATGGCCAATCCGTTCGTCAAGGCGTGGAAGTACCTCGCGGCGCTGTTCAACGCCAAGATCGACGAGCACGCCGACCCCAAAGTCCAGATCCAGCAGGCCATCGAGGAAGCGCAACGAACGCATCAGGCGCTGACCCAGCAGGCCGCGCAGGTCATCGGCAATCAGCGGCAGCTGGAGATGCGGCTGAACCGCCAGCTGGCGGACATCGAAAAGCTGCAGGTTAACGTCCGTCAGGCGTTGACGCTGGCCGATCAGGCGACCGCGTCCGGTGACGCCGCGAAGGCCACCGAGTACAACAACGCCGCGGAAGCGTTCGCCGCGCAGCTGGTGACCGCCGAGCAGAGCGTCGAAGACCTCAAAACGCTGCACGACCAGGCGCTGGGCGCGGCCGCGCAGGCCAAGAAGGCCGTCGAGCAGAACGCCATGGTGCTGCAGCAGAAGATCGCCGAGCGCACCAAGCTGCTCAGCCAGCTCGAGCAGGCCAAGATGCAGGAGCAGGTCAGCGCTTCGCTGCGGTCGATGAGCGATCTCGCCGCCCCCGGCAACGTCCCCAGCCTCGACGAGGTGCGCGACAAGATCGAGCGACGGTATGCCAACGCGATCGGGGCCGCGGAGCTCGCGCAGGGTTCGGTGCAGGGCCGAATGCTCGAGGTCGAGCAGGCCGGCGTACAGATGGCCGGCCATTCCCGCCTGGAGCAGATTCGCGCCTCGATGCGTGGCGAGGCCCTGCCGACCGGTGGGACGCCGGCCGCGGGGACCACGCCCGCCACCGCTGCGCCCGCGGAAAGCGCGGGCGGCTCGGTCACCGAGAAGCCGCTTGGCCAGTAGTCGAAGCGTCGTTGCGGTGAAAGCGACACAGCCCGGTCCGTGGCGCGCGCTGCTGCACCGCGGGCTGGCCACCGCGGCCGACGTCTCCGACCTGGTGGCCCGCAGGATCAGCGCGGTGGCCGATCCGCGCGCAGGC
>NZ_LZMB01000219.1 GCF_001673555.1 Mycobacterium sp. 1165178.9 | reverse complement strand
AAGATCGAACCGCCCTGCTGGAGTTCGGTGGTCCCTCGCTGCGGCTGGACACAGAACAACACCAGAACGGGCGCCGCGCCACCAACTTCCATGTGTTCGGCCATTGTTCGCAGTACGCGCGATTTGGGGTCGTCAGCGTCGTTTTCCGGCAGCGAGATCGAATAAAACTCGGTCATCACCTCCCAGGTCTTATGGGCCGCAGCCGTGATCACGTCGCGTAAGCTCTGCGATCGCAGGACGACGAACTTCCATGGCTGCTGATTTCCTCCGGACGGAGCCCAGCTCGCCGCGCGGAGACATGAGTCGATCACCTCGTCGGACACGGGTTCGTCGCGATACCGCCGGACGCTCGACGCGGTATGCATGACCTCCCATAGGTCCGCCGATGTCCGCGGGACATCTTGTTCGCTCATGATTTCGCCGTCGCGGGCAGCATTCCCTGCCAAGTCCCGCCGCGGACCGGGCCGGTGATAAGTGGTAGATCCAGCGTCGACAGGACACCCGGTGGTGCTGCGATGACTACCGGAATCGCGTTGAGTTCCCGCATCACCGTCGCATACGTCAACCCCCGCATATTGTTCCCCCGTCCGTGCATCTCGATGTCAACGGTGTACGTGGGTAGGCCGTCGACAATGACGCGGTAACCACCGTGCGGCGACGGATGCCGCGGCCACTCCGGAGCCGACCCTTCGCCCATGCGGGTGATGTGCTCAAGCACCACCCGCTCCTCACCGTCGACGATTCCCGCGAGCTTGAATCGCATTCCGCCCATCGTCCCTGGCTCGACCCACCCCGAGGCGACTTCGTAACGCTCTGTGGCCAACCACTTTTCGATGGTGGTGTCGACACGATCGAGCGGCAAGCCGACGCCGTCCCCGACTAGATGTACGATCGGCGCCCACAACGCGGCTAGGCGCTCGGTGTCGAACAACGGCGCCGGATGGCCTGGCGGGTGGCCGAATCCCATGAAGTCGAACATGATGTCGGGCTGGTTGATGGGACCGTAATCGAGCATCTCGAGCATGGTGATGGTGTCGACGCGGCTGCTGAAGCCCGTCATCGTCAACGCGATGACATCGTTGGCCCAGCCCGGGTCGACGCCACTATTGAAGAAGCTGGTGCCGCCCTGTTCGCACGCCGACGCAATGAGGTCGACGGTCTGCTTGTCGGCGGCGGGTGGGTAACACATCGGCACCAGCGAGGTACATACGACGTTCTTTCCCGCGCGCAGGCAGCCGGCGATGTCCTGTGCAGCCTCGTGATACCGGTAGTCCCCCGACGCGAAATAGGCGACCACGTCGGCGTCGAGAGCCAGTGCGGCACCGACGTCGCGGGTGGCGATGACGCCGGTCACCGGCATTCCGCACAGATCGCCAGCATCCTTGCCCGCTTTGGCCTCGGCGTGCACAACGACGCCGACAAGGTCCAACCCCGGATGCGCGATCAGCGCGCGCAACGCGCCGGCCCCGACTTGACCGGGACCCCAGAGAATCACCCGTGGCTTACGTTGGCAGTCCGTCATCTGCGCCCTTCCCGGTTAACCCCGTCCAACCTGTGAGAACATACCTTCTCAGATATTGATAACACCATTGCCGCATCAGAAGAACCATGGAGGAGACAATGAGCGATTACGAGTTCTTGAAGTGGGAGACGTTCGACGACGGCCAGATCGTCCGAATTTCGTTGAACCGCCCGGAACAGCGCAACGCGCAAAACCGCGGAATGTTGGTCGAACTCGACGACGCCTTCGCCCGCGCCGAGGCCGACGACAATGTCCGCGTCGTCATCCTCGCCGGTGAGGGGCCCATGTTCTCCTCTGGCCACGACATCGGCTCGAAGCAGGCCCGCGCCGAGTTCACCCCTGGACCGGGTCAGCACCCGACGGCGGCCATCAACGGCGGGACCCGGGAGGGCGCGGAGAAGATCATGCTGCAGGAGTGGCACTACTTCTTCCAGAACAACCTGCGCTGGCGAAACCTGCGCAAGATCACGATCGCGCAGGTCCACGGCGACGTGTTCTCCGCGGGCCTGATGCTGATCTGGGCATGCGACTTGATCGTGGGAAGTGAAGACGTGCGCTTCGCCGATGTTGTCGGCACGCGGCTCGGTATGTGCGGCATGGAGTACTTCGGGCACCCATGGGAGTTCGGCCCCCGTCGCACCAAGGAACTGATGCTGACCGGCGATGCGATCGACATCGAGGAGGCTTACCGGCTCGGCATGGTCAGCAAGATCTTCAAAAGAGAGGAGTTATCCGACCGCACACTCGAAATGGCCCGACGCATCGCCACGGTGCCGACAATGGCCGCTCTGCTCATCAAGGAGTCGGTCAACCAGTCCGTGGACAACATGGGCTTCTACAACGCCCTGCAGTCCTGCTTCACCCTGCACCAGCTGAACCACTCCCACTGGGTCGGAGTACGGGATGACAAGCGTGCCACCGCCGGCGAGGAGCAGGGGAGTGCCGAACTGGCGAACCGCTCCCCCGATAGTCTTGTCGGTCAAAGACCGAGTGCGCGCTGAGGCGTAATAGCCGGTTCAGTTCGCCGCGGCCCCGTAGCGGGCGTCCGCGACGCGATCGAGGGCAATGGCCGATTCGCCGTACACCATCGCCCACCCCCGGACCCGTCTGTAATACAGCTGGATGTCACCTTCCATGGAGAATCCGTAGCCACCGTGGATGTGCAGGCTGCGCTGGGTCGCGTCGCGCGCGGTCTCGTATGCGAACGCGAATGCCATGGCTGCCAGCTCGGTCACGCGCTCCGGCTCGTCGACGAACGCGCACGCCGCCTCGAGCGCCAGCAACAGCGCGCCGTCGGCCGCAGTGGCACTGTCCGCCAACGGATGAGACACCGCCTGAAAGGATCCGATCGGAGTCCCGAATGCCTGTCGCTGTTTGGCGTACTCGACACCGAGTTCGACGGCCTTCTTCGCCGCGCCCGCGAGCGCCGAAGCGGTCAACGCGAGCCACAGATCCAGTGCATCGGAGAACATCCGCCTCGCATCGTCTCCCTCGGCAAGAACCGCGACGTCGTCGTCGACCGTGATATCGGCCAGCGGAAGCGACCCTAGATTCTGCACAAGGCGACGGTTCACGCCGAGCGGCACCGCGATCAGGCGCTCGCCCAATAGCGCCACCACCGTATCCGCCACGGCCCCGGCGGGTACGAGGCCGAGCACCTGTTTGCGTGCGACGCGAGGCGCAAAACTGACGAGCTTGTCACCCGTCATCGCTTCCGCCAGCAGACCTGCGCCGGCATCACCAGACCTGGCGAGCAGCCTGGCTGCGACTTGGGCCTCGATGACCGGAGCGGACGCGAGCGCCCGACCGTACTGCTCGGCGATCAAGGCCAATTCGAGCTCGGATGCACCCCAGCCGCCTGCGGCTTCGCCGACGGCCATCTGGACGGCACCGGTCTCCAATAGCGCCCTCCACAGCCGGGAATCGAAACCCACAGGCTCCGCGGCCCGCACCCGCTGCGACGTCGACTGCCGCGCATACATCGCGGCGAACGAGTCGACAAGCTGGCGTTGCTCGCCGGGAAGGCTCAAGTCCACGCTTAGGTCCCATCACGTGCGGATATGGTTACTCTCACAAATGAGAGTAACATTATCGCGCGTGCCGCCCCCGGGCCCGTCGTGAGACAGATTGGTTCTGATCCATGCACTTTCAGCTCGACGCCACCA
>NZ_LZMB01000218.1 GCF_001673555.1 Mycobacterium sp. 1165178.9 | reverse complement strand
CACCGGCATGGTCCGCCAGCTCGTTGGGGGCGCCGAACACGGCCAGCGCGCCGTCGCCGAGGAACTTGTTGACGTGGCCGCCGGCGTCCACGACTGCTGGCACCACAATCTCAAACAGGGTGTTGAGCCGGGCGACGGTGTCCTCTGCCGTGTTCGCCTCGGCGAATGGGGTGAAGTCGCGGATGTCGACGAACATGACGGTGACCTCGCGGCGCTCACCGGTGAAGACATCGTCACCCTGCTCGAGTAGGCGCGCCGCCAAGGCCGGGTCGACGTAGGTGCCGAACGCGGCCTGAAGTCGTTGCCGCTCAGCCAAACCCGCTTGCATGCGGTTGAACGACGCTGCTAACGCGCCCAGGTCATCATCCTGAACCACCGGCACCCGCTGGCTGTAATCACCGGCCGCGACCCGCTCAGTAGCATGTGCGAGATCACTAACGGGCCGCAGAGACGGTGAGAACGCGAAGCCGACGGTGATCGGCACCGCATAGCCGACCGCTAAGCCGACTGCAATAGCGGTGCAGAACACGGGAAACGAACTGGCCCAATCGAATGCAGCCGCCAGCATTGCGCCCGACTGAGCGAAGGCAAATGCGGCAGCGAGCATGGTCAGGTTGGACCACGCGGCGAACGTCGGACGCGAGCGGGGCAGGGAGTCACCGGCGCCCGTGTCTCCGGCAATCGCAAGCCTGGCCGGGCGCAACGCTGCTTCCAAGAAGCTGTGCACAGCGATCAGTTGAACGGCTGTCCCGAGACCAGCACCAAGGATCCCGTACTGAACCAGGCGCGTCGGGGTCGCCCCGGCGATTGCGCCGATAATAACTGTCAGCAGGGCTGCCCAAACGCAGCCGCCGACGACGACGCGGACAATTGTCCTGCGGGCATATGTGTAGGTGCCATCGAGGACTCTGCCCCGCTCCACTTCGTGGCCGGCTGCCCACTGTTCAGCAAGGCGAATCCCGCCACGGCCGGGAAGCACCATCACGTACACCAGCAGCGGCACCGCACCAACGGTGACAACAGCGGCCTCGACATAGTCATCGGCCTTCTCGTAGGCGACAACGACCAGTGACGCAAGGAGGTAGATCGACAGCATGACCGGAAGTGTGACCGCGCAGATCGCCCACGAGTACCTCGGCCCGTATCGATCCCAGGCCCACTGCCATATCCGATCCATGCAGGGAGACTAAAACGGTTAGCAAACTGGCGGCGGGACTTCGTCATGCGACTCGTGCCATCTGCCGGTGGTCATCGAAACCGAAGCTGACGGGTTCGACGTATGTGTTATTACTTCCCGGTTCAGGGAACCCTTGTCGAAGATGGGGCCCATCGGGGGCGCCGCTACGACAGGAGTTGCAGCAATGATTGGGTCAATAGTCCTCGCCATCGTGGTGGGTGCGCTCATCGGTTTGGTCGCGCGCCTGCTCATGCCGGGCAAACAAGACATCGGCATGATCATGACCATTGCACTCGGCGCACTAGGCGGGCTGATCGGCTCATGGGTAGCGAGTCAGTTCGGATACCACAATGCCAACGGCGGAATCGCTTGGGTTCCATTTCTCATCGGGGTCGGTGCTGCCATCGTTCTGATCGCGATTTGGGAAACCATTCGGGGTCGCCGTACCCGCCGCGCCGGGTTGCTTCGCCGCTGACCGGCTCACGGCCAAGACAAACGGTGCATTGAGTCCCTGGGCTAATTAAGGCGCCGAACCGGCAGAAACTCCGGAAGTTCATGCGTGCGCAGCGGCGGAGGGGGCGCCGGGCCGAGGAGGGCATCGAAATCGCATACCCACCCGGCCCGGCCCTGCTTTGTCCGCACCCGATTTGCGGCCGGGACGCCCAAAGCGCTTAAAACCCATTCCAGCTGGGTAATCGCAAGAAATCGGGGCGACCATCGCTCTGGAGGGGACCGGCCTCATGTTAAGACGACACACGATGCGCGACATCGATCAGGATCTGCAGATGGTCGCGGCCGTCCGCTTGGCGGATCTTCGCCGCGCAGCTCGAGCTCAGGAGCGGGTGCCATCCACAGACATTGCGGATGCCTCGCGCGGTGAACATCTGCCGCCGCACTCAGGTTGGGAATTCCTACTCCAAGTGCCAGCCTGAATCGGTATCGCTGCTGTCGATAGACGTGGCCGAGGCGGTGCGTAGTCGGCGGCCGTCGTCCGGCTTCATATCGAGGTGACAGCCGCAGCTCAGGGGGTAACTAATGACGCGGCGCATACCTGAAGGATGACCACCAACATCCCTCACCCGACGATCGCCGCCCGATGGCGTTGGCGTCGGCGATTGCTGCACCTCTTCCTCGCGGGCGCCGCGGCCGTGGCAACCCTGGCCGGGTACGACGCCGCGCAGCCCCGGGCCACCGGAACCACGCCGAAATTCGGAGCAGTCCGCCTGACGGACATGGCCCAGTCACCCCTGGCGCCACCCGGTCTCGCCGGCGGCGGCTTGGCTGCCGATGATAACGACGATCAAGCCCGGCAACAGCAGCTGCAACAGTCCATGCAGCAGGCCCAAGAACAAAACGACGAGGCCCAACAGCAGTTCAACCAGGACATGCAGCAGCAACAAACCTACGAGAACCAGTTCAACAACCCGTAACTCGTGAATCGAAGCGTGGCGGCCGCTTTTGCGCGGCCGTCATGCGTTGTGCGGAAAACTATCGCCCGCCGTTGGATTCGCGTTCGGCCGCCTTCACCAGTCGGCCCGCGAAAAACCTGACCGCTCCGCCCATCGCCGCACGCATGATCGGGCCCGTCCCGCGAACGCCTTCGGTGAATGACCCGGTCCAGCGAATGTCGGTTCCGCCGGCCGCATTCGGCGTAAGGACCACCTCGCCCGCGTAGTCCTTGGCCGGGCTGGGCGGACCGACCAGCTTGTAGGCGTGGCGACGGTCCTGCTCGTACTCGACCGTTTCCTCCTGCACGTAGACCGGCCACATGCCCACCTTGCGGATGGCCCCGATGCCGCCCGGGGCGGGATCGCCCTCGCGGGCCCAGCTCGAGTGCATCACGATCGGCTTGGCCCACCGCGACCAATTGGCTCCGTCGGCCACCAGCCGGAACAGCGTCGCGGCGGGCGCACTGCTGGTGCGGGTGATTTCAAAGGAATAGTTGCGGCCCGGCATGACAACTCCTGGTGGTAGCAAACGCACGGCCCTGGACGCCGCTCGCGGGTAGGCTACCGCCCGCGGTAGGCGTCGGCCGGATCGGGTTGACCGTCGCCACACGCCCGGTGATCGAACGTCTGCCGGAAACGGCGAATGCGCCCGCCGCTCTTAATGTTTGCCGATTCGCCGGCGGCGACGTTCGCATCGGCTTGCCTAGACTGCAGGCATGATTCGCGATTTCGGGCAGGACGGCCCAGATGGCATACTTCGGATCGAAGACTGCCTGGACGCGGCGGGCGGTGTCGTGCTGCCGCCCGGGGTCAACCTGATATCGCTCATCGACCGCAACATCGCGAACGTCGGTGACACCGTGGCGTATCGCTATCTCGATTACAGCCGGTCGGCCGATGGTGATGCCGAAGAGGTGACGTGGAGGCGGTTCGGTATCCGGCTGGAAGCCATTGGCGCCCGCATCCAGCAGGCCGCCAGTCGCGGTGAGCGTGTTGCGGTCCTCGCACCGCAGGGCATCGACTATGTCGCCGGCTTCTACGCGGCGGTCAAGACCGGGACCATTGCAGTCCCGTTATTCGCCCCGGAACTGCCCGGCCACGCCGAGCGGCTCGATACCGCGCTGCGCGATTCCGAGCCCACCGTCGTACTAACGACGACACCCGCGCGAGAGGCGGTGGAGAAGTTTCTGGACGGCCACCCGCACCTGCGCCGGCCGGACGTCATCGCGATCGTCAAATACCCGACTCGGCGGGGGAGTCGTTCGTGCCTACCGAGATCGGCATGGACGACGTGTCGCACCTGCAGTACACATCAGGCTCGACCCGGCCGCCGGTGGGTGTCGAAATCACTCATCGCGCGGTGGGCACCAACCTGGTGCAGATGATCCTGTCCATCGATCTGCTGGACCGAAACACTCACGGCGTCAGCTGGTTACCGCTGTACCACGACATGGGTCTGTCGATGATCGGCTTCCCGGCCGTCTACGGCGGCCACTCCACGCTGATGTCACCGACCGCGTTCGTCCGGCGGCCCCAGCGATGGATCCAGGCCCTGTCCGACGGGTCCCGGCAGGGGAACGTCGTCACCGCCGCGCCGAACTTCGCTTACGAGTGGGCCGCTCAGCGCGGACTGCCCAGCCGCGGTGCAGACATCGATCTGCGAAACGTGGTAATGATCATCGGCTCCGAACCCGTCAGCATCGACGCCATGAAGACCTTCAACAAGGCGTTTGCGCCGTACGGGTTGCCGAAGACCGCGTTCAAACCGTCCTACGGGATCGCCGAGGGCACGTTGTTCGTCGCGACCATCGCCCCTTCCGCGGAAGCGACGGCGGCGTACTTCGACCGGGAACGGCTGGGCGCAGGGCACGCGGTGCGCGTCGACGCGGATTCCCCAAACGCCGTGCCGCAGGTGTCGTGCGGCCAGGTCGCGCGCAGCGAATGGGCCGTCATCGTCGATACCGCAAGCGGATCCGAGTTGCGGGACGGTGCGGTGGGCGAAATCTGGTTGCGGGCAACAATGTCGGCCGCGGCTACTGGGGCCTGCCGGACGAGACGCGGCGGGCATTCGGCGCCGTGCTCCAATCGCGGCTCGCCGACGGCAGCCATGCGGAGGGCGCCGATTTGGACCGCACTTGGCTGCGCACCGGCGACTTGGGCGTGTATCTCGACGGTGAGCTGTATGTGACCGGCCGGATCGCGGACCTCGTGACGATCGACGGCCGCGACCACTACCCGCAACACATCGAGGCCACCGTGGCCGAGGCGTCCGAAATCGTCCGGCGCGGATACGTGACGGTGTTTGCCATCCCGGACGGCGATGCTCGGGGTGCCGCCCGGCTCGTCGTCGTCGCCGAACGCGCCGCGGGCACCAGCCGGCAGGACCCACAGCCGGCGATCGAGTCAATCCGTGCGGCGGTCGCGCAGCGGCACGGTCTGAACCTGTCAGACGTGCGCCTCCTGCCGGCCGGCGCTATCCCACGGACGACGAGCGGCAAGCTGGCTCGCAGGGCCTGCCTGGCGGAATACCTCGGCGGCACCCTGGGCGTCCGCTGATCGGCGGGCCGAACGCTCAAAAGGCCCTGTGCGCGTACCCGGCTGGCTAGTCTCCACTCGGAGGCGAGAGATGGTTCTCAAGTTGAGGGTGTCGCCGGAGTCGATCGGCGGCGACGTGGAGGCAGGCTACGGCAAGGTGGCCGACGCTTTTCGTGCGACCTTTCGCGACGGCGCCGAAGTCGGTGCGGCCGTCGCCGTCTATCGCGATGGCGTCAAGGTAGTCGACCTGTGGGGCGGCTACCGCAACGGGCTGACCAAGGATCCGTGGCAGGCCGACACGATGGTGAATATGTTCTCTACGACCAAAGGCGTCGCTGCCCTGGTCGTGGCGACGGCGGTATCCCGCGGGCTCATCTCTTACGACGCCAAGGTCGCCGACTACTGGCCAGAATTCGCGCAAGCGGGCAAGCGCGATGTCACCGTCCGCCAACTCCTGGCGCATCAGGCCGGGGTCTGCGCGCTGAAACCGAAGCCGACGCTGGCCGACGTGGCCGATCCGCGCCGGCTATCGCCGATCCTGGCGGCCCAGGTGCCGGCCTGGCGACCGGGCACCCGGCACGGATACCACGCGATCACGCTCGGCTGGTACGAGTCCGAGTTGATCCGCCGGACCGATCCGGCCGGACGCACGTTGGGCCGGTTCATGGCCGACGAGATCGTCACGCCGGCGGGACTGGACCTGTACATCGGGCTTCCCGAGTCGGTCGACCGCACCCGAGTCGCCCATATCCACAATTGGGCGCGCGCGGAAACGATGCTGCATCTGGGCGTCATGCCGCCCGGGTTCGTTGGCGCGTCGCTCAACCCGGTCGGCCTGACGGCACGCACCATCGCGGTGCCGCGTGGCGTCAACCCCTTCAATGGGGACTACAACCGCGACGACGTCAGGACGGTCGAGATCCCGTCGGCGAACGGCATCGGTACCGCCAGGTCGGTCGCACGCATGTACGGCAGCGTGGCTTGCGGCAGTAGCGAGGTTGCACTCAGCAACGCCGTACGCGACGCGCTGGCCGCACCGGCGATGCCACCGAGCCACGGCGTGCGGGACAAGGTGATGCACATCGATGTGGCATATTCACTCGGTTTCTGTAAGCCCGTCCCGCAGTTCGTGTTCGGGTCGTCGGGCAAGGCTTTCGGCACCCCGGGCTTCGGCGGATCGTTCGGATGTGCCGACCCGGACACCGGCATCGGGTTCGCCTACGTGATGAACCGGCTCGGGTTTCACCTCTGGAGCGATCCGCGTGAACTGGCCTTAAGACAGGCGTTGTTTCGCGATGTGCTCGGGGTGCGCCCACAAAGTTGACCAAACGATCGCCGTTGCGGGTGGCATCCTGGCCATGTGGGCTTGCTATTTCGGTTGGCGGAGCTGTTGATCGTCATCCTGCCTCTGACGGGCGCGATCGTGGCCGCCGTGCGCGCGTTCGGCCGACGGCGCACCGATGCGCAATCGCAGGACATGGACCGGACACGACCACCGGACCCGCCCGCCCCCGACGGTGCCGGGGTGAATCAGGCCGCGCAGTGGCGCTCGGTCCGCCGCGTACTGGACGAGCACGGCCGCACGGATGCGCGCTGGCTCGAATACGAACTCGACGTCGCCAAATTGCTGGACTTCCCGCTGATGACAGACATGCGCGACGCAAACACGATCGCGTTCCACAAAGCCAAGCTGCGAGCCGACTTCCTGCGCCCCATCAAGGCCGAGGATCTGCTCGACGACCGCGAGGGTGCCGCGCAATACATGGCCGCCGTCGAGGACTACGTCACGGCGTTCAACGCCGCCGAGGCCGAAGCGATCCGTAGACGCCGCAACGATTTCTCCCGGGCGGATCAGCAGCGAATTGCGCGGGCGCAGAGCCTGTTACGAGTCGCGGCCGACCCGGCGGCGGCTTCGCACGAACGCCAACGCGCATACGATGTGGCCCGCAACGAGCTCGACGGCCTGCTCGTGCTGCCATCCACCACGCAGGCGAACCTCGAGCGCGGAATCTCCGGCGAGCTGGAGCGATAGGGCCGGCGATCGGATGACCGCGACACCCGGACCGCCGGCCGCCGAACCAAACGGGCGGCATGGCCTCGAGGGTTATCCGCTGACTCCGCCGCCGCTTCCCAGGCCGGTGACGTTCGACCAGCGCTGGCGAGATCTGACCTTCATCCATTGGCCGGTGCGCCCTGAAAGCGTGGAAGCGATGTACCCACCCGGCACCCGTCCCGACGTCTTCGCAGACGGGCTGACCTACGTCGGGCTCGTCCCGTTTGCCATGGGCAGCACCAAAGTCGGCTCCGCAGTTCCGCTTCCGTACTTCGGCAGCTTCCTGGAGACCAACGTCCGTCTGTATTCGATCGACGACGCCGGACGTCACGGTGTGCTTTTCCGCTCGCTGGAAACTGCGCGCTTGGCCGTCGTGCCGATCACCCGCATTGGCCTCGGCGTCCCGTACACCTGGGCCAGGATGCGGATGCGGCACGACGGCGGCCGCGTCGCGTATGACAGCGTGCGCCGATGGCCTCGGCGCGGCTTACGCAGCCGGATCGAGATCGCCGTAGGCGAAGTGGTCGAACCGACGCCGCTGGAGATCTGGCTCACCGCCCGCTGGGGAGCACATACGCGTAAGGCGGGCCGGACGTGGTGGGCGCCGAACGAGCACGGGGCGTGGCCGCTTCGCGCGGCCGAGATTGTCGAGCTGGACAGCGAACTAGTGGAGGCAGCCGGGGTGCGTGCGGCCGGCGAGCGGTTACGCGCGCTGTATTCGTGCGGTGTGCGAACGCGCTTCGGCCGCCCCCAGCTGGTCCGGTGAGCTACGGGCAGGTGTATCCGCCGTCGATCACGACGTCCGAACCGGTCATATAGCTGGAAGCCTCGCTGGCCAAATAGAGGTAGAGGCCGATGAGCTCTTCGGGGCGGCCGATGCGACCGAGCGGTATCTTCGGCTCCCATTGACGGTGATACTCCGTCAACGGCTCGACGAGCTCGGTCAGGATGTAGCCGGGGCTGACGCTGTTGACCCGAATGTTGTGCGGCGCCAATTCGACTGCCATCGCCTTGGTCATGTGAATGACGGCCGCCTTGGAGGCGCAGTAATGGCCGACCTGTTGTGGCACGTTGATGATGCTGCCCGACATCGAGGCGGTGTTGATGATGACGCCGCCGCGCCCCTGGGCCACCATCGCCCGGGCCGCCGCCTGCGCGGTCAAAAACACACCGGTCACGTTGGTGTCCTGGATGCGCTGGAATTCCTCGGGCGACATCTCCAGCATCGGCACCACCGTGATGATGCCGGCGTTGCACACCGCGACGTCGATGCCGCCCAGCTCCGCGACCACCCGATCCACCATGCTGTTCACCTGCTCGGGCCGGGTCACGTCGCACCGGATCGGCACCACCTTGCCGGCACCTTCCGCCGCCAGCTCGGCGGCGACGCTTTCGAGGGCCTCGACGTTCCGGGCCGCGACGGCCACGTCGGCGCCGGCTTGCGCGTAGGCCTGAGCCACCTTCCTGCCGATACCGCTGGACGCCCCGGTGACCAACGCGCTCTTGCCGCGCAGGCTGAACAAGTCCATGACGTTCATCCGAGATCCCCATTCATACGAGCGGCCCAAAACCGAAACACGTTCTAGTGTGTCCGCTATGGGCAAATTCAGTAGGGCAGAAATCGATAACGCCGTCGATAACTACACCAAAGTGGTCGAAGGGTGCAGCGCCTCGGGCGACTGGCGACCGTTTGCGGACCTGTTCACCGAGGATGTCACCTACACCGAGCATCACTACGGTGTCTTTCACGGGCGCGAGGCGGTCCGCGACTGGATCGTCGCGGTGATGGCGCCCTTCCCGCATATGCGTTTTCCCAATGACTGGGTAGCTCATGACGACGACAATGACGCCGTCGTCGTCATGATCAAGAACCTGCTGGATCACCCGACCGACCCGAAAGGGGAACCGTTCTGGTTCCCGAACTGGACCCGGCTGGTCTACGCGGGTGACGGGCTGTTCTCCAGTGAGGAAGACATCTACAACCCAGACCGTGACGCTCCCGGTGTCGTTGCGGCCTGGATGCAGGCCGGCGGGCAGCTCGCCACGACGGAAATCCTGCAGCCCGGCGCCTGACGCCTACTCGCTCGGGGCGATAGTGCTTGCGCGCGAAGCGCTATCACCGGCGCTAGCTTCTTTCTGACTCACCTACGCCGTGCCGGAAGCGACCGCCCGCCCGCGCCGCCGCGACGGCGCTGCTCTCCCGCGACAGCGTGAAACCCGCCAACGTGAAGGCCACGACCTTGCTCGCCTGGGAGCAGGCGCTGGGCAAGGTCCGGTCGCGGCGGCGCGGGCGGGCGGTCGCTTCCGGCACGGCGTAGGTGAGTCAGAAAGAAGCTAGCGCCGGTGATAGCG